>NZ_CP019646.1:3545993-3868357 GCF_001999965.1 Limihaloglobus sulfuriphilus | reverse complement strand
ACCGGTTTTCTTTCCAAACCAGGTCGAGACTTTTTGTTCTCCGACCCTCTTTTTGAGGGAGTTTCTAAACGCGGCGAGTGTTGATATTTTCGCAGTTTGTTGAATCAAGTTACTTACCGTTTTTCTTGTATCAAATGTCCTCTAATTACAGCACTGATGTTATGAAAAACAGAGATGTTTGCAACAGGCTTTATTGGGATAATCTTTCCACATACTACATATGGAGAGGATACAGTAATTTACACATGAAAAAAAATTTTTATGGACAGGTTTTGCACACCGTAAAGGCAACATGTGGAAAACCTGTGGAAACGAGTTGCGGAAAACCCGCTCAAAAAGCAGATTACCGAGACAACAAAGCAACATAACCACCGTCAAAATCGGGATTTAAACAAGACGGCAGCGTCAATGAATCACAGGTAAGTTTCCAACTATGATTTTTGGTGATAAACTGTTCAATAACCCTTTTATTCTCCATTTTTGAGATACTACAGGTGCTGTAGCACAATCTGCATGGATAATTCAGCTTATCCGCGGCGGTTTGAAGGATATTCAGCTGGGTTTTTATCAGCGACTTGATGCCCTTTTCACTCAGCCTGTGACGAAGCTCTGTCCGCCTGGCCATTACACCGGTATTTGAACAGGGAACATCAAGCAATATTATACTGGGTTTTATCTCAGGAATCGATGACAACAGGCTCTGATAATCCATAACTTCTATATTTTGTAGGCCAAGGCGCTGAGCGGCGGGAATTATTTTCTCTGCACGTGTCGGGTTGATATCAGCAGCGTAAATTTTGCCTTTTCCTGACATCAACTCAGCAAGATGAGTTGTTTTAGTCCCGGGGGCAGCGCAGAGATCAACGATAATATCATCTTGCTTGGGGGCTATTATATGGGCGAGCCGGCCGGCGGTTAAATCCTGCACGGTAAAGAGGCCCTCGTCAAAACCGGGCAGCGAACTCACCCGCCCGGGCGAAACGACCGATATAAAATCACCAAACCACTCTTCACCCTCTTCAGTACAAGTCACCTTCTCTGCGTGAATACCCCTTTCACGCATGAGCTCGCACAGAGATTGAGCGTCTGTTTTTAACCGGTTGGCCCTCAGGTAAATCGACGGCCTGCGGTTAAGCCCCAAAGCAATGCTCACTGTCTTGTCAAAACCATAATCTTTTATCCAGCCCTCAACAGCGAATCGGGGAAGGCTAAAGACCTGTGAAATCCAGCCGGCCTTGTCTTTATGCGAGTCGGGGAATACATCGGATTTGAAGATAACACTATTGCCGGCATCAACCGGAACACGCCGCGAACTGAATGTATCCGGCTCTTCAATACTTACAAACCCATCTATATTTCTGGATATGTTGCGCAGCACGGCATTTACGAATCCCCGCTCTCGTCTTTTGCCTGCCGCTTTTACCGTTTCGTTTACCGTCGCGTAAAGAGGCTGGCCGCCGCAAAAGAGCATTTCATAACAGCCGCCGCGTAAAAGATTCATCACAAACGCTTTGCACTTATTCTTATTTATTGATGCGGATTTTTCTATGACGGCATCAAGCATGTGTGTATTTCTCACAACACCATAAACCAGCTCAGTGAGGAGTTTTTGGTCTGTGACCCTGCCTGAATAGAGCTCGAGAAGCCCGGATACGTTAATCTTGGAAAAATCCAGCTCAGAAAGCAGTTTTGCTGATGCCTGCCGCGGGCTAAGAGGCATTTTTAACCTCCATTAAAAACCTACATCCATAAAAAGATCATCCGGGCCGGTTTCGCGGCCATTGAGAAACGCCTGAAAATCCATTCGTCTGCTGCCGGCGGGCTTTACGGATTTTATCTTGAGGGTGCCCTCTCCGCAGATTACATTCATATTGGTATCAAAGCGGCCCGGAACCCGTGTCTCAACGTTCGGGTCATCATCAGCGACAGCCGCGTCTGCAATCGTGAGCTTGTAACACCTGCCGGTTTTAGCTACAACGTAATTCGTAAAAGCCCCCGGCCACGGCCAGAAGCCGCGAATATGCCGGCAGATTGCCTCAGCAGGCTGCTGCCAGTTGATATTGCCGTCAGATTTCTGCAGTTTCTTGGCGAAGGTTACCTTGCTCTCGTCCTGATTTTCATAGACGGCGGTGCCGGACTCAATATCGTCGAGCGTTTTGAGCAGCAGCGGCGCGGAGATAAGAGCTAATTTGTCATGTATTGTCTGGGCGTTATCATCGGGCTCTATGGGTATAACCGATTTGCCGAGCATCTTGCCGGCATCCATCTTCTCTGCGAGCGTGATTATCGTAACACCCGTCTCAGTCTCACCCTCGACAATTGCACGGTTAATCGGAGCAGCACCCCTGTATTTGGGCAGCAGGGACGCGTGGACGTTTATCGCGCCGTAGCGGGCTGTAGAGATGAACCCCTGGCTGATTTTCTGGCCAAACGCTATAACAACGTAGATATCCGGATTTAGAGAGCTTGCCAGATCCATGATTTCCGGCGAGTTTATATCTGCCGCCTCTGTGCAGTCAATATTGTTATCCGCTGCCCAAGCCGCGGCATCTGTGGGTTTTAACTTCCTGCCCCTGCCGGCTTTATGCGCGGGCTGGGTGATTATGTGCGCCAATTCATGGCGGCTGTCTTTGAGAATCTCAAGGCAGTGCACTCCAAAGTGGCTTGAGCCCAGATAGACTATCCTCACTGTGCATCGCCCCCGTACTTCTCTTCTAACTCGTTTAGCCGGTCTCGGAATTTGATGCGCCCGAGTTTACCCATTCTCTGGGCTATGGTTGTGCCCTGGAGATGGTCGTATTCATGCTGAAGGCATTTGGCGTACAGGCCGTCGGCTTCTTCGGTGAACTCGTTTCCCTCAACGTCCAGGGCGGTAACCTTTACATGGGAAGGCCGTCTGATTGTCGGGTACATGCCCGGGAATGACAGGCAGCCCTCCTGCATGGCGGTTGTTTTGCCGAACGGTTTTAACTCGGGATTTATGAATACCCGGGCATCTTCGGCTGTGCCCTCAAGTGAGACTACAAATATGTTCAGCCCGACGCCGGCCTGCGGAGCTGCCAGTCCGATACCCTTGGACTCAATCATTATCTCTATCATTTTAGAGACGAAGGACCGGATATTCTCGTTAATCTCTTCTACCGGCTCGGCCGGTTTTTTGAGCACATCCGCCGGCCAGAAAGTCAGTTTACATTTATCTATATCTATTTTCTGCATTTTTTTTGTATTGATACTCTGCTTAATCGAATTCATCACCTTTAAATGTCCTGCCCAGATAGCTTTTGCGAACCAGCTCATCTTTGATGATCTCCGCAGGGGCACCTGAGGCTATGACCTTGCCATGATCCATTATATACGCCTTGTCCGAGACTTCAAGTGTACGTTCTACATTATGGTCAGTTATCAGAATGCTCACGCCGGTTTCAACAAGTTTCTTTATTTCTTCCTGGAGCTCCTCCACCGCTATCGGATCAACCCCGCTGAATGGTTCATCGAGCAGTATCAGCGAAGGGTCTGTAACCATTGCCCGTGCGATCTCAAGTTTGCGGCGTTCACCGCCGGAGAGAAACCTCGCCTGACTGTTTATAACCTCTGTAAGGGCAAACCTTTCTATCAGACTCTCGGCCCTTTCAAGCATCTGCGAGCGTTTCAGCTTCATTATTTCAAGAACAGCCATCAGGTTCTCAAGTACCGTTAAGCGCTGAAAAACACTCGGCTCCTGTGAGAGATAGCCCATACCAAGCCTGGCACGTTTGTACATAGGCATTTTAGTAATGTCATTTCCGTTGAAAATAACACTGCCCCCCTCCGGCACTACCATCCCGATGCACATGCGGAAAGACGTCGTCTTGCCGGCACCGTTGCGACCGAGCAGACCTACGATGGACTGTTTTTCAACCGCAATCGAAACCTTATTAACGACTGTCCTGCCGGAATACATCTTGACAAGGCCTTGTGTTTCAAGCAATATCATACGTAAACTCTTATAAAACTTATCATTATAATTAACACAGACATCTGGCTGCGATTATCGGCTGTATTATAAAGAAAAAATCGCCAATAACAACTCAATTCCGTTTGCCCCGCGGCGGTGTGTGTGACTTTTCTGTAGTTTTATTATTGGCTTTACTAAACATTGTAACAGGCGTGTTTGAATTTTTGTGGTTTAAGAGGGGTGATTTCTGCGGCTCACAACAAAAACACCAGAAAACGGCTGGATACCACCAAAACCGCACATCAGAGCCGTTCTTCACTTGTTTGGCATTCGTATAATATTGATAAACAAGTGAAGAATAATGGAGCGGTTACAACAATACACTGTATCAAGCAAAAACACAGAATAACCGCTGGATTAAAAGGTCTCAAACGTTTTTAATTGAATTCGGGCAGATTAAAAGCCGCACCTTTGTTTTTCATCAGCTCTCTTTCGGAGCTGCCGGCCCGGATAGCGTCGAGCTCCAGCTGAAGTTTCTCGGCAATTTCGGGGAATTGCTCAATCACATTTTTCTCTTCTTTAATGTCGTTATCAAGGTTGTATAGCTGCGGCCGGGTAATATTATCCGGAATCCGCCGGTTTTTCGGTGTCGCCTCTGGGTATTTGCCCTCAATATACTTCCATGAGCCCCTGCGGATGGCTAACATGCCGCCGTGGTTTCCGTTTATTATCGACTTTCTGCCTGTGCCCGATGCCCCGTCCGGTTTTAGCATAGCTTCAAGAAAGCTGAAACTGTCCGGCGCTACATCGCCCTGCGGCGGTTGGCCTTCAACAAGCTCGGCAAGTGTCGCGAACACATCATTCATGCTCACAATCGCGTCTGAGCTGCTTGACTGAGGTATGAAACCGGGCCATCTGGCGATAAAGGGCACACGGTGGCCGCCCTCCCAGATTGTATGCTTATGCCCCTTGAACGGTGCGTTTATATCAAACCCTGCCGCCATGGCGCGTCTGCCCGGGCCGTTGGCAGGGCCGGGATCGCCGCCATTGTCGCCGGCAAAAATAAACAGCGTATTATCGGCAACGCCCATATACTCAAGCGCCTGGAAGAGCTGGCCGACTGAATGGTCAAGATCCTGAACAAAATCACCGTAAGGCCCGCAATCACTCATGCCCCGCATATACGGCGAGGGGGTTATGGGATGGTGTATTGCCGTTGCCGCGAAATACATAAAGAACGGCTTTTCTCTATCACACTGCCTGAGCCAGTCGATCGCCTTGTCAGTCAAATCCTGTTCTATGTTTTCATCTACACGCTGCGGCGCGTCAATCCCCCAGTATTCCACTCCGTAGAATGAGCGGCTGTACGGCGAGACTTTGTCGCTGCGGATGCCGTAAACACTGTGATTCTCGACATATACATTAGGCATTGCTCCGTGGTTATGCGGAACTCCAAAATGATAGTCAAAACCCACCTCCAGCGGGCCGGGGTTTAGGTCTTTAGAAAAAGTCTCCGGCGTAGTCTGTTTAGTTCCGTAACCTAAATGCCACTTGCCGATCATCGCGGTCTGGTAGCCGTTATCCTGAAACACGTTGGCCAGCGACCTGCGGTCAGTTTTGAGCAGGAGAGGCGCGTTTAACTCTACCACACCGTACGTCAGGCCGCCTTCACGCCAGGGATACTCGCCGGTCATGAGGCTGTATCTGCATGGCGAACAAAGGGATACATTTGTGCTGGCCTGTGTGAATTTTATCCCCTCTCGGGCAAGCCGGTCAATATTCGGCGTTCTCACAAGAGCAGGGTCGGCGCCAGTGCAGTTGAGGCTGCCGTATCCAAAATCATCGGCTAAAACAAACACTACATTTGGCCGCCGGTCGTCTTTGCCGAGTTTAGCCGCGGCATCGCTTACTTTCGTTGTTTTTTTGCCCCGGGCCAGAGTTCGAGATGTTTGGGAACCAAGAAAACTATATGCCGCCGCACTTACAGCGGTCGAACGTAGAAATACTCTGCGTGAGATGGTCTTCATTACACTGCCTTTAAACAATTTCCATTAAATAAGACTCAAAGCCAATAAAATACAAACAACATCTATGCTGTAATTGCCGCGGAGCTGGATTTTACCAGAACGTCGTATCCGCACCCAGGTTCGGTGTTGTGCCTGATGAATATGTTTGTCGAACGTCCGGGTCGCACCTGTCCATGAGTTCCGGATCAAACTCGGATTCGCTTTTCCATATAACCGCCCCGTCGCCGAAGAGCTGGTTGTTACCTATAATCTGCGGCTCGCCAATGACAACATTTTTGCCGAACCGGATATCATGAACCGAGCCGCCGGTCTTGCCGTGGTTATACCACCACGAGCCGTCCACGTGCCAGCGGTAGATATTGTCCGCCATGACAATCTTGTTACTCGAGAGTTGTCTGCCGGTCAGCTCCTGGGGCTCTGTGCAGTATTTGCCCCACTGATCGGCTCTGGCGAAATAGGCGTAGCTTGTCGGGAACCAGATACGCTGGAGCTGCTCCGGCGACTGGTCCATGTGCGATTTCCACTCAGTGAACAATTTTGTCTTATCCAAAGCACCAGAGGGACAAATCCACGCCGGACTGAACTCCTTTTTATCCAGGTCAAAACCGGGGATATACGGCGTGATGGCACCCATATATAAATTGTTTGTCCAGTGATAGCCGGTCTGCTTAACGAGGAAAGTTATCCCCGGTATCGGTCCATTATACAAGGACGGCCGATACGAGCTTAGAAGTTTGCCGTTATTATCCGCCGAATACGCGTTGAGGGCGATACCCCAGTTATGCAGATTCGTTGAACAGACAGTACGGCGGGCTTGTTTGCGAACCTGGGCAAGCGCCGGCATCAGGATCGCCATCAAAAGTGCTATGATAGAGATAACAACAAGAAGTTCGATTAGTGTAAATGCTTTTCTTTTATTCATTTTACTGCTCCATATAAAAATTACCAGCAATTAATGTTCTGAGGGTCATTGCATCTTAGCCATTGAGATGCAATGACGGCAATGTCATAAATATTTACCACCCCGTCAGGTGAGAGCTGCGGGCCGGTTATATCGCAATCCTGATCCTGTGAAAGCCAGTACCAGGTGCATTTTTTAATATCATTTATATCGACATAGCAGTCCGGAGAGCCGTCGGCGCCGGATACATCCGCCTCGAGGTAGCCGGCATCGCCGCAGACACCGTCGTCCGGGTGCCAGAACAGCAGGCCGTATTCATTCTCAGTTACATCCGGCATACCGTCACCGTCTGTATCCACTGTATATACATCGTCAACAACCGTGAGCGGCTGTTTCCATTCGATATTGTTTGCCACAGAGAACCAGGTAATCCCGTCCCTGACCATATCATAATAAATATCGTACTCTCCGGGCTGTGAAGGTGCGGCTATATCGACATCAAAAGTGAAGCTCTCGCCACTGTTTACAACAGTACCCTCTGCGATGCCGAACCTGCCCCTGCTGTCATAATCGGCGTGTTCCGGCTCAACGCCGCGGGGAACTATCGTGTAAGCAAGCCAGTAATTGGATTCTCTTGACCAGCTGTCCCAGCCGTCGTTTCTAACCGTGATTCGGGCGGGGTAAGTCTGCGAAGTTTCCAGAATATCGGGGATATCGTCGCCCGTCCAGCTTGCCCGGTAGTGGTTATTCCCGCCGAGATGATGCCGCAGGAGGTAATAGAACGTAAAGGCATCCACAAACTGGTAGTCATAGCCTAAACTATTGCATTCGTCCTCAAGCTCTTTGAGTTTATTCGGATAAAGCAGAATACTGCGGTACCAGTGAAAGTTAACGCCCGAGTTGGGAGTTATCCCGAGTGCTGAAGCCTGTATATTATCGTTGTAGATATCCGGGCCGTTTCTTTCAATCACCGGTACATTAGAACGCAGAATGGGCGAATTCAGGTCGTCGTTGAAGCCGATGCCGTCGCCGCTGAACGGGGCGTACATATCGGCGTGTTCGAGTTTCAGCGGCCCGCTGCCGGCATTAAGCATCCAGGCGGTGATCGAATAATCGAATATACGGTAATAATCTTCGCAGTGCTTCTGCCAGATATCAACCCCGCTGGAATAGCCGGAAGGATACCGCTGGCCGTATAGCTGAGAGGGGTGAATATAGCCCGCGCCCGTATCGCCGCCGGTGAAGAAGTCCCTCTCGGATTTTGTGCGGTACATGTAATCCATCGCCACGCCCGCCCTGTCAAACGAATTCGGCGTCAGGGCCCAGTTACAATATACATTGCCCCTCTGGGCGTCTTGCCAGCGGTCACAGCCGAGCCAGTAAAGCATCCATGATACCTGGTCATAATCGCCCAGATACATCATAATATAATTGTTATCAACCACATTGCCGGCAGAATCGATGAAGCCCCTGTCAACGAGATCCTGATAGCCTGGAGCCGGATTCTGGACATAGCGGTTCTGCGAAAGAGCGGGTTTTAGCCCGTTGTAGAACGAAGTGTTGCTCACGTATGTCATATCGAGCGCATCGCCTTCCATATATGCGTTGTAGGCGCTGATAACCCTGACTATCTCCCACTCTGAAGCTACCGGCGGGTGTGAGCCGCCAACGCTTGCGTAGTCAGTGTACTTATACGCCCAGTTGACAAAACCGCAGAACTTTATCATTTCACTCTGGCCGGTCTGGACGTTGCACTCATCAAGTATCTCTTTAAAAGTCTCAAGGTCTGTTCCCACCGGCTGGCCCGGATCATCTGTCGCAGGCTCATCGCCCCAGGGAGAGAGCTCAAAACACACCGCTTTGCGGCTGAACGCGTAATCAAGGTTTCTAAGCTGAGCATGGTCGAGGCGAACCTCGGGCTTTAGCCCCCACAAGTCCATATTATAGACCAGCTTGGCGGGATCGCATTTGCCCTGCTTGATATAGTTCTCTACCAGCCAGATATACGCATCGCACTTGGCGCTTCCGGTTGACTGCCTTGATGTTCCCCAGATGGTTCCCGAGCCGGTGAATTTGCCGGTAAGGTCAATCTTTACCGGCAGCTGCGGCCCGGTAGAGTTGGTTACCAGCATCTTATACACGCCGCTGTTGGGATCATTTCTAAGGGCGATACAGCCCTGGGCCGCCGCCGCGCTGGTTGCGACAAGGCTCGTTGAAATCACCCCCGTATCAGGGGACTGATCATAGAGAACCACACCATCAGCATACGGCGATAAAAGCTCGATATAATGCTGAATATTGTTAATGTTTACAACATTCCAGCCGTGGCAGACGCCGCCCTCTTCTGTGATCCTGTTAAACCATATCTCGTCATTATCGTCAAATATAAGGAATACGCGGGGAGCTTCCCGATTGGCAAGTCCCTGCAGACCGACCGCCATATGGTGCGTATCGTACTGCAGATTGCGCGTCCAGGAGTAGGTTAACCGCAAATCCCATTTATAAATTGTAGGATATGTAACGGCAGAAGCCGCGGCGGTTAAAACCATTGATAAAAGTATCGCCGTGAGTATGTATCTTTTGATGTTTTCAGTCATGTGTTCTCGCAAAAAACCTGCGGTGCCGGCAAAGAACCGCCGGCACCGCCTATTTTAAATTATCAGTAAACAATCTGGTCAAGCCAGTTTGCCGAAATCGCGGCATAATCCGTAAAGTCAACTACACAGTCGCCGTTTACATCGCCGCCGGCGGTCTGCTCGCAAACGCTCTCGTAAACGATGCTGATATCATCGATATCAATCACGCCCGAGCCGCTTGTGCCGTCAGATGCGGGGCTGTAACAGCCGATAACAATCGCTGTAACCTCGTCAAGGTCAGCCTTGCTGTAATCAACGTACTCATCCAGATTTGCCGTCCACTGCGTCCAGCCGGTCGGAGAGAAAGTCGATCCCTCGCTGCGTGTCAGCCATACGCCCTGGCCGCGGAGTGTCGATACATCTACAACACCTTCGAAACACTTGACATACAGCAGATATTCCTGGCTGTTGCCTTCGTGGCGGTTGAGATTCATCTGGATAGAGGCCGCGCCGCTCAGGTCAATCGGGGCGTCCAGCTCAAATACAATATCAGTGTAATCCTGGTCATTGCCGGTTGTATCATCAGCGTTGTACTCCCACCGCATTGACTGGCTTCCGCTGTAAACGTCTGCCGGGTCACTAAGCAGTGATACTGTGCTGGATGTATTTGAGCCCTGGAAGTTCGACCAGTAGAACTCAATCCATGCAGACTCGAGCTCCGAAGCACTCATATAGCCTTCAAAATCATCGATTAAAACCGAATCACCGGGGATAACCTCATTGGTTAACCAGTAATCAGATAGTTTTGCTACATCTCGGGAATCAACCGACGCGTCAAAGTTTACATCTGCCGGATTCAGGCCGCTGTTGCTGTAAACACGTACCTCATCGATAAGATAGCTGCCGGCGGCCTTGGCGCTGCCGTTGCCGTCAAAGATGGTAAATGCTATGTTGACATACTCTGTTGCGGGATCCTGCGGTTTGTAGTAGTATTCAAACTCGCCGTAACCGTCTGCCGGCGGGTCAACGAACTTGAGCCCGTACTTCGCCAGATAAGTTTCTTCTGCGTCAAACTCGGCGACATTGAGCAGCAGCAGGTTATCTCCGCCGCCGGCATTCTTGGCCGCGAATGAAACACGCAGAACATCGCCTGCGGAAACGGGCAGCTTGGCAGAATTTTTGTCAAGAGCATGATCATCGCCCGCGGTGGTAACCGTCATGAGCGCGGCTTTGTCGCCTTTGTAGGCATCATTGCTGATTGTGTATTCCGCTTCTGTGCCGCCGACCGCGTAGTACCGCCAGAGATCAAAGTTCTGCTCAAAACCAGGGTTGGTAACAAGCTGGGAATTGACAAGTTTAACATCGTCAATGAGCATCTGGCCGGTGGCCTTTCCGCTCAAACCTGCATCATACATGGTAAAAGCAATGTTGACCTTTGCGCAGTCGGGATTGGTTGTCATGTAGCTGAAATCATATACACCGTATTCCTCTGTCGGCCGGAAATCGCCCAGACCATAAGAGGCCAGGTAACTGCCCGCGGCATCAAACTCGGAAACTGTCATTCGCAGAACAAGCTCCTCTGAAGAGACCCGCTTTGCCGCGAAGCTGAATGTACGCATCTGGTTCGGCCCGACGGCTATCTTGGCATTTTCTCTGTCTAAGGCGTGGTCGCCAGCTGCATCTGTTATGTCTATAAGCGCCGCGTTTGAGCCTTCATATGCATCTGTGCTGATTGTAAACGTGCCCGCACCCAGAGCATAGCCGCGCCAGCCGTCAAGGCCGTCTTCAAAGCCTCCGTTGAATACCGTAGGCAGGGTTTCCAGCTCTACAGCGTCAATATAATAATGCCCCGGAGCCGGGAAGTTAAATTCATCCACGCAGCGGAAAGCTACGTTGACAAATGCGGTCTCGGGATTTTG
The DNA here is from genome assembly GCF_001999965.1 of Limihaloglobus sulfuriphilus. Taxonomy (GTDB): domain Bacteria; phylum Planctomycetota; class Phycisphaerae; order Sedimentisphaerales; family Sedimentisphaeraceae; genus Limihaloglobus; species Limihaloglobus sulfuriphilus. Next base: position 3,857,000 of record NZ_CP019646.1, on the reverse strand, counting down.
AACACCATAGTTGAACTCACAGATAGAATACTCCGAGCCAACATCAAACATTCTCTCACCTGCACTGCCCATATACGTGCCGTCCTGGGCATGTTCTGCGATTGTGAGCTTAATGCGTGTATCGTTTCCGGATATCTTTTTCGCCGCGAAGCTGACTCCAATAGTCTCATTAACAGTTACCGCGACCTTTGCGTTTTCCCTGTCAAGAAGAGCGTCTCCGCCGCCGGCAGTAACCTCCAGAGAAGCCGCCTTATTGCCTTCATAAGCATCATTGGTAATAGTGAAATCACCCTCGGCGCCGCCAACCGCTACTCCTCGCCAGCCGAGAAGATCGCTCTCGAAACCGCCGTTGTAAAGACGCGGCAGCTCAACGAGTTTGACATCATCAATCAGATAATGCCCGGGCACCTTAATACCATATATATCTTCTATTCTAAAGCAGATATTCAGCCTTGCCGTATCAGGATTGGTTACAGTAAAGCCTACCTGATTGACCTTATACTCGCCGACACCAGAATCCAGTGTATAGATAACATCACCGACATGAGTGCCTTCAAGGCTCCACTGACTCAGAATCATCTTGAGAACAGTGTCTTGGCCGGAGAGTTTTTTCGTTGCCGCTGAAACGCCGACAGTCTGCTCGTATGTTATCGGAATTTTGCTGTCCCACCTGTCAAGGCCGTGATCGCCGCCGCCGGCGGTTATTTCAAAAGAAAATGCGTTGCTGCCCTCATAAGCGTCATTTGAAATGCCGAAATTGCCCGCTGCCCCGCTGACTGCATAGGCTCTCCAGCCAATCTGGCCGGATTCAAATCCGCCGTTGTAGAAGACTTCTCCCTCGGAGAATACAACATTATCAACGTAGTACTGACCGGGTACCTTTATCCTGAATTCATCCTCGATGCGGAACCCGATATTTATATAAGCCGTTGCCGCCATCTTAGGCACGAAAACCGCCTCATGTACCGAATAATCTCCGCTGGAAGGATTGAAAACAAAATCGGTATTGGCACCGCCGCCCAGCCAGGTTCCGGAAGAATCGAACTCTGAGACTGTCAACGACATGCGTGTATCGCCGGAAGAAATCTTCTTCGCGGCAAAAGAAATGTTTATCACCTCATCAGGGCTTATCTGTATCCGGTTTGTTTCCCTGTCCAGGGCATGGTCGCCGCCGCCGGCTGTTACCTCTATAGAAGCGGCCTTATTGCCCTCGTAAGCATCGTTTACTATTGTAAAGTTCGCTTCGGCGCCTGAAACGGCGAAATACCGCCAGTCCGAAAAATCCTGTTCAAATCCGCCGTTTGTGATCTCGGCAGCGTTTGCGCCGCTTTGAAAAACAAACATCAGGGAAATTAAACACAAAATTCTGGTTAAATGCTTCATTGTTAACCTCCAGTTAAAGTTATTGTTTTATACTGCTCTCTCTTATCTTTAGTTCAACAGGTACGACCCTGTTAATCCGCTGTCTTGCTAAATTGGGATTGGCAATCATATCACTTAGAACCCTTGCCGCTTCATAGCCCATTTTTTCGTCCGGCTGCATCACACTGGTCAAGGTCGGCTCTATCCTCTCGCAGAAGGGTTTATTGCCGAATCCCGCAACAAAGAAATCTCCGCCTACAGTTCGCCCGTTTTCAGCCGCGGCTTCCATCAAGGTCCTTGCCGCATCATCATTACTGCAAAAGACACTTACAAGCTGCTCTTTTTCCAATGAGCGGACAAACCCCTCAGCCGCCTCCCGGACGGGCCTGCCCCACACCTGGGGATGCGTTGCCGCGTACTCGGTCTCAACAAGAGGTATCTCATAGATATATCTTCTGTCCGAACAAAGGTGGGGAAAATGCTCGCGCATCGACTGAAACCAGCCCTGATAACGAAGATGTGTTGAGCTTGGGCGTGCAACATTGCCGAAAAAATACACGGGAATATCATGATTGCTGATTAAATGTTCACATGCCATATAGCCGCCGGCAAAGTTGTCCGCGCAGACAGAGCTGATATTGAGATTGGGGAAAAACCGGTCAACAAAAATGACCCTTACACCCATTTCTAATATTTTTTTTACCCCGGAAAGGTAATTTTCATCGTCCATAGGATAAAGAATTAGACCGGTTACCGTATCGGGCTTATCGATTAAATTGTCGAAATTTAAATACAAACCTGAAAATTCAGAGTCTATTACCGAGAGCTCTATATTATTGCTGCCGGTAAACCTGCGCATGCCCTTCTCAAGATTGAGAAACTGCGCTTCGTTGGAAAGCCTGTGGAAAATAAATTTCAATCTGGGACATAGAGCCGGATTTTTAAGTACCAGCGGGCCCTTGCCCCTGCCCGGCTCAAGACGAATCAGATTGTCTTCTTCAAGGACATCAAGAGCCGTCTTTATAGTTGGATATGCAACATCCCACTTTTTCATCATATCTGAAATAGAGGGCAGCCTGGCACCCGGAGATATCTGGGAAGATTCTATCAAACCCTTTATATGAACGGCGATTTGCTCATAAACCGGCCGCTCTTTTCCCCGCTTATTGTCTATCTCGATTGATTCTAAAAGTTTATTCATGTGACAAATGCTGTTTATTCTGTTTACGAATATTTCCGTTAATGGTCCCGCAGAACGGGACCTTGTACATACATAATGCCACAAAAACCTGCACAATGCAACGGTTTTTTATGTTATTTTTATATTATTTTTAGAATAAATCAAAAAACCAGCATATCTCACGAGTTACGAGAATGAAAGAGTTGCAATTTCTTTGCCTTTAAGCTTGAAATTAAATTCTTTTCCGGATTTAGCCTTAATCTCCTCATAAGCGTTGCCGAGAAAATCTGTTTTTTTGCATTCGCGGGCTATCGAAGCCGTATTGTCAGATTCAAACCTTATGGCGGCATTAACCGGCCCGTTCTCGGGATTGAAAACCCTGACCTGAATTTTGCCGTCTGTGCTTAGCAGGCTGGTCATAACAGCATTTTCAACAGAAACGAGGCCCTGCTGCGGCGGCAGTTTAGCCGCGGAGGCCGGACGCGAATCGATATCTTTTTTGCGTAACTGGCAGTATGCAATGTCATCCGCCAGCAGACGCGCATCAGAGAACAACTGACATCTGTTAATCTCGCCGCTTAAAGGCCTTAGGGCGTATTTAAAGCTCAGGGGCTTGAGAAGCTGACCTTCCGGCTCGCCGGCGGTCATCACTGTCCGCCGCGTTGACCGCAGCAGTGAGAGCTTTATCGGCCTTAACGGCTCATCGCCCAGAGCCGCCTCGTAAAGGCCGGTGCTGATAACCGCCAGGCCGCGTTTGCCGTCACCGACGGCGGTCCAGCTCTGCTGGGGGCTGGTGTCGGGCTCAAGCTCTTTCTTTTTGTAATTATTCTCGTCTTTGGTTATGCTGCGTTCGACGACATCAAACACGCTGTCTGTCAGATACGTTTTAGATTTGGTGCCCGTCGGGAACACAACCCGCAGACGGTGATCCTTTATATTGTTGTCGATAAAGGTCTCAACTTCGAGCTTTTCGCTGCCGCCGCGTAAGGTCAGGTATGTCTCAACAACGAAATCTTTCAGTTCATCGCTTCGTTTCATCGCATGAAAATCAAATTCCGCCGGAAGCTGCATCACAGTTCTGATTTTCAACACTGCTATCTCAGGCCCGTTTGCAGGAATTGAGACCTGCGATTTGCCCGCGGTAGAGACGAAAACCTCGTTGTTAACGGCAGTGCCGTGGAACCAGCCGTCACCGATATCGCCGTCTTCCTCAAAAGAAAGGATATTTTCATACATCTGGCCGGACTTTTTATCCAGCAGGTTTATTGTCCCGTTTGCATTAACACTTGCCTTAAGGTATTCATTCTCGAGACAGTTTCCTGAGTGCGCCAGCATGAGCTGCGACGGATGCCGCACAGGCTCTTTCATCTGCGCCGGCTTTACAATGAGGGTTTTGTAGCCCATCGCCGGAATATCCAGTTTCATCGCCGCCTTTACGGTAACGGCTTTATAGAGGTCCGGCGTTTTGGTTCTGAAGATAACGGGAACAAGCGTATTGGGGTCTTTGGATATTCGCTGATAAGGGATCTGCTCTCCCGAAGAATCAAATATTCTGAAACCGGGGATCTGCTCATAGAAGAAATGCTCGCCAAAATGATTCCAACCTTCCGGCAGAACTATATCCAGCTCAAATACGCCGCTAAGCTCATTGGGCTGAGAATTAAACACTGTTAGTTTGAGCTGATCGTCCTCAATCTTAGTATCCGTCGCCAAAGCGATGCTCTGGAGCGATTCCTTTTTCAGCCGTTCGCCAATCTGGCGGCACTGGCTGAACCGGAATTTCATATCCTCGTGTACCTGGTCAATACTGCAGCCGCAGATTGAATCGTGCGGGTGGTTTTTCAGGAGCCACTTCCAGGCAACATCCAAAAAGCCCTGAGGGTATTCTTTGCCGGTGAGCAGGTTTGCAAACGCCGAAAACGGCTCTGCCCAGCTGCAAAGCAGATTCTGGCATTTTGTGTTTTCCTGTTTTACATCAACCCTGCTGGAAAGCACTCCGTATATTGTGTGTTTTCCCTGCATGTAATCTACGGCGGCGTGACGCTGTTCACCCGTAATAGTTTCTTTTATTTTTGATGATTCATCGCATAAAAGCTCCAGATAATCATCAAGGCCGGTATGCTGTAATTCATACTCGGGCCTCTCTTTGGCCCATTCAAGCAGAGCCTTGTATGCCGCCCTGTCCCAGCACTGATGATCAAGCCCGTCAAAAAGCAGAACAGAGTCTATACTGCTTTTTTTAGTTTCAAGGTCTATGTATTCAAGAATCTTTTTATTGAACCTCTCACGGTCAAAACTCTCGTACGCAGAACCGGCGTTTCTTACGATATCGGCATAATCTCCATATCCCATACTGCCGCATACATAGGCACAAATCTGCGTTCCGTCGGCGCCTTGCCAGATAACATTTCTGGTATTAACATCGGTACCTCGCCACATATATGCCTTGTCGATCGAAAACTGTTTCAATATCTGCGGCATCTGGCTGATATGCCCGAACATATCGCACAGGAAACCGGCACGGGAAGATTTGCCGCCGAATTTTTCTGTAGTCTTTATCCCCAGGGCGAGATTGCGAACAGTGGATTCACCGGATATAAGAAACTCATCGGGCAGGACATACCACGGCCCCGAAATGAATTTACCTTCCCGGAGACATGATTTAATTTCATCGGTTTTTTCAGGGCGAACCTCAAGATAATCCTCTAAAAGGCAAACCTGCCCATCCGTGTAAAACGGACCTTTCAGATCATCTGTCTCAAATCCATCAAGAACATCATCTATCAAATCTACAAGACGGTATCTGTAATCCTGAAAACTCTGGTACCATTCTCTGTCCCAGTGCGTGCTTAATACGAAATATAATTTTTTAGTCATTTTCTGATTTCTCAACTGTTACTTTTCTAATCTTTATCTTATTGTTAGTCAAATTTATAAACCTGAAATCCGAAAGCCCGTTCTGCCTGCCGGCGAACATGGCATCGGAAATCTCAAGGCAGTCGGTTTTCCATTCACCGCTGCCCTTTAAAACTATGTTTCTCTTATACGGCTGATAAGCGCCGGCCCCAGGTGCATCTTCGTTTTTGGAGTTATACTGCAAAACGATATCACCCGCAGAGTCATCTAAGTATTCTACACAAATCGATAATTTTTCAAACAGATTTTGCCTGAAACCCGCATCAACCGCAAAATACAAATACTGAGAAGCCGGTGTATTTGATATTTCCCAGCAATCCGAGCCTTGTGCCTTTACCTCTTTCAGCGGCCCGTCTGCCTGGTCTCTGGCTTTCAAACCGTCTGAACCAGACGGACTGCAGGAAACCTTATTCACTTTTGAATAAGGAGTTACAAGCGGTGTCCGGAGTTTATGCTTGAGCAGTCTGTAATAATTGGCTATATCTACCAGAACAACATTAGCCTCTGGATACTGTTTTTCCGCGGCACGAACGGCATCGACAATCATCGAGGGCTTTAAGAGAATACATCTAAACGCGTGGAACTCCGCCTGATACTGTTTCTCCGCGGCACTCTCTTTGTAAATACCCAGGATACGCCTCTTGAAATCCGGCACGCCGCTGATATGATAGCTCTCGACAAAGCTCACCGGCGTATCGCCTACCATCTTAGCCTCTATCGACAGATTTACGCCAAAGCCCTTTGGGCTGGTACGCGCCATCGCCTCTGCCCAGTCCTGCCTGAACTCGCCGTCAATGAAAAACGCGTTGTACTCCACGCCGTACCTCTCGTTGAGCTCTTTTGCGTACCGCTCATAATAGGCGGTACCGCTTTCCTTGATGCGCCCTTTTCTGTTTATCAGACTGCCCGGATGCACATACACCACGCCGTCACTGGAAAATCCGAAATGGTCGTTTTTCGTCCGTTTATCGTGCATGTATTTTATCGCATGGGGCACCCGGTAGTTAAGGCCGGTGTTTATCACCCAGTTCAGCGGCAGCTCGCCGCGGGCAGGATCGTTGTAAATCGATGTTATCATCTGATTTGTCCAGGCACTGCCGTCGTAATCCATCATGTGAACAGCTATATAGACAGCATCCTTGTCATACTCTACCGGCTCAGGCTCTCTGAAAAGGCCATCTTGCCGCGGCACTGCCGGCAGATGCTGGAAGAATGAAGAATTCGCGATACCAAACGCCGCGTCGCCGTCATTGCCCAGGTTGTATGATGTCAACAATGCCACGAACTCCCACTCCGTCGGAACGGGATCATGCTTTTCGCCAGTGTGGGAGGTATATTTAAGCCACCACGGTACAAAACCGCCTACAATGCCGAACTCGCCGTCGCGAAGATTATAAGATATTTCGAGCAGGTCATGCCAGCTTTTGTTGTCTGCACCTAAAGGCTGGTCGGGATCGTCCAGGGGTTTGCAGTCCGCCCAGGGCGATAAATCAAAGAAAATCGCTTTTTGCGAGACCCAGTAATCGCCGTTGTACATGCCATTCTGCTGAAGCTCATTTTTGTCGCCGAGGTAGTCATAATCTCCCTCGCCATATACGTTTCTCACAGAGCCCCACATAGAAGCATCGCAGTTGAACCACATCCTGTATGGATTCGCGATTCCAGGCCTTAAATACTTTTCAATTATATATTTATAGCAGTCATTCTTAGCGCTTCCGGTGCTGATGTATTCTTTGCCGTCGATTACAACCGGCGATTTTCCGTCAAATTTTCCGGTGAGATCAAGTTTCACCTCTAAAAAAGGCATTTCTCGCTTTACACGCTCATAAAAGCGCCCGCCGCCAAGATCCCTGCTGACCGGCAGCAGATTCTCGCAGCCCGCCGCCACCATTGCGACATTCGAGGTTGCCGGAACCTGCATATCCCACAAGACTAAACCTTCTATTTCATTTCTAAAACGGCTGACAAGTGTTTTGAGGTCTTTGACCTTAAACGCCCTGTTATCTCCAAAATACCCCTGACGCCTGAAATACGACATCCAGAATTTATCCAGCTCTGTCACCGGTTTTTCTCTGTAATCGGGCTCATAATAATGCCTGGTTTCCACGTCAAACAGCGCCAGCGCTGCATAGATATAGAGCCTGGGCGCATCGCGGTTTACAATCCCCTGGAGGCTTGTGATAAAATACAGCGCATCTGCCCGCTCACCGATAGTATCAATGCCGGCAGAGTCAAAATACTCCCACACATCAAATACAACGACATCGTTTCCAAAAGTATAGCTCTCATCTGAAAATGCCGGCAAAACAGCAGTTAGTAGCGTAACAACAAAAACAAATAAAGATCTTTTAAACATAATTTCACCTTTAATAATTTCGAGGGTTAATGTTATTGATTTTTGAGAAATAATAACAGCCTTAAAACAAATATCCACCCAAAAGCGGAAAAACTTAGCTTATAGCGGCTTTTTTTTATTTTATTTTTATTTTACGTTGACACGCTCAATCACACCAGTTAAAATAAGTAAGTGTTTTATATTACTCCATTACTTTTAATTAGGAAATGAGGAGAAAAAATGAGTAACAAAACAAATCTTATGGTGCTGATGTTGGCAGCGGTGTCTGTTGCCACAGCGGCAGTAACAGTTGTCCCCGAACTTATTAACGGCGATTTTGATGCAGCAAATGGTATGCAGGGCTGGCGTTATTACGACACCCACGATCCGCAAAGATCAGCGTTTTCATTGAACACCCAGCCCAACGGAAACCGCGTTGTCAATTATATCCAGACCGACACACGAGCTGCAGGAGAAGACTACGGTCTCGACCGCAACGCATTAGATGGCTGCCCCGCGGTTTCTCAAGGCGATGTAGTACAGTTATCTTTTCTCGGTAAAAGAAATTTGGCTGAGACCGTCTCAAGAATCCACGTTACTTTTTCTGAATATATCGACAATAATGCTGACGGCAACCCAGATACGTTTGCCGGAACACAGAGCGGGCCGACAGATAACCTCTTTTATGCAACATCTCCCGGTGTCTGGTATGAATTTACTACAGCGGAATATACGGTACAAAACGCAAACACCAATTGTTTGAATATTATTTTTAAGTACCGCGACGAAAGCGGCGCTTTCGTTGCCGGCAACTATGCCATTGATACAGTTCAGTTTGTCCCAGAACCGGCAACAATAGCATTGCTTGGTCTCGGCGCAGTGGGTATGATCAAAAGACGCAGAGCATAATAAATACCTCTATACATAACAGCAAAACAGCCGGCATCTTAACAGTAAAGATACCGGCTGTTTTTTTGATCTAAACTATCAATCAGGCCCAGTCTGCTGTGATAACACCCTCAGACTCAACGTTGACAGTTAAAACACCGCTTTCGTAGCTCCATTGACTTGAGCCGGTTACTGCCGCGGGGCCTGCTGAACAAATAATTTTAATGTCTGCGCCGCTGTCAAAGTTTTGAACATCGATCTTCAGCAGTTCGTTGCCTCTGTTAAGCGGGTAGATGTTGAATTGATTGATTTTTCGTGTCTTATGCACAAACGGCCCGCCGCTGCTGCCGCCAAAGGGTGCGATAACAACCTCTTTATCAGGAGTCCACGGGCTTCTGATAGAATCTACCTGAAGATACTGACCAAGGTCACTGACCGCGGCATTTCTTACCTGCCAGTCCACGTTATCCTGACGGATAAGCCAGCTTAGCCTGCCGGTGCCGCCGGTACTGCATTCTACAACCGCCCGTGAATCTTTGTTATCACAGGTGCCAAGACTGAACACTTCGCCGGCGTCAAATTTGCCGCAGCGGAGATGTTTCTTGCCGGCAATTTTTATATTTGGGTTCTCAGCTGATGGAATTTCGCAATGATAAAGGGCAAACTTATTAACTACAAATTCTTCAAAGATATTACTGATTCTTGCCTTAGCCGATATCTGAACAGTGGTATCGCTTGTATCATCGTAGTAAATATTTTTGGTATTTGACTGATGAGGAATATAAAATCTGGAGCTGTACTTATTAGTGCCGGCCTCAACTGTAAAATCATCCCCTTTTAGTTGGTCAAGCATATTCCCTTCGCTGTCTCTAACCTCTATAACCATTTCCACTTTTTGCCCTCCCGTTGGGCTGGATACAGTAACCTCGGTTTTGTACTTTTTGCCCGGTGAACATTTATAATAAGAGTTTCTGCCGTGAAAATAATCAGGTACTGATATATCGACAATCTTCGCAGGATTATCCTGTGCCAGAAGTCTTATACCAGGATCTTCCCATCGCCAAAGAGTATTTTCCGGCTCAAAGTAGCGTGGATAGCCCACTGATGCGCCCATAAGCATCCACTGCTTACCCAGAGCACCGGCATCGCGATGTTCATAAAGAGTAAATTCAGAATCATCATTTATCTCTTCGCTGCCGGCTGCTGCATATATCTCCTTTTTACCCAAACCCGTATGATGACTAAAGACGGGAATCTTCTGGCCGTTGTTGATATCGCCGACTCCAAAACTGAATGCCGGCTTGGCGTTTACGTCCAGCGTGGTATCAGTATCTAAACTGCCGGAGAGTGAACTAAAGCCTAATTCCTCATGAAAACAGTTTGAGGTAGCGCTGAAACATTTTACAATGAAACTGTCGTTGCGAAGCTCAAAGTAAATGCCGCCCAACTCTCGCTGGCCGACACCCCAGTCATCCGGCGGTATAAAGCCGCCTATCCTGCCATTTGAAACAAACATTAGATTATCTTTCTTCACAACCTCATAAGTGTGGTTATGTCCATGCATCCAGGAAATGACGTTTGGATAAGAGGTCATAATGTCCATTAACTCCTGGCTGTTGGTTATGCCCCTGTAACCGGGCTCACCCAAAAGCGTGGTAGTGCCTTTGATACTGTTATGGGAAAGAAGGATTGTTGTCTTGTCTTTATTTAACTCAAGGTCAAGCTTAAGCCAGTCAATGGACTCTTTGTTTACAAATACCGGCCTCATAAGCTCGGGCAAAGACACAAAATGAATATTTTTTATGTCAAAGCTGTAATACGGCCGGCAGGTAACACTGCCGAACTCTTCGCAGCTCTGCTCTGTATCATAACCCGGATCAGTGAGAATCTCATGATTACCCATCACATAATAAAACGGCATCCTGCCACTGCCGTTAGCGATTATATCCGTCCAGCCTCTTTTGGCATCGAGCTCACTGCTGCCGCTGAGGCCGCTGTGGTGGGCATCACCGGTATCTATGAAAACGTCCAGGTCCGGAAATCTTGTCAGAATAACATTCATAGCATCACGCTGCTGCTGATGCGTGGGCTGCATATCGTGTACCCAGCCGAAATGGGCGTCAGAGACTATAAAACCCTTCAGAACATCACCAGAGGCAGCTTTGCTTGTTTGCGCCCTGGCAAACCCGCAGCCGCCGACCAAAAACGCTCCGCCTGCAAGTCCGCTGTATTTTATAAATTTTCTTCTTGATAAGTTTTCCATGTCTTAACTTCCTGTTATTTAACCCAATGCTCTGCTATTATTTTTAAATCCAGAAGATCCACCCGATAATCTAAATTAAAATCGCCTCTGATCTGTTGACACTCGCACACAACAGCCTCGATACTGTTGACATCAAGAGAAACCTGAGAGCTTGTCTCGGGGAAAAGCTCAAATAGTATATTATCAACATTTATCAGGTCTTCTCTGCCGCCCAATAGAAGGTTATGCAAATCAACATAGACTAAACCTGCCGCAGCGTCAAAAGCACCCATATTGAACTCATATTCAGCCAGGACCGTATCCTGCTCTTTTAGTGCCATTACAAGTAAACCTTCAGCGGAACTCGAAGCCGTCAAACCAATATTCAAACCGTCAAACCCGCTCAAATCGAAACTTCCATCAAGGCTGCAGCTTGCCTGGTTTGCAATAGAATCATCAACATCAGAGAGAGCCAGAGTAAGGGAGGTTTCTTCCCTGTCTGTCCATTTCTCGACAAACAGCCTCAAATCAGCCTGGTCGGTAACCCCGTCATAATTCAAATCGGAGAGCTCTTTACCATTGCCAAAACTCATATTTACACCGTCTATCAAAAACACTCCGTCGGCTTTCTCGATGCCGTCTTCGGTATAAATCTTAAAACAGAGATTTACACTGCGGGTATCAAAGCCCTTAACATCATAGTAGTATGTAAATTGGCGGTAAGAGCTTTCAGGACTAAAAAATTCATGTCCATTTTCAACGGCATTACCCTGCGAATCGAATTCTGTTACACTGAGCATCAAACTTCTCTGCTGTGTGACAGGCTCTTTAGCATAAAAGCTAAAAAGAATCTTGTCGCCGTACTGAACCTTCGGCATATAGTCAAACCTGTCCAGCCCGTGATCGCTATCGTTTGAGGCCTGCGTAACCTCAAACCTTACCGCCTTCTGCCCTTCAACAACATCAGCAGTCTCTATCGAGCAATCGGCTGTGCTGTCGGCTGTAGAATAACATCTCCACAGCTCTAAATCGCTTTCAAAGCCGCTGTTAGGCAGAATATCAGTAACAATCTTAACATCGTCTATCAAGAACTCACCCGTTGAGGCTGTATCGTCCCACGACTTAAATATGATGTTCAACGCCGCGGCCTCGCTGTCGGCTGCCGTGTAGCTGCAAATATATTTAGAATATTCTTCGCCCACATCAAAGTACCTGTGTCCCTGAACACCGAGAAAATCCTGGGTATTGCTGCCGTTATGCTCGGCAAATGTTACCCGAAGCTGCTCACTGCCGGAAGAAATCTTCTTGGCAGCGAATTCTAAAATTATTGTCTCACCAGAATATACGGGAACCTTAAACTCCTCTCTGTCCAAACCGTGATTGCCCCCGCCCGCGGTAACTTGCAGCCTTGCCGCACTGCTGCCGCTGAAAGCATCGGGCGATACCGTCGCACTGCCTTCTGCGCCGGAAACCGCGTACCATCTCCAAAAACGCAGCCCGTCTTCAAACCCGCCGTTGTAGATTCTTTCGCAATTATCCAAACTTACGGCGTCGAGCATATAACTGCCGACGGCAAGGTTTATGCTGTCTGGGCCGGCAACACGAAAGCTGATAACAATTTTGCTGGTCTGCGAATTTTTTAACGAATAAAAACAGCTGTATTGCTGATAATTGCCCGACGGCGTGAAAAACCACTCCCGGGTTGCCCCTAAATTGGTATTGGCGGCACTGAATTCCAGCATCTTTACATGCAGACGGGAGCTGTCTGAAGAGAGCTTCTTGGCGGCAAAGGTTAGTAAAACCTCTTTAGCACCGTAGAGCTCAATCGGCGAGCTCCAGGTATCCAGAGCTGAATTACCCTGGGAGTTGTTAACTCCGGCATTTGTGATATCCATATGAACGGCGTAGGAACCCTGATAGCTGTCCTGGGATATCTGGTAACTGCCCTCTGCAACACCGTTGAAATATGTACGCCAGCCGGACAGATTCCCATTTTCAAAGTCCCCGTTAGCAAACTCTACCCCCGAACAGAGGGTTGTAGAAATAATTATTAAGACACTGCTGAACAAATAAAATTGCTTCATGGTTAGTTTCACCAACTTTTAAACTAAATACTTTTTAATGACAGCTCCTCACTGCCATTTTTTAATACTGCCGGATATTATCTTAAGCTCAACCGCAACAACTTAAGATTCCTATTGGGTATCGATAATAATTACATAAAAGCTCAACTTAGTCAAAGTGTTTTTTTATTTTATTTTTATTTTATATTGACATACTCAAGCACACCAGTTAAAATGACAGACTGTTAGTGATACTTTATTTTAAAGGAGAAAAGAAATGAGTACCAAAACAAATCTTATGGTGCTGATGTTGGCAGCGGTGTCTGTTGCCACAGCGGCAGTAACTGTGGTTCCCGAACTGATTAACGGCGGTTTTGATGCGGCCAATGAGTGGCAGGGGTGGCGTTATTACGACACAACAGGCAGTAAAACAGCTTTCGGCTGGCCTGCCGGCTACGAAGGAACCCTCCGCTCGGCCAATTATGTCCAGACCGCTCCGGCACTTGCAGGCGAAGACTACGGCCTTGACCGCTTTGCGGTAGATGGATGCCCTGCGGTTTCCACCGGCGATGTTGTCCAGTTAGGTTTCGCCGCTATAAAGTACGCGGACGATGCTTCAAAACTCAGCGTTATGATTGCCGAATATATCGACAACAACGCTGACGGCCATCCAGACGTGTTTGCCGGAGTACAGAGCGGCCCGACAGACAACCTCTTTGATATAGGCCTGGGCGTATGGGGTGAATACACCACCGCGGAATACACCGTCCAGGGCGCAAACACAAACTGCCTCAATATCCTGTTCCAGTACCGCAATGCAAGCGGCGCACTGGTAGCGGGCAACTACGGTATTGATTCCGTCCAGTTTGTACCAGAACCGGCAACGATGGCAATGCTGGGACTTGGCGCGATTGGAATGATCAAAAGACGCAAAGCATAATAATTATATCTAACATAAATGCTAAGCAGCCGGTATCTTAGCCCATAAGATACCGGCTGCTTTTTTTAATATTTGACCAAGCCTCTCGGGAGTAAATGCTTTAATTTGCGATAGCTCAATATAACTAATTTTAGAATATAAACATATTTAATATAAATTATAATGCTGAAAATTTATTTTACAGTATTTATTTTTTTACTTTATTTTATTTTTATCTTGACACACTATCTTACAAGGGCTAAAATTCAGGAAGAATTGTTACTTTAAATGGTTCTTCCGGTTAATGAGTAGGTATCTTTACAAAAAAAGACATGGCTGTATTATATGTGGAAAAAAATAAAACCACATATTTGGAGATATAGCCATGTCCATATCGTTTTTGCATCATACTTTCAAAACACCTGGAGTTCAACACATTAGTTCTTTTTTTTTTTTGCGACAGAACCGTTCTCAATTGCCGTCTGCACCCTAATTATGAGAGGTGCTCTAACTGCAAGTCTCGTAATACTATACACTACGGTAAGAGAACAAGAACTTTCAAGATGCTTCCTGTGGGCAACACAAAAGTTGAAATGTCAGTCAGCATTCCCCGTCTGCACTGCAATGATTGCGGCAGCATTCGCCAGCCCGATTTACCCTTTGCTGATCCTAAAAAGCATTACGTCAGGGCCTTAAAGCGTTACGTAATTGACCTGTGCAGGTTAGCTTCTATCCGCGATGTTGCACAGATAACGGGATTGAGCTGGGATACGGTTAAAGATATTCATAAAGAGTACTTACAGAAAAAGTACAAGTCGATAAACCTCAAAACAGTCCGCCGGATAGCGATCGATGAAAAGTACCTGGGCAAGAAACGTAAATTCATTACCATAGTATTTGATCTGGATATGGGCAGGGTAATACATGTTGGAAATGGTAAGGGCAAGGATGCTCTAAAGGGATTCTGGAAACGCCTGAAAACTTCAAAGGCCAAAATCAAGGCAGTCGCCACAGATATGGCCAGCGGGTATATTTTTGCTGTGATGGATAATCTACCCAAAGCAGAGCTTGTACTGGATCACTTCCATCTGGTTAAATGGTTCAATGAGAAGCTTACAAGACTGCGAAGGCAAATGTTTAATGAAGCTGATCTGATTGGCAAAAAAATCTTGAAGGGTTCAAGGTGGTTGTTGCTTAAATGTCCTGAAAATCTCAAGATACATTCACAACAGAATAAAGATGAACGCTATCGTTTACAGCAGGCTCTGGAGTTAAATCAGCCTCTTGCAACGGCATATTACATGAAGGAGAGACTTAGGCTTTTGTTTGAGTGTGCCAGTGAGAATAATGCCAGAACCGAATTGTACAACTGGATAAAAGAAGCCGAATCAAGTGGTATCAGAATTCTCAAAGAAGCTGCAAGACAATTGAGGATTTGGAGACGGCTTATCCTCAACTGGTACAAATATCCTATCAGTACAGGCAAAGTAGAAGCAGCGAACCGCAAAATTGGAACCCTGCAACGTAACGCATACGGATACAGAGATGAGGAATATCTAATGCTGAGAATATACCACCTACACAAATCAAACTACTCATTAACCGGATGAGCCCTTTAAATCAGGGAGAAAAAAATGAGTACCAAAACAAATCTTATGGTGCTGATGTTGGCAATAGCGTCTATTGCCACAGCAGCGGTCACAGTAGCCCCAACAATTAACAACGGTGATTTTGAAGCTCAAGATCCAATGACAGGCTGGCGCTATTACGACACAAACAACAAGGAATCCTCAGATTTCAATTGGGTTACCGGCTACGGCGGGAGCGGAACAGCTGCCAATTACATTCAGCTGGAAGAAAGACAGCCAAGAGACGGCGGCGGATTACATGACTATGGTTTTGACCGCTACTTTGGTGTTATTACCGGCGTTTCACAGGGTGATGTTGTCCAGCTTAAATTTAACGCAATGCGGAATGACCCAAACGACACAACATCAAGACTTTCAGTTAAAATAGCCGAAGTAATCGACCATGACTCAAACGGCACAGTTTCTAACCCTGACGGCCCCGCATTTAACCATCAAGGGGCATTAGAAGATAACCAGTTCAATGTAGAGTATAACGTCTGGGGCGAATACACTACTACTGAATTCACCGTTCAGGACGCGACCACTGACGGCTTGAGCATATTATTTAAATACTGTATTGAAGACACCCCTACCGCAATACCGGGAAATTACAGTATTGACAACGTCCAGTTTGTACCAGAACCGGCAACTCTGATGATAATGGGCCTGGGCGTATTTGGAATGATCAAAAGACGCAAAGCATAATAATACCTCTATACATAACAGCAAAACAGCCGGCATCTTAACATTAAAGATACCGGCTGTTTTTTATTTTTAAAACTCTTTATTGCCTTATTGCCGCGGCGGAACGTGAATGCTGATTCCGTAAGCGTCTTCCCATGCCTCTTTGAGCACTTCTGATACCGTCGGATGCGGAAAACAGACCTTTGTAATTTCCTCGGTTGAGCCGATAAGTGCCCGTGCGGCGGCGGCCATCTCTGTCACGGTAGCGCCGACCATCGAAACGCCGAGAATCTCTTTGCTGTCCTTCTTGCGGATCACCCGAATCTCGCCGACGGTCTCGTTATGAGCGACACTTCTGCCGTTGGAGCGGAAAGGAGCCTTGCCGATCTCGACCTCGATATCCATCTCTTTACAGCGTTTCTCGCTGCGGCCTACCGAGGCAACCTCGGGGAAGGTATATACCGCACGCGGGATAAGGTGGTAATCCTGCATGGTTTCATCTCCGCCGGCAGCGTTATCAGCGGCGACCTCCGCCTCCATAAACGCTCCGTGAGCCAGGTATGTCGTGCCGACCGCATCACCGATCGCGTAAACGCCCTCTGCCGAGGTCTCGAGCTTCTCATTTATTTTGATTTTGGCTCCGTCCATCTCAAGGCCCAGGGCTTCGACGGTTTCCTTGTCGCAGCATGCCCGCCTGCCGACGGCCACCAGGACTTTGGACGCTTCTAAGTCATCGCCGCCTTCGACACTTACACTGCATTTGCCTGCCGCGGCGTCAACGGCGGTTACCTTGCTCGATGTCAGTGAGGTTATGCCGAGCTTTTTGAGCTCTTTTTCAAGCAGCTTGCCGACCCAGTCATCCTCGTTTGGCAGAAGTGAGGGAAGGGCCTCTATTATAGTTACCTTGCAGCCCATGCACGCATATACACACGCCAGCTCACAGCCTATAACTCCGCCGCCGATTATAACCATAGACTCGGGCACTTCCGAGAGGCTCAGCGCTTCTTTGCTGCTGATGATATTTTCGCCGTCAAAGGGAAAAGCCGGTATCTCAATCGGTACCGAACCGGTAGCAAGTATAATCTTACCGGCGGTTATCTCTTCGTTTGAGCCGTTATTTTCGATTTTTACGGTTCCGTTTCCTGCCGCGATGCCCCGGCCTTCGAATACCTTTATATTATTGCCCTTTACCAGGCTGGTAACGCCGCCGCGGAAGCCCTTTACGATAGCGTCCTTGCGAGCCTGTATCTTTGCCCAGTTGGGCTTGAGCGAACCGATCTCGAGCCCCATTAGGTTCGCGTGTTTTGCCTGGGTAAGAAAATGAGCCGAACCCAGAAGTGCCTTCGACGGGATACACCCGCAGTTGAGGCATGTTCCGCCCATATATTCTTTTTCAACGATAGCCACACTTAAACCCTTTTGGGCACAACGGATAGCAGCGGCATAACCACCGGGGCCGCCGCCGATAACTGCAACATCAAATTTTTCTGCCATTTTAGTTCTCCTGTTTATTATTACTGTTGTTTATCATCATTTAAATTTGCTTATTTTGTCAAGAAACTGCCAACTATGAAAAGGCCTTTAATCTGTATCGGGATAAAGCAGTTCTATGTTTTTCTGCAGAGCCGCATCGCGCCACCTGGCGCCGGGAAAAGAATCCGTTATGATGCAGTCTAAATCCTCAAGGTCGGCTATCTTATAAAGCGCCGCCTTGTTGAACTTACTCTTGATGCCTACGAATATTTTTTTGTTGGCACGCATAAGTACCTGTCTGGTAAAACTTACCGTGGCGATGTCGCGCCCGCTGATGCCCGATTCAACACTGATCACATCCGCACTTGTAAACGCGGTAAATGCCCCAAGCTGTGAAATTGCCGCCTCCGCGGTAGGCCCTATCATATCCATAGTCTCGGCCCTGTACTCGCCGCCGGTTACCAGGATTCGGTGATGAGTCTGCTCATGCAGGCGGGTCATAAGGTTTACTGAATTTACAATAACGGTAAGATCCTTTTTATTTTCAAGGTAGGGAATTATTTCATAACAGGTGCTGCCCGCCTCGAGATAAATATTGTCGCCGTCGTCAATACGTGAAGCGGCAATTTCGCCGATAATCTGTTTTGCGGTGCTGTTTTGCGTCTGCCGGTAGCTCACCAGCGACTGCATTGATGAGGGGCCGGCAAGCACCGCTCCGCCGTAGGTCTTTTTCAACAGCCCGTTATCCTGCAAATAGCAGAGATCGCGGCGAATTGTAACTTCAGTTACATCAAGACTTTTCGCAAGCTCTTTTACTTTAAGGCGGCCCTTGCTGCGAAGCTCATTAAGTATATGCTCATGCCTGTTTTCTGCAAATAGTCCCATTGTTTCCTCACAAACGAACTGAAATAAACAAATTTCTATCTATTGAATTCTAATTCAGACCGCATTTTACATTCAAAAAACAATAAAGCAAATACATTTTTGTTCATTTATGTTTTTTTCAGTAACAATTCAGCGTGTTTTGTTGTGTTTTATGCTGAAATCTTCTTTACAAGTCACTATAATTCGAACATAATAACACGTATAAAATATAACAACAAACAGCAATTGTAATGTAAAAAACTATAACAGGAGTTATTATGAACTACAAAATTGATGACAAGAGAAAGGGTAAAAACCCAACTGTTAAATCTCTTATTGACAGCAAAAAGGCAAGTATTGAAGATGTGAAATACTGGCTCAGAACCATCTGCGAAATCCGCTATTTCGAGGAGAAGGTTTTTGACCTGCTCGGTAAAAACATCATCAAAGGAGCTTCACACCTCTACGCCGGCGAAGAAGCCGTTGCAACAGGCTGTATAGCCGCGATGGCAGAAGGCGACGTTATCAGCTCTACTCACCGCGGCCACGGCCACTGCGGAGCTATCGGCAATAAATACGCTACAGCAGGCGAAGATCACCAGATGCACTGGAACCGCATGATGGCAGAGCTGATGGGACGCGAGACAGGCTACTGCAACGGACGCGGCGGCTCAATGCACATTGCCGACGTTAAGATCGGCAACCTCGGCTCCACCGGTATCGTGGGCGGAAACCAGCCCCCTGCCGTCGGCGCTGCAATGGCTGAAAAATACAAAGGCAGCGGCAAAGCTGTTCTTTCATTCTTCGGCGATGGTGCCACAAACACAGGCTCGTTCCACGAATCAATGAACCTGGCATCAGTTCTGGATGTTCCGCTGGTAGCTATCATTGAAAACAACCTCTACGGAATGAGTGTCCCCTACAGCGGCAGCCCGGTAGAAGGCACAACCCGTGCGGCTAACCTCGAGGACAGCGCTCAGAGAGCCGCGGCCTACAATGTTCCGGCAATGATTATCGACGGCCAGGACGTTGTCGCGGTATTTTTGGCAATGCAGGAAGCGATTGAATACGCCCGCAAAAACAACAAGCTGATGATCGTAGAGGCCAAGACCTACCGCTGGTATGGACACAGCCGAAGCGATCCGCGTGCTTACAGGACAAAAGAAGAAGAACAGCAATGGCGCGACAGAGACCCGATTCTGGTACTCTCCCAAAAGCTCATCGACGAAGGCCTGGCAACACAGGAAGAGATCGACGAGATTAAAAAGGCCGCCGACGAAACCATCGAAAAGGCCACCCAGTTCGGCGTTGACAGCCCATGGCCCGATCCAAAAGACATTGAACGCGACGTGTACGTAACTGAAACCTACGAGAGCTCAGATATCGAACTCGACAAGAAGAATGCCGCCGCGGCACTCAAGGCTACAGATAAATTCAACGAATACAAAGCGGCTGACCCTGCAAGGACACAGAAAGAGAAAACCGAAAACTCCAAAGCCAAAATCAAAGAAGAATTCGGTATGGATGTTCTTTCTATCGGCGAGGCTCTTGTAAAAGCTCAATCCGAAGAAATGCGCCGCGATGATAATGTTATCATCCTCGGCGAGGACGTGGGCCTCTACGGAGGTGCATACGGCGCTACCAAGGGCATGATAAAAGAATTCAGCGATAAACGCATCATAGACACACCGATATCAGAAGCGGCAATCACCGGCTCTGCGGTCGGAGCGGCTATCCGCGGACTTCGCCCAGTCGCTGAAATCATGTATGTTGACTTTGTCACAATCGCAATGGATCAGCTGATGCACAACGGCGCATTTAACCGCTACATGTTCGGCGGACACGCCAAGGTGCCGATGGTTCTGCGTACCGAAGGCGGCGTTGGCCGCTGTATCGCGGCACACCACTCAAAATCTCTGGAAGCATGGCTGATGCACGTCCCCGGGCTGCATGTGGTTATGCCCTCGACCCCGTATGACGCTTACGGCCTGTTGAAATCAGCTATCCGCTCAGACAACCCCGTTGTATTTATCGAGCACAAAGCGACCTACGGACAGACCGGCGCGATCCCAAGCGAAGAATACATAATTCCTATCGGCAAGGCCGATGTTAAAAGAGAAGGCAGCGACATAACCATCACCGCCTACAGCAGGCAGGTCATGTTCGCACTCGAGGCGGCAAAACAGCTTGAGAAACAGGGCATATCAGCCGAGGTTATCGACCTGCGTACAATCAAGCCGCTTGATATTGAATGCGTTGCCGCTTCAGTACGCAAGACCGGCCGCCTGATCAACGTTGCCGAGGGCTTCACAATGTGCGGCTCGGGCGCCGAGATTGTACGCCGGCTCTTTGAATACAAATATGAGAACGGACGCAGCGGATTCGATTATCTCGACGCGCCGCCTGTAAACATGGCAGCCAGAGATGTACCGCCGCCGATGAGCGAACCGCTCGAGCTGGCAAGTATTCCAAGCGTGGAGACCATAACTGCCCAGGCCGTATCTACGGTAAAGGGGGTGTAATATGGCTAAGACGTTAGAACTGCCCCAGTTGGGCCAGACAATGGAAGAGGGCACGATTGTTTCGTGCCTGGTCAAGGTTGGCGATAAAGTCAGCAAAGGCGACGTTATCTTTGAGGTCGAGACCGACAAGGCTACACTCGAGATGGAAGCCTCGGCTGAGGGTTTCGTAAAGAAGATTCTCGTTAAGACCGGCGAGACTATTCCCGTTGGCGATCCGGTAATCATTCTCGGCGAGAAGGACGAAGAAATCGCCGATGATGCCGCACCCGCCGCGGAAAAAACAGAGACCGAAAAAGAAGAGCCCGCGGCCGCAAAAGCAGACGCCGCCGCTGTCCCTGCCGGTCTGAAGGTACTCGAGCTGCCACAGCTGGGCCAGACAATGGAAGAGGGTACAATCGTATCCTGCCTCATTGCCAAGGGCGACAAGGTCAGCAAGGGCGATGTAATCTTCGAGGTTGAAACCGACAAGGCTACTCTCGAGATGGAAGCCGCGCAGGCAGGCTTTGTAAAGGCGATTCTCGTCAATAACGGCGAAACAATACCCGTCGGCGACCCTGTAATCGTGCTTAGCGATGACAAGGACGAAGTTATCTCTGACGAGGTAATCAGCTCGCTCAAATCCGGCAAACCCGCTGAGGCGGCACCGGAACCGGAAAAAACAGACGAACCCAAGGCACCCGCCAAGACCGACCAGCCCGCACCGGCGGCAAAACCGGCTGCACCGGCAGCACCGGCGGCAGAGAGAACATTCGCCTCCCCAAGGGCAAAACTCACCGCACAGGAGCTGGGAATCGATATTAACCGTGTTCAGCCCGCACCGGGCGCACTGCGTATAACCGAAGCGGATGTACGCAAGGCGGCTGCAGCGGGTGCCGGGGCAAAACCTGCCGCGGCGGCGTTTACATCGTCACTGCCCCAGATGCCCCAGCCCGAGCATCAGCTTGGCGAATCTGTCAAGATGTCGCGGATGCAGAAGGTTGTCGGAGACCGTATGCTCCAGTCTAAACAGCAGATACCGTGCTTCTACCTCAACACGACTGCCGATATGACCGACCTGTTCGAATACCGCCGGCAGCTAAACTCAGGCGGCGGACAGAAGCTCTCGTTCAACGATTTTATCATCAAGGCGATGGCTGTCGCAGTCAAACAGTTCCCGCTTATGGCAGGACAGGTTGACGGCGGAGATATCAAAATCGCCGGAGATGTATCGGTTGGCCTGGCAATATCGGTTGAAGACGGGCTCGTTGCTCCGATGTGCAAAGCCGCGGACAAAAAATCGCTCGCAGAGATAGCCGCTTACAACGCGGAGATGATCACAAGGGCAAAATCCGGCAAGATCACACCCGATGACCTCGCCGGCGGCTGTATCACGCTGAGCAATCTCGGCGCGTTCGGCATAGAGTGGTTTATCCCGATTGTTGTACCGGGTCAGGCAAGCATTCTCGGCACCGGCAAGATCAAGGACACCCTCGTACCGTTCAACGGCGGAATCGCCCTTCGCAAGCAGATGAGCCTGACGCTGGCGGTTGACCACAAGGTGGCAAACGGCCTCTACGCGGCGCAGTTCCTCGACTACATCAGGGCGCTGCTCGAGAATCCGGCGGAGCTGGCATAACAGAAACAAAGTCTCGAATCAGAGACTTTCGCGAAATGCATAATAACACCTCCTTTTAGCGGGTCGGCAACGGCCCGCTTTTTGTTCCCTCTCCCCCAAGCCTGAAGGGCTTGAATATCATAGCCCGGGGCAACGCCCTGGGAAACCATGCCGCCAACAAACCCCCTCTCCCCGTACCGCTGCCGGCGGTGTTTTTGTGTCGGGCTGGAAGCCCGACCTACTACGGGGATATCCGCCGTGTTTGAACATAGGGCGTTGCCCCATGCTATGATATTTCGCACCGTTGGTGCTGCGGCGTCAGACTTTGCTTTGCCCACCCCCTGTAGAGAGAATTCACGAATTCTCTCAAAAACGAAAAACATAAAACACCGTGCCAAAATAACCAGAACAGGACTACAAACGGTCATCGGGTTTATTGTGCGGACAGATGGACAGAAACGTCTGGAGAAAATTCGTGAATTTTCTCTACAATATTGCCGCCACACCACACCAAAATAATAATCAGCCGGGTTACATATCTACAGAAGCTGAGACAAGAACGTTCTTGCCGGTACTGTTATTGGCCGCTTATGGTTTGCGAAGCAGTCTGCGTTTACGTAGTCAGCCTGTATTACCACCTGGAAGGCAAAAGGGGCTCCTATCTGCTGCTGAAAGTGTTTCAGGTTTGGGTTGATCTTTGTATCTGAAAGTTTCGCCTCAACGAGAAACCAGGGCTTTGCGTCACGTATAACAACAAAATCCACCTCCTTTTTGATATTGTCACGCAGGTAGCACAGCTGGAAATCTCCCAGGCCCATATCATTCCAGCCCTCAACAGCTTTGAGCAGATGGCAGGCTATAAAAGTCTCGGCCCTCTGGCCGGGATCTTCTATCGCGGAATGGTCTTTCAGGAACCATTTGGGTTCTTTACGCAGAGACCTGGCGACGCTTTTGTACCAGGGTCTGACTAAAAAGCCCAGGTGCATGTTGCATAGGGTGGCGATCCATCGTTTTACGGTATCAACGCTTATCTGGATTTGGTTTGACAGGTTACTGTAAATCAACTGCTCTGATGATAGAGACATCAACAATTGAACCAGAAGCTCAAGCTGGTCAAGCTGCTGAATTTGTGTCATATCTCTAATGTCCTCACGCACAAATTGTTGAATGCGAAGTTTTTGCCAGCGCTTACTGAATCTGCTCTCACGCTTGAGAAAAGGTTCAGGGTATCCGCCGTGAGTCCATAACGCTTTAAAATCATGATCACTTATCTTTGATTGAGGGCGAATTATCTTCTTGAAATCAGGAAGGTCCTGAGTGAGTATCTCAGCTACTGAAAAAGGGTGGATACGATATAAAAAGTATCTGCCCATAAGACTGTCCCCGCCTCGTCGGTAAATATCCAGCCTGGAGCTGCCGGTTACTATTATTTTCAGTTCACTCGAGTATGTGTCAAAAAAACCTTTCAGAAACTGTTTCCAGTTGGGATATTTGTGAAGTTCGTCAAACATGACTGTTGGTTTGGCTGCAGTAAGCCTATCCAGCCCTAATTCATCAGCAACAATCCCAGGACCGCCTGTGACTATCTTCCTGTCATCTATATTATCCCAATTAAAACACCGGTTTGCCAGAACAGCGCATGCAGTAGTCTTGCCAACCTGCCTTGGGCCGGTAACAAATGCCATTTGCCTTTGGGCGTTGAGATGTTCATACAGTATATTATCATATAGTCTTTTAACCTTCATATCAGCGATGATTATACCATGCCTCGTAAAATAATCAAGATTATTTTACGCAGCGTCGTAAAATTAACATGTTTATTTTACGATGGTGCTTAAAATTAACAGAACACAAAGCCTCTCAGGATTTACGTCCGAGTAAATGGACACTAAGCAAATGAAGGCTACCGTCTGGAGAAACTTCGTGAATTTTCTCTACAATATTGCCGCCACACCACCGCTCTGTATAGACAATTCATGAATTGTCTCAATCAAATTTCAGAGGCAAACTAAAGCGATTTTCAGGGCAATCGCATCTAAAATATCATTTTTTAGGCTTTTCGGTTAGTTTTTTTCTTTCAAGGCGTGTTATCCGTATGATTTCGTCAGCATATTGTTGCACTAAGTCCATGAATTGGTTGTAACTATCTATGTCAGCCTGCAGTGCTTCAAGCTCATCCTTTGGGACATATCGCACAACATTGGCTCCATTTTTCCACGTTTGGTGGTTGAAATGCTGCCGGTTTTTCATCTGACATATCTTCCCTCGTTCCATTCGCTCTATTTTTGCGATTTTTTCTAATAATTTTATAGCTTTTTTTGTCTTTTTCATTATAGTATAATATATAGTATTCTATATCTTTGCAACGTTAAAACGAGGAAAATTATGAAAAAAGAACAAAACCAACGCAGATTAATGGACTATTTTTCGACAATTGAAGACCCCAGAGTCGAGCGTACTCGCAAGCATGAGCTTAGCGATATTTTATCCATTGCAATTTGTGCAATAATTTGTGGCGCTGATGGATGGACACAGGTTGAAGAGTTCGCTCAGTGCAAAGAAGAGTGGTTTAAAAGTTTTCTTTCTTTGCCTAATGGCATTCCTTCTCACGACACATTTGGACGAGTATTTTCTTCTCTCAAACCCGACTCATTTGAACAATGCTTCCTCGAATGGGTCAATGCCTTAGCCCAAAAGAGTGAAGGCAGGCTCATAGCCATTGACGGCAAGACTATGCGTAGAAGCGTTGATTATGCATCTGAAAAAGCGGCTGTTCACATGGTAAATGCCTGGTGCGACACCAACAAAATGGTCATTGGGCAGATTGCAACAGAAACCAAGAGCAATGAGATAACGGCTATACCTAAGCTCTTGGAGTTAATTGATTTAGATGGTGCAGTTGTAACAACTGATGCTATGGGCTGCCAAAAGGAAATTGCTAATGCTGTAATTGAAAATGATGGGGACTATATCTTGCAGCTAAAGGCAAATCAGACCGGCCTGCATAAAAATGCAGTTACCCTTTTTGATGAATGTATAGACGATAATGTCTATAATATTCAATATACTGTTGCAAGTGAAACTGATGGAGGCCACGGCAGGGTTGAAGAACGCACATTGCGGGCTGTTTCAAATGTAGGATTCCTTAACTCTGAAAAGAAGAACTGGGTCGGGCTCAAGAGCCTGATATGTGTGGAGGCAAAGAGGAGCATAGGAGATGAAACAAGCGTAGAGAAACGGTATTACATATCAAGCCTGACTTGCAAAAATCCGCCAAATTTACTCAAATATATCAGGGGCCACTGGGGGGTAGAGAACTCCTTGCACTGGTGTTTAGATATCAGCTTTGCCGACGATGAAAGGAGAATAAGAAAAGGTTATGGAGCAGAAAATTTTGCAAGGCTCTCACGAATAGCACTGAATCTGCTAAAACAGCAAACCAAGCACAAGGTCGGCATAAAGACCAGAAGGCTGTGCTGCGGCTGGAACGAGCAATACCTATATCGCGTGCTGACACAACAAAATAAAGGACTTTAGATGCGATTGCCCTGCGATTTTTATTTTTAGGCGAAAAACACTTGATATTCAATGACAATTAGTTAATATTACGTCTCTATTGTGAATATATAGTCCTCTGGCACTGTAATAAAGTGCATAAGTATTTATGAAAGGTTATTTTACGAAATGATAACAAAAGAACAAAAACAGGATATTATTAAAGAGTACCAGCTCAGCGGTTCTGACACAGGCTCTCCGGAGGTTCAGATTGCCCTGCTTACAAACAGGATAACAGAACTTACCGGCCACCTGAAATCACACAAAAAAGACCACGCTTCCAGGCGAGGCCTTCTAAAGATGGTCAGTACCAGAGCTTCGCTTCTCAAGTACATAAGCAATAAGGATGTCAACAGGTACCGTGAGATTATTTCAAAGCTTGGACTCAGGAAGTAAGATAGAATCTTCCGATTTTAAAAAAATAAAAAGGCGCACACCGGCTGTTATTGTATAGCCGTTTGCGCCTTTTTTTATGTCAACGTAATGTAATATTGTTTAGCCGGCAGTTGTAAGTTTATAATGTGTAAGAATTTGTCAGTTTGGCCGGCATGTTAAGTGAGGTAAAGAAATGTTTAATGTAACAAAAATCGAACGTGTAATCGGCGACAAAACAGTCACCTTCGAAACCGGTAAAATCGCTACTCAGGCACATGGTGCCGTGTTCGTAAGCTGCGGTGAAACAAAGGTTCTTGTAACGGCTTGCCGAAGCAACCCAAGAGAAAACATCGACTATTTTCCGCTCTCAGTGGACTACAGAGAGCGCCAGGCTGCCGCGGGCCGTTTCCCCGGCGGATTCATGAAACGCGAAGGACGCCCTTCCACACGTGAAATACTCATAGCACGCTGTATAGACAGGCCGATACGCCCGCTATTCCCCGATGGCTACTATGATGAAGTACAAATCATGGCCAACGTACTCAGTGCTGATAAAGACCACGATCCGGATGTGCTCGCCATGATGGGCGCAAGCGCCGCCCTGAGCATCAGCGAAATCCCGTTCCAGGGGCCGCTTGGTGCTGTAAAGCTGGCACGGGTCAACGGCGAATATATAATAAACCCCACCCACAGCGAGATTGAGCAGAGTGATTTGAACCTGCTGCTGGGCGGACGCAAAGAAGCCATCAACATGATTGAAGTGGACTCAAAAGAGGTCCCGGAGGATGTTATGGCAGACGCCATTAAGCACGCTCACAAATACATTGTTGAAGTCTGCGACTTTATCCAGGAACTCCGCGACGCGTGCGGCGTTGAAAAGAAATTCGAAGTATCGGCACTTGACGAAGAGCTGGTAGCCAAGGTTGAGAGCGAAATATTCGACAAACTCTACCAGGCAAAAGCCATCGAGATGAAAGCTGAACGCAAAGAAGCGGTAGATACCATCCGTGAAGCGATGATCGAAAAATACTGTGAGCCGGAAGATTCTGAAATCACAGAGGGCATAATGAACCGGATTCTCGACAAGATCGAGAAAAAGGCCGTCCGCAAGAGACTGCTCGAAGGAAAACGCACCGGAAACCGCGGCAATGACGAGCTTCGCGAGATTGAATGCGAAGTCGGCCTTCTGCCCCGCGTTCACGGCTCTGCGGTCTTCACACGCGGCGAAACACAGGCTATCGTTTCCGCTATCCTCGGAACAGGCAGAGACGAGCAGGTCGTTGACGGCATCAAAGAAGAATACGGCCAGCGGTTCATGCTGCACTACAACTTCCCGCCCTATTCTGTCGGCGAAACCGGCATGATACGCGGCGCAGGAAGACGCGAAATCGGCCACGGTGCACTGGCTGAAAAGGCCCTCGAGAGAGTTTGCCCGCCGAAAGAGGAATTTGTTTACACGATCAAACTTATCTCTGACATTACCGGCTCTAACGGCTCAAGCTCTATGGCTTCAGTCTGCGGCGGCTGTCTGGCACTTATGGATGCCGGCGTCCCGATCCGCAAACCGGTAGCAGGCATCTCAATCGGTATGATTACCGACGAAGAAACCGGCAAATACTTCCTCCTGACAGATATTCTCGGCGAAGAAGACCACTTCGGCGATATGGACTTCAAGGTCGCCGGAACAGAAGACGGCATCACAGCTATCCAGCTTGATATCAAGGCCGACGGACTGCCGCACGAGATTCTTTGCGAAGCGTTTGAGCAGTCGCGCAAGGCTCGCCTGAAGATTCTTGAAACAATGACAAAGACAATCGACAAGCCGCGTGAAGAGCTGAGCAAATACGCTCCGAAGATCGTATCTACAAGAATCGATCCTGAACTGATCGGCAAGCTGATCGGCCCCGGCGGCGCCACAATCAAGGGTATCCAGGAAGAAACCGGAACCAACATCGAGATCGATGATGACGGAGTTGTCAGCATCTCGACAATGGAAGGTGACGGACACCTGGCAGCTCTGAATATCATTGAGTCAATGTTCCAGAAACCCGAGGTCGGCAAACTCTACAAGAATGCTAAGGTGGTTTCTATTAAGGACTTCGGTATGTTCCTCGAGATCGCCCCAGGTGTTGAGGGCCTCTGTCATATCAGCGAAGCAAGCGACAAGTACATCAAGGAGCTCGGAGACCACTTCGAACGCGGCCAGGTTGTACCGGTCAAGCTCATCGCGATTGACAACATGGGCCGCCTGAAACTTTCACGTAAAGCCGCACTGGCAGAGATGGAAGATAACGGCGAAGGCTCAGCTGACGAAGAAACCGCACAAACGCAAGACTGATTTAATTCTGACAGCTTAACGGGTGGAGTTTGCCTTCGGGCAAACCCGCCCTTTTTTTAATTAAAAAAAGGCAGTTTCAAAATGATAATCAGCAAAATTCAGGCTGTTATATATTTAAAGCTGATTTTGGCTTTCTTTACCCTTGCCGGCGGCTGCCGCGGCTCACAGCCGAGAGCTTTTATCGACGGCGGACGCGGCCGGCTGGATAATGGAACTGTAAAAATTGCCGCGGATAAGAAATTCGGCGGCGCGATAATATGGGCGTCTCAGTCCGGCTCAGACAAAAACATGATCAACAACCACGACAAGGGCCGCCAGATACAGCAGTCATACTATGCCGGCAAAAGCCTCGACAGGAAGCAGGACGGCCAGTCCGAATCATGGAGCCCGTGGCCGTGGAATCCCGTTCAGGCGGGAAATTTCGATGGTGACCGCTCAATAGTACTCAACTTTGAGTGCCTTGAAGACAACACCATGCTTTACAGCTGCTGCCAACCCAGGCTGTGGGATATGAATGAAGAGCTGGCAAAGTGCCGGCTTCACCAGTGGATGAGTTTTGAAAAGGGAATGGACAACGTAATACGTGTAAAGAACACGATCGAGTGTTTTCGCGGCAGCGATGACATCTGGGGCCCGCCGCAGGCAAGAAGCCAGGAGCTGCCCGCGGTTTACGCGATACGCAGCATGTCAAAATTGGTGATCTATGACGGTGATAAGCCCTGGCGCAACAAGCCGCTTACAACCGTAAAATACGGGCCTGATGATGACTGGATATGGACACGGCAGAGCCCGACTGAGCCATGGGCGGCGTGTATTGACCCGAAAACCGGCATAGGCCTGGGAATATACAGCCCCGAAACAGGCAAGACCTGGAACATGGGCTGGGTCGGCAGCGCCGGCGGCGGCGGGGAATTTGATGCCGCCACGATGCATTTTGCTCCGCTGGCTCAATGGAAGCTCGGCCCCGACAGCTCTAAGAGCTATACATACTGGATAATAATCGGAAAACTTGAAGTTATCCGCGAAAAAGTGTATAATTTACATTTCAAATTTAATGCTGAAGATAAACCGTAAAGAAATTCAACCTGCTTTACCACTGCTATAGATAGTAAATATGCCCAAAAACCGTATAAAGATTTTAATAGTTGACCCGGACGCCAGACAAAGCACGCACATGCAGAAGGCTCTGGAGTCCGCCAATTTTCATGTACGCCTGGTGCCTGAACCGCAAAAGGCTGTAAAGCTGATCAATGCTGAGAGTATCGACATTGTCATCAGCGAGATAAACCTGCACAGCGACATTAACGGCTTCGACCTGATGCAGCGTGTGCGGGAGTTTTCGCCGGATACCAGAATCGTTATCGTAACCTCGCAGGCGGGGATCGAGACGTGCAAACAGGCAATGCGGCAGGGTGCGGCAGATTATTTTGCCAAACCGGTTGAGCCCGATGAAATATTGACCGCGATTCGTGAGATTGTCGGCACAGAACCAGACGTGCAATCCCTGCCCAAAGAAGCAAAACCCCAGTTAGACACTCCCGGGGGCTTTTTATACGAGGGACTGCCGGGCAGCTCACCCTTGATGAAACAGGTTTTCCGGATCGCCGCCAAAGTCGCACCTACAAACATCAGCGTTTTGATACAGGGCGAATCAGGCACCGGCAAAGAACTCCTTGCCAGGGCGATACACCTCAACTCCAGACGTGCCGACGGTGAGTTCAGGCCGATAAACTGTGCCGGACTAAGCGAGACACTGCTGGAGAGTGAGCTCTTTGGCCATGTACGCGGCGCTTTTACCGGCGCAGCCGCCGACCGCAAGGGGCTTTTTGAAATCGCCGACCAGGGAACATTGTTTCTTGACGAGATAGGCGATATGCCACTGACGATGCAGGCAAAACTGCTGCGTGTCCTCGAAGACGGGGTAATCGTCCCGGTAGGCTCAAACAAGCCGGTCAAGGTTGATGTCAGAGTAATTAGCGCGACAAACTCTGACCTTGCCAAGATGGTAAGCGAAAAGAAAATGCGCCAGGATCTGTTTTTCAGGATTAAGGGGGTCAGCGTCACAATACCCGCTCTTCGCAACCGGCGGCAGGATATCCCCGAGCTGATTTACGCATTCCTCGAGCAGATGTGCAGGGAAATCGGCAGGGACATGCTCAACGTCTCTGAAAAGGCGATGAACATCCTGATAAACTATAACTGGCCGGGCAACATCCGCCAGCTGCGAAACGCGGTGCGAACAATGGCAGTGATGTGCGATGGGGATATGATAGATATTTCCGACATCCCGCCCGATATTCATACCGTTCTGGGCCTGCCAAACCCCAGCTCACCCGCCGGGCTTGCCGGAAGGCCGCTGAATGAAATTGAAAAACAGGCCATCGCAGGAACCCTGGCACTGGTTGAAAACAACCGCGAGAAGGCCGCAAACCTGCTGGGTATCGGCGAGAGAACCCTATACCGAAAAATTAAAGAATACGACTTATAGAGTTTAGGCGGCAACATATTCAACAAGGTGTCAGACACTTTTTTAGAGTTCCCTGTGCCGGCAAATACTATTTCAAATTAATAACACTTCCGGACTTCACTCGTAAGTCCTTGTAGATGTATAAGTTACAAAAAAAAGAGATCGAACCCTTTTAATTCTGCCCCCGTTTTAAGGCATAGTGCACCAACTTCTTCTTTTTCAATTAAATCTGAAGCAAAAGAATTTAACTTGTCTGATATATATATATCAGACAAGCAATCCACAAACCTTACTATAATTGATGATACCGTAATTGATACTCAAAGTTTAGAAAAAAATAAAAAGAAATTTACTGCAACTTTACTGCAATTAATACATGACGAAATTTTTGAGTATGGCACACTTAATTCAGCAGATTCCTTTGTTAGGGAAAGCCTAAAATCTAATAAGTTTGTCAAAGAATGGATTAATGAAATTTTCCTTAAACATTTTTCAAATATTGAAATTATAACAGGTATTTTGAAAATCATTTCACATATAACTTATAGTGACATATATCCTACTGGACAAACTATGGCTATAGCCGCACTTAGTCATAAAGATATTGAAGTTAAAGAGTGTGGTATCAGGGCTTTTGAAAATTGGGATGCCATTGACTCAATTGACTTATTAAAGAAAGTTGATTGTCAAGAAGAATGGCTAGTAGATTACTTGGAAGAAGTTATTAGCTATTTAGAGGAATGTCGTGAGCATACTTGTAAGAAAAATTAATAGAGCTAAATGGAGATTAACAGACAAACAGACAGTGGCTGATTTACGTGGTGATGCTGTTACTAGTTGCTTAAGAACTTCTGGTGATAAATTGTCTGTATGGAAATTTGATGATGACGATTGTGAGAAAATAAAATACGAAAGTATTTTGGCTTTAATGACAGGTTCTTCAAAAAACACAATTGATGACACTATTCATGTTGTATTTTTAAATTCCAAGGACTTAAAAGAAGAAGGTCTTGAATTAGGCGAACAGAAAGGGGACACTTATGTAAAAGATCTAGTAGATGCCCATAGAAATATAGAAAATTTAAATTATTTTAAATTGGGAAAACTTGCTGAACTCATTTTAAAACAAATTGATACAAAAAATGTACATAGGATTAATTCATCGAAAATAGTAAATTTGCTTATTAATGCAATTGAGCAAAAACGTTTGGAATTTCAAGACCTTAACGAAAATCTTCAGGCCAAATTAATTGAAAAATGCAAAAATAAAAATATAGATATAGATGAAATAACAAACTATTAAAGAGAATTAAAAATGGTTAACACCAATCCTGTTCGGCACTATTTTTGCTTGGGGATAATTAAAAGTGGGTGGGATAATTAAAAGGGTTGAGACCCTTTGTTTAGCTACCATTACGTATCTCCTTTACTTTCAGAATGTTACACTCGCTAAATCTGTATTCTTTAAAAGTATTATTCATGTTATCCGTTTTTTGGTGCCCGCGACAGGTGCTATAAACTTAAATACCGAGCCCAGCCGGTCACAACCTGTTCGTATTCGATAATCACTTTGCCCATCTTATCATAAATGAATCAGGTTTCAAGGATATAATACATTTTAACAGTAACCATAAAGTATTCATTTGTAATACCTTACAAAAACAAGGAGACTCAACCCTTTCAATTTACTCTGGTGCAGTGTGTTTGCGTAACCGCTCCATTACTGTCGCGACTCTGATGGTGTTGCAGGGTTAGATGGAGGATAATTAAAAGGGTTGAGACCCTTTGTTTAGCTACCATTATGTATCTCCTTTACTTTCAGAATGTTACACTCGCTAAATCTGTATTCTTTAAAAGTATTATTCATTTTATCCGTTTTTTGGAGCCCGCGACAGGTGCTATAAACTTAAATACCGAGCCCAGCCGGTCACAACCTGTTCGTATTCGATAATCACTTTGCCCATCTTATCATAAATGAATCAGGTTTCAAGGATATAACACATTTAAACAGTAACCATAAAGTGTTCATTTGTAATACCTTACAAAAACAAAGAGTCTCAAACCTTTTAATTTACTCTGGTATCATGCGTGACACAGTGTGTTTGCGTAACCGCTCCATTACTGTCGCGGCTCTGATGGTGTTGCAGAGTTAGATGGTGTATTCCGTAGCAATCCGAGCCGCGAATGTGAATGAGCGGTACTGTCAGCAACCCGGCGCGGGCTTGGCGGGCGAATAACTGTATGTAGTTTTATCGTTTACAGTTGTTGGCGGTTATTCTGGTATCTTGCGTGACACAGTGTGTTTGCGTAACCGCTCCATTACTGTCGCGGCTCTGGCCGTGTTGCAGGGTTAGATGGTGTATTTCGTAACAATCGGAGCCCGGTAGAAAAAAGTGTCAGACACTTTTTTTATAACTTATTGTAGAGAATGGTTTAAGAGCCGGATTCAACTCGTCTCTTCGACGGCGAGGCTAACACTTTGTAGTGCGGCGGCAAGCGTCATCGCAATACCGCTTTAAAAACATCTCTACTCAAAAACACCGCCCGACAATAAAAAGCGGCGGCGTCTCGCTTCGCCCGTTGTCGCTCGCACCAAATCAGGCCGCAAAAAATGTCACACATCGTCTTTTGGCCGCGGGCAAATTTTTAGTTGAAAATTCCCATATTCATATTATAATTCTATCCTTAAAGTATTATTAGAGTTAACCATGTGGAGGAAACGAATAATATGATATGGAATCCTGACATTGAGTGTATGAGCAGGGATGAACTTTCCCAACTGCAGGGCAAGCGGCTAAGAGAGCTTGCGGTATATGTTTATGAGAATAACCGGATTTACAAAGACCGTTTTGACCAGATCGGTATAAAGCCGCAGGACATAAACAGCATAGAAGATATAACTTCTTTGCCTTTCACGACTAAGATGGATATGCGGGACAGTTATCCGTTTGGCTTATTCTCGAAGCCGGTTAAGGAAATTTCCGAAATTCACGTCTCAAGCGGCACCACCGGCAATCCAACCGTTGTCGGCTACACTAAAGAGGATGTCCAGCTTTGGTCAACGGTTATGGCCAGATCCCTCTGCTGCGCGGGCGCTGAGCCGGGTGATATCCTCCAGGTGGCTTACGGATACGGCCTTTTCACCGGCGGACTGGGGCTTCATTACGGCGGCCTTGAGATGGGGCTGGTAGTTATCCCCGCCTCCAGCGGCAACACGCGGCGGCAGATAAAGCTGATGCAGGATTTTAAGCCGCGAATTCTGGCATGTACCCCGAGCTACGCCCTGTACATCACCGAAGAGATGAAATCGATGGGCCTTGATCCCCGTCAGAGCGAGTGGGAAATCGGCCTTTTCGGTGCTGAGCCGTGGAGCGATTCGATGCGTAATGAAATCGAGGAATCACTGGGAATACTCGCCACAGATATTTACGGCCTTAGTGAGATAATCGGCCCGGGAGTGTGCCAGGAATGCCACCTCAAAAACGGGCTTCATATGTACAGCGACGTGTTCTACCCCGAGATAATCGACCCCGACACGGGCAAACCGGTTGCACCGGGCGAAGACGGCGAGCTGGTTATCACCACCCTGACCAAACGCGGAATCCCGCTTCTTCGGTATCGTACACGTGATATTGTCAGCATCAATTACGATGCTTGCCAGTGCGGCAGGACCAGCCCGAGAATCAGCAAGATCAAGGGCCGCACCGATGATATGATAATTATACGCGGCATCAATGTCTTCCCGTCTCAGATAGAAGACGTATTGCTGAGTATAGACGGTACACATCCGCATTATCAGCTTGTGATTGAACGCAGCGAACACGGTCTGGACACTGTAGAGATACAGGTAGAGGTTGAGCCGGAAATCTTCTCCGATGAGATCAAGAAACTAAGGGCGTTTGAGCAAAAGGTAAAGGCTCACATCGACTCTGTGCTTTCTATCGGCTCTAAGGTAAGGCTTGTTGAGCCTGGAACCGTCGCCAGGAGCGAAGGAAAGGCCAAACGGGTTATTGATAAGAGAAATCTAAATTAACACCCTTTTCAGATTTGAATATTACTAATTCTCTGATTGATTTGTTCTGGAGGAACAACGATGCAAATAAAACAAATTTCAGTATTTCTTGAAAACCGTGAGGGGCGTCTTGCCGATGTGTGCGAACTGCTTGGTGAGAACAATATCAATATCCGGGCGCTTACAATCGCTGAAACCGAGGCTTTCGGCGTCTTGCGCACCGTGGTGGATAAGCCCAACGAGGCGGTAAGGCTTATTACGCAGAAAGGCTTTACCGCAAACCTGACTGATGTTGTCGCGATCGAGGTAGATGACAGGCCCGGCGGGCTTGCCGCTGTTCTGCGGTCATTCGTCGATGCGGATATCAACGTGGAATACATGTACGGCTTTATAGAGAAATCAGCGGACAAGGCCTTGATGGTTTTCCGTTTCGATGATCCTAAAAAAGCAATAGAGCTTTTAAAGTCTCACGATTTTGTGGTTGTCAGCAATTCAGATATTCAGTCCCTTTAGTGCCGGGGCTGAATTCTTAGACTGGCAATTTCTCTAACTATAATAAAACGGCACCAATACTTGTTGCCCCAATCAGGGTCAAGGGATTTATAACCGGATAAACAATGCAGGTCAACTACTGGAACAAAGAAATTGAAACAGCCGATCGCGCAGAAATAGAAGCGATACAGCTGGAAAAACTTCAGCATATTATAAAGGCGGCGTTTAAAACACCGTTTTATTCCCGCCATTTCAAGAAACTGGGTATAAAATCGCCGCGGGATATAAAAACGTTTGAGGATTTCCGCAAACTGCCGCTGGTTAGCAAGGAAGATCTCCGCCGCGGCTATCCAAACGGCTTTCTCGCAGGGGAAAACTATGATGATGTAGTGAGGATGCACTCTTCCAGCGGCACAACCGGCATACCGACTGTCATTTACTGGAACCGCGAGGACCTCGAGGCGGCGACCGACCTTGTCGCCAGATGCCTGACCGCTGCCGGCTGCACCCGCAGTGATATATTTCAGAACATGATGAGCTACGGCCTGTTTACCGGCGGCCTGGGGCTGCATTACGGCGCCGAGCGGCTTGGTATGATGGTGATACCCATAGGCGGGGGAAACACCATCCGCCAGATAAACACGATGCGGGATTTCGGCACGACTACACTGCATATTACTCCAAGCTATCTGATGCATCTTGCCACGGCTATTAAGGAACACGGCATCGCACTCGAGACACTCTCACTTAAACGCGCGATAGTAGGTGCTGAGCCGCATACCGAAGAAACACGCCGCAAACTCGAGGAAATATTCAACATTGACTGTTACAACTGCTACGGTTTGAGTGAGATGAACGGTCCCGGGCTGGCGTTTGAATGCGTCTATAAAAACGGCCTTCATATCTGGGAGGATTCCTATATCCTGGAAATCATCGATCCGGCCACCGGCGAGCTGCTTCCCGACGGCGAAACCGGCGAGGTTGTCGTTACCTGTCTCAACCGGCGGGCGATGCCGCTGATGCGGTACCGTACCAGAGACCTGGCGCACGTCTATACGGACATGTGCCAGTGCGGCAGGACACACAGGCGGCTTTCGCGTATCAAGGGCCGTACTGATGACATGCTCATTATCAACGGTGTCAACGTTTTCCCCTCACAGATTGAAGAGGTTATAATGAAGATACCCGAGGTCGGCACCAACTATATGATACACCTGACAAAGTCTGGTGCAATTGACCGGCTTACGGTGAAGGTGGAGATATACTCCAAGATGTTCAGCGGAGACCCTGTCGAGCTGGATATCCTCAAAGACAAGATATCAGAGGAGCTTCGGGCTTCGATTTATATACACCCCCGCGTGCAGCTGCATGAGCCGGGTATCCTGCCGACATTCGAGGGCAAGGGCAAAAGGGTTGTTGACGAACGCGGTGAATTTTAAGAGGTTTAACCATGACAGAGATACTGAACGTTTTTGTAGATAATACCCCGGGCAGAATAAAGTCCGTTACAGAGACGCTTGCCAGGGAAAATGTTAACATAATAGCTTTTGCCGTGCACGACAAAGGCGAGTTCGGCTTGATGAAACTTGTCGCGACAGAGCCGGAACGGGCAAAGCTCATTCTTGCGGAAAACGGTTTTGCCTGTGCACTGCGGGAGGCGATGGTTGTTGCCGTGCCGGATAAACCCGGAAACCTCAACGAGCTTACAGGGATACTCTTAGAGCACGGGATAAACATATCAGGCATCTTCGGCTTTGTCATAGAAGGCGGCCAGACGGGTATCTGCTGCCTTGAAACCTCAGAGCCTGTTACAAAGGCGCTGCAGAGCGAACTTGAGCAGGCGGGTTTTAGAATATTGACGTCAATGACGATATTTTAGATCATTCAACAAGGATTATGAGGTTCTTATATGATACAGCTGAAAGACGGCAGACTCGCCGGTGATACGGTTTTGTTCATAAGCGCTCTTGAACAGGAATTAACGGATTTTATCTCGGCTCTTGATTTTGAGCGCCGCAACCTCGGCCCGCTTGAGTATGACCTGTTCAGCGATCCAAGCGGCCGGCGGGTTATAGGGCACGTCTGCGGCGTGGGCAAGGTGAACGCGGCGGCTTCGGCGGCGGCGTTTCTATCGCATCCTGAGTATAACGTTTCGTATGTTGTCAGTGTTGGAACTGCCGGCGGCCTCGATAAATCGCTCAAGACGGGCGATATAGTGGTAGGGCGGGACTTCGTGCAGCATGATTTTGATGTGAGCAGTGTATTTCCGGACTGTAAGCCCGGGCAGATACCCGGCTGTGAGCTTTTTATGAAGACTCTGCCGCCGGAGATGGAGGCGGTTCTGCCGGCTGATGAGAATCTCAGGGTTGGCACAATTATCTCAGGCGATCATTTCGTGAATGAGGGCGAAAAACTCGCCGGATTCAATCCCCTGGCAGTTGAGATGGAAGCGGCGGCGATGGCGCAGGTATGCATTCGCTACAATACACCGTTTTTGTCCATACGTGTAATCACAGACAGTGCAGACGAAGAAGCGGCTAATGACTGGCCAAAGCTGTTCGCAAAGCTGTCAAAGATTTCCAGCGGCTATGCACATAGAGCCCTGAATGCGTTTAATCAGCTCTCTGGCTGAAATCCTCCGCCAAATGCTCTTCACGGCAGATAAACTTTCAGCCAAATATTTTTTTCATCTGAGGTATTAACTCCGGCGTAAGCTGCGGGGCAACCAGCTCTGCGTGCTGTTCAAGAATTTCTCCTGGGTAGCTGTTTGTCACCGCGAGTGTTTTCATACCGGCAGCCTTTGCCGCCATCAGACCCCAGCTCGAATCCTCTATTACAAGGCAGTCGGAGTTTTTCAGTGACTCATCGGATTTTCTCAGCCGCGAGCCTGCGAGCAGATAGCCTTCCGGGTCGGGTTTTCCCCTGCTAACATCGTCGGCGGTAACGATGGTTTCGAACAACGCAGCCAGATTGTTTCCGGTTAGCTCATTATCCAATTCGAAAATTATCTCTATATCTAACATAGAGGCACCCGAGCAGATTGCGCAGCGAATACCGGATTCACGAAGGCTGCATACGAAGTCCTTGATAGTTGGATACACAGTGCTTGTGGTTTTAACAACATCCATAAATATCTCAGACTTTTCGCTGATGAGGTTCTGGTATGATGTTCCATAGCTTATCCCGTATTTAGCCGCGGCTTCCTGGAACAGCTCCAGGTCCGTAAATCCGAGGAATTCTTTCCAGTAGGTCTCCCGGTCAAGCGTAAAGCCGTACCGGCGGAAGATTTCTTCAAACGCCTTGAAGTGAAGATTCTCCGAGTCGGCTATAACACCGTCGAAATCGAATATAACAGCTTTTAAATTTGTCTGTTCCATATCAACTGATTGCCTTTTTTAAAGTTTTCTGGTTTATGTGTATTTTTCTTCGAGCTGCTGCCAGCGATTATACAGGTTTTCAAGCTGGGTTTCAAGCTCTTCGAGAAGTTTGGTTTTTTCCGCGATCTTATCGCCCTGGGATTTGAAGAATTCAGGGTCAGCCATATCGGCATGGATTTTTGCGATTTGAGATTCAAGTTCTTCTATCTTATCAGGAATCGCGTCAAACTCTCTTTGTTCGTTGTAGGAGAGTTTTTTCTGTTCGGTTTTTGGTTTGGTCTTCGTGTTATCGGTCTTTTTTTGCGCGGGGCTTTCCGGTTTTTTGGGTTTTGAGTGGTATTTGTAATCATCGTACCCGCCGGCGTATTCTTTTACCTTTGCGTCACCTTCAAAAGAATATACGCAAGTAACCGTGTTGTTTAGAAACTCCCTGTCATGGCTAACGATGAGCACAGTGCCGGGATAATCAGCAATCAGCTCTTCAAGCAGCTCCAGCGTTTCCATGTCGAGGTCATTGGTCGGCTCATCAAGTACCAGCATGTTTGAGGGTTTAGCGAACATCTTCGCCAGCAGAAGCCTGTTGCGCTCTCCGCCGGAAAGCGACGAGACCGGGCCTCTGGCACGCTTTGGGTCAAAAAGAAAATCCTGGAGATATCCGATTACGCTGCGTGTTTTGCCGTTGAAAATTATTGTCTGGTAACCGTCGGCGACATTTTCTAAGACGGATTTGTCTTCTTCAAGCTGGGCATGAAGCTGGTCAAAGTACACGGTTTCGAGCCTTTTGCCGGTTTTCAGCCCGCCCTCGGTGGGGTTGAGTTGGCCGAGTATGAGCCGCAGCAGTGTTGTTTTGCCGCAGCCGTTGGGGCCGATTACGCCGATCTTGTCGCCGCGAAGTACCAGCGTCGTGAATTTTTCTATGATATTATCTTCAGTTTCAGGGTATCTGAAGGATACGTCCGTGAACTGCGCCACAAGCTGGCCGGACTGTTGAGAGTCCTGAATCGATATTTTCGCTTTTCCCTGTATGTTTCGCCGCTGCGACCGCTGATTCCGCAGCTCTATAAGGTTTCGCACACGTCCCTCGTTGCGTGTCCGCCGCCCCTGAATGCCGCGGCGAATCCATGCCTCTTCCTGGGCAAGCAGTTTGTCGAACCGCTGGTTGTTTGCCAGCTCGGCCTCAATGGCCGCGTCACGCCGCCGCAGGTATTCATCATAGTTACATTCATAACTGATGAGTCTGCCCCGGTCAATCTCAACGATTTGTGTGGCTATTTTCCGCAGAAACGCCCTGTCATGCGTTACAAAGATTATCGTTTGTGTGCTTGCCAGCAGGAATTTCTCGAGATACTCCACAGACTCCACATCGAGATGGTTTGTGGGTTCATCAAGCAGCAGGACATCAGGGTCGTTTATTATAGCACGTGCCAGAAATACGCGGCGTTTGAGTCCGGCAGAAAGGCTGTCAAACAGGGCCTCTGCCTCGAGACGCATCTTGCTGACGGTAGCTTCCACTTTTTTTTCCAGCGACCAGCCCCCGCAGGCTTCGATACGTGCGGCGAGTTTTTCGAGTTTCTCAAGATGGCCGGGCTCGTCATGGTTTTGGGCCGCGGCGAC
Source organism: Limihaloglobus sulfuriphilus (assembly GCF_001999965.1). Taxonomy (GTDB): domain Bacteria; phylum Planctomycetota; class Phycisphaerae; order Sedimentisphaerales; family Sedimentisphaeraceae; genus Limihaloglobus; species Limihaloglobus sulfuriphilus. The sequence goes on along the minus strand of NZ_CP019646.1, from coordinate 3,816,100 downwards.
TGCCGTTCTGTGGTATTCGCCGATAAGTCTTCCCGCCTCGCCGTGACCGTCAATTATCATCTCGTAAACTGTCTTGCCGAAGGAGGTCTCCGGCGGTACCTGTTGGTGCAGCCTTTCGATTTTGAGCTGAGGGCTTTTGATGATACTGCCGGCAAGCGGTTCAAGCTCTCCTTCGATAAGTTTGAGCAGGGTGGTCTTGCCCGAGCCGTTACGCCCGAGCAGGCATATCCGCCGGCGGCTTTCAATATTAAAATTAACGCCGTCAAAAAGGGGAGGCTCTCCAAAGCCGAATGTCATGTCACTTATAGTTATCTGTGCCATAAAGTCTTGAGTCGGGTCTGCCGAAGTTTCATAGTTGATATAAAGGGAGTTAGGTTTTGTGTATTCAGGCTACTTGATCAGTCGTGAGACCTCACGGAATTTCGGGTGCTCTGATGTTTCAAGCATGTCAAACAGCGACATTTCTATACTGCTTATGAGAGCTTTTTCCTGCCGCAGCCGTTCAATAGCGATTTGCTTGTTTTCAGCCGTTCTGGAATCGACAGCATCAGCCGGAATTTCTACCTTAAAGCCGGCGGAGATGAGGTCGCGGGCGGTCTGGTAAACACAGATGTGTGCCTCTATCCCGCATAGTATCAGCTTCTCGCAGCCGGTGGATTTGAGCCTCTTTTGGAAATCATCGCCGGCCGCACAGCTGAAACAGCGTTTGTCAACCGGCTCATCTGTAAGAAGTTCCTGTATTTCTGCGGCAGTCTCTCCAAGCGCCTTGGGGTACTGGCGGCAGTTGATAACAGGAATCTCCAGCAGCCGGCAGGCCTTAACCAGTGTGCATATATTCTTAACTAAAGTGTCCTTCTCGTGCATCACAGAGAGCAGTTTTTCCTGAACATCGATTATCACAAGAGCGGTTTTTTGTGCCATGGGAACCCTTATTATTTGTTGAAGTCTATTCGTTTCTGGTCGCTGAAGCGGTTTGTTCCGGAGATAAAAACAGCCGTGAACTGATACTGGGTATCTGGTTTAACCAGATTAGAATCAAGTTCGAGAGAAAAGATGTAGCATCTAAGCGGATCGCTCCAGTAGCGATTGTTAGTTTCGAAAGTATTAAGATTGAAATCCTGCCATACTTTCAGTCTCGGGCCCAGTGAATCTTGAGAGCGTCCGATGAGCTCGAACAGCTCAAAACGGACAATCCCTGGTGCCTTTATTCTCGAGCCCGCCGCATCATAAACATCTATGTGCGGCGTAATGGAAATAGTGTTTTCAGTTTCGCCGGCGGAGATTTCAGTCATACCGTTAAATTTAATTGAAACGGGCAAAAAATCTTCTTTGGAGTATGTGTGCTCCGCAGGCAAAGAGGGGCTCCCTTTTGGCAGGGAATCACAGCCGACTATCAAAAACGCCGGCAGAGATACGAATAAAACTTTCCTTATAACGTTTAAATTCAATCAAAGATCCTCATCAAGAATATGCCCGAAACGAACCTTTTTGGTGTGGAGGTACTGTTTGTTGGTCGGTTTTGCCTGTATCTGTATTGGAAGCTGCTCCACGACTTCGATATCATAAACCTTGAGCCGACTTACCTTTTTGGGGTTGTTGGTGAGGATTCTCACCTTACTTATCCCCAGGTCTTTGAGTATCTGAGCGCCTATGCCGTAGTCGCGTTTGTCAGGGGCAAATCCAAGCTCTACATTAGCATCCCAGGTATCCAGCCCGTCTTCCTGGAGTTTGTACGCCCGCAGTTTATTGGCAAGCCCTATGCCGCGGCCTTCCTGCCGCAGGTATATCAGGACGCCTTTTTTATGGTCCTGTATCATTCTCATCGCTGTTTCCAGCTGTTCGCCGCACTCACACCGCTGAGACCTGAACAAGTCACCGGTAATACATTCTGAGTGTACCCGGATTAGAACCGGTTCATCTATCGGGACCGGCTTTCCGTTTTTGTCCAGATTGCCGATGTCGCCTTTGCAAAACGCCAGGTGCGGCTCGGGTGTGCTGGGACTGCTGTATCCTATCATTGTAAACTCGCCGTAATCGGTCGGCATCCGGACGGCCTGGATTCGCTTGATTGTAGTTTCTCGCTGCAGGCGGTGTTCAATGATTTTTTCAACGGAAGTTGCTTTTATGTTATGTTCTCTGCAATATTTAGACAGCCCTTCGCCTCTGAGCATGGTGCCGTCTTCTGCCATTATTTCGCATATAGTCGCGGCGGGGGTAAGCCCTGCAACTTTCATAAGGTCAATCGAGCCTTCAGTCTGGCCTGCTCTTACAAGTGTTCCGCCCGGATTGGCTCTGAGCGGGAAGATATGCCCCGGGCGGGCCAAATGGCGGGCCTTTGTCTGCGGGTCAGCAAGAAGCATAATAGTCTTAGAGCGGTCATAAGCGCTGATGCCGGTTGTTATACCCTCGCGAGCGTCAACACTTACGGTAAAAGCTGTTCCCAGAGCGGCGGTGTTGTTGCTTGTCTGGGGGTGCAGGTTCAGCTCGTCGCAGCGTTCCGCCTCCAGCGGGACACAAATCAGCCCGCGTCCCCATTTGCACATAAAGTTGACTATCTCCGGCGTGGTGAACTGGGCGGGGCATACAAGGTCGCCCTCATTCTCACGGTCTTCATCGTCAACAAGAACGATCATCCTGCCCTGTTTGAGCTCTTCTACTATTTCTGGTATGTCATGTATTTTCAATGTGTTATCTCTGTATTTGCAGTTATCTAAGCTGAACCTCGCTCCGGCGGGGCTTGTTTCTATTGTTTTTTCTTGTTTTTAAACTATTTATCTTTATTATAACAAGTAAAGATGAGCTGTCAGCTTTTTTTCGGAATAGATAACAACCTCAGTTCCGATTGGGCACAATCGAACAAATATTCTCGGCAGCAGGTATATAACCGATAAGGCTAAAAAAAAATAAAAAATTAAATTTTTAGCTTGATATTTGCTGTTATATGTCTTATTATTTACGTGTAATATTATATCTTTCTTTTAAAACAAGGTTTTGGTACTGAGCGTAGAGTATTATAAATTGTTAATATTATATTTTTTATCGATTGAACTACCTCAGTATTATAAAAAGCCGGTACTTCTAAGAGGTACCGGCTTTTTTCATGTCTGCTTATAAGGGCGGGTTTCCAGGGAAATTAAAGCTCCGGCACGACTTCAGGGTAGAGTGAGCCGGTGGCAGAGACCTTAAAAACGTATATAAGTCCCGGTTTTAAACGGCGATAGACTGTGTTTCCGAAAATTGTGTGCACACCGAGATGCTCGAGTTTTTTGGGGCTGTCCGCCAGATCCCAGATTTCCTGCCAGAAAAGCTGTGTTTCTTCGAGAGAGAGCTTTTCACAAATCTGTGCATAACGCGGCGAGGGTTTACCTGGTGTTTCTATCGGCATTCCCTGTTCAGGGGCCATGTTTTCTCCGTAAATCCTTCTCCATAAGTACATTGTCCGCTCCTTGCCGTCGATTACAAGCTGTTCGCTGAATTTAATTATCAACGCGTCAAAATGTACAACATCGCCCTGTATCTCGTATTCTTCAGAAAATAAATGTATTGTTGGGTCGGCAGGGTCGGTTTGAACAAATTTCAGACGGGTAAACAGTTTCCCTTCCCGCTGCTGCTGTGAAACTACTTTTGCGTAACCTATCTGCTCGACATGGCTTAAATTTGAGATTGCCTGTTTGAGATGGCGGTTTTGAGTAAGCAGCTCTTCGATAGTCCGGTTGGAGGTTATTTTGTATGTTAAGACGGCACCCAGGGCAAGAGCGGCAGCAAGTATAAGAATTCTAATAAAAATTTTCATGCAGTGATTATAACAGTTTTTTAAAAAGACGAAACGCTTTTTCAGTAAGAATACGGTTGATTTGCCGCAACTCGATTAAACCTGCTATCTTATGATTGACATTCCGCAATGTGTCAGTATAATAAAATTTCACGAGAGCAGATGACAAACCGGATTGAATCCAGCAGCCGGTTGCGGCGGCGGCTTGTATAATAATATCTTAAATCGGTGGAATTATGCTAGAAGACAAATTAAGCAGATGCCCCAAATGCGGTTCGGAAAACGTGGTGCCGATAGTTTATGGGCGGACAACTTTTGAAATGGCAAAGCAGGAGAAGGCCGGAGAGATACACATTGGAGGTGAAAGCATCGAAAATGACGGCAGTAAATGGTATTGCAATGACTGCGGATATAAGTGGGGCGGAAAGAGCAGTTTGCTCTAAACCCTTTACTTTAAGCCGGATGCGTCGTTTGTCGGCGGCAGCGTGTAATGCTGTTGGCTTTATGCCCGCTGAGAGTGACCTGCTGATGTCATTCGAGCCATTGAAGTGAAAAATCATTTAGATCTTTTTGATCGATGAGGCCGTCTTGCCGAATATCTGCCGAAGAAGAGCTAATTTTCAGCCATTGCTGCGAGAATATTGAAAAATCTTCAAGGTTCACTTTGCAGTCATTATTTATGTCAGCTTTGGCCGGAGCGGTTCCGCACGGTGAAAGATTTATATAGATTTGCTCAATGAACTCGTCAGACGTGACAACCCGCACATCAGGGTTAAGATTGTTAACCGTTACGGCTATTTCATCCATAGGCCGGTAACCAAAGCTCCACGCATGAACCATCACAAAGCTATAGCTCTCCGGACTTGACGGGTCCGTCGGCAAAGCATTTATTGAATCGGCAAGCTCAAGGCCGCTGCTGCTTAGGCCGTTATATTGCCCGCTCTCCCAAAGTGCGAACCGGCACGGCTTTTCAGATCCGGAGATTCGCTTGCGTAAATAGGCTTTTACTCTCTCCCTTGGTCATTGAGCTATGTTCTTTTGCTTATAATACAGGTTTGCCCGCGCCTGATAAATCGTGTTGCTGTTTTTACATATATTTTACAAACAAAAGCCCCTGATTGTGTTATAATAAATACAGTTTAACATTATCATGATATTTGTACGGCACATAATGACAGAATTTTTCTTTAACACAGGAGATTAAAATGCGAAAAACGATTTTATTTTTAGCCATCACAGCAATTTGTTTGCCCGCCTACAGTGAAGAAATCCTGAAAGAGGATATACTCAAGGTTGCCCTGTTTAAAAACGGGATGGGTTTCTTTGTTTCTCAGGTCGATGTCCCCGCCGGCGCAGACTCGGTTATAATCCGCCCGCAGGTTGTTCCCTCGCTGGGCAGCTGCTGGCTGAGCAGCGGCGGCGGGCTGATGCTGAAATCCGCTGTTGCCTCTGAGGTGGATATCCATGAAACAGAGCAGGCCGTATCGCTAATGCAGCTTCTCAGCGGCAACGTCGGTAAAACAGCTACAATCCGCTACGGCGAAGAACAGGTCGTTGTCGGCGAGATACAGCTTGTTCCCAAAATCGAGCCGCAGCCGCCGATAAGGCCGTATGAGCCGGGAAAGGCGGATAACGGCCGAAACCGCAGGCCATGGTACAGCGAGCCGCAGATGATGCTGGTAAAGACAGAGCAAGGACTCACAGCGATTAACCCGCAGCAGGTATGGGCGGTTGATTTCTCGGATGCCGACATATCCAGCGATGCAATTATCACAACCTCCGGAGTAGAGCTGAAAGTTACGTTTAAAGACAATACTTCCGGCGGCAAACTTGGTCTATGCTATCTTGCCAAAGGAATTACCTGGTCGCCCAGCTATATATTTGATATAACAGAGGATAAGGCCAGATTTACCGCCAAGGGCCTTGTTATCAACGAGGCGGCAGACCTGGAGGGTGTAGAGCTTCTGCTGGCTACCGGTTTTCCGAATATCCAGTTCGCCGACACCTACAGTCCGCTGGGAATGAAATACAGCCTCTCCGATTTTCTCAATCAGCTTGCAGGCTCCGGCAGTGATGAAAGCCGGCGGCTTGCCCGTGGTATGGGCGGCAATGTCATGATGCAGAAGGCGGCGTTTGACATGGCAGAATCCGCCGCGCCGGCAGCTCCTGATTATGGAACCGCCGCACAGGGAATCTCGAACGAAGACCTGTTTTTCTACCCGGTAGATTCAGTAACACTAAAAACTGACGAAACGGGCTATTATCCGCTGTTCACAGAGGAGCTTGAATACAAGCATATTTATACGTGGAAAGTTGATCAGCCCGAGCCGGTGCAGCGTTACAATCGCGGCGACGACTCAAGCAAAGAAGAGATATGGCACTGCATCAGGTTTGACAATACAACCGGAATGCCCCTGACAACATCTCCGGCTCAGATCGTTAAGAACGATTTAATCCTGGGACAGGACACATTGAATTATACCCCCATCGGCCAGGAGGCTACCGTCAAGATAACCCAGGCTCTCGATATAAAGGCGGAAAAACTCGACTATGAGAGCCGCCGCGAGCGGGAAGTAAAGACGTTTTACGGCAATAAGTACGACCTGATAACCTTTGAATGTAAACTCTCGGTAACAAACCACAAGGCCGAAGATGTATCTCTCGAAATCGAGCGTACATTCATAGGCAGGGTGATTGATAAATCACACAAAGAAACAAAAGAAAAAGTCTCCACCCCGCTTGGTTCTGTAAACCCGCGGACAAATGTTACCTGGAATCTCGACGTAAAAGCCGGCGAGACTGCGGAGATAACCTGCCAATACCAGGCATACGCATACAGGGATAACATCTATTAAGCTAAGAGTTAAAAGTTAAGAGTGAAAAGTTGACAGGTCTGGCCAGAAAAACTTTCACTCTTAACTCTACCAGATAAAGAAGGGAGTCAGACCCCCTTTTGTTGCACGCGGATTGTTACGAAATATACCATCTAACCCTGCAACACCATCAGAGCCGCGACAGTAACGGAGCGGTTACGCAAACACACTGTATCACAATAAAAAACCAGAATAACCGCAGGCAACTGTAAACGGTAGAAACTCCATACAGTTATTCGGCTGCCAATCCCGCGCCGGCTTGCCGACATTACCGCTCATTCACATTCGCGGCTCGGATTGCTACGAAATACACCATCTAACCCTGCAACACCATCAGAGCCGCGACAGTAATGGAGCGGTTACGCAAACACACTGTGTCACGCAAAAACACCAGAATAACCGCCAACAACTGTAAACGGTAGAAACTACATACAGTTATTCGCTCGCCAAGCCCACGCCGGGTTGCTGACAGTACCGCTCATTCACATTCGCGGCTCGGATTGCTACGGAATACACGATCTAACCCTGCAACACTGCCAGAGCCGCGACAGTAATGGAGCGGTTACGCAAACACTCTGTGTCACGCAGAAAAATCAGAATAACCGCCAACAACTGTAAACGGTAGAAACTACATACAGTTATTCGCTCGCCAAGCCCACGCCGCAGAGTAAATTAAAAGAGAGTAAATTAAAAGGGTTGAGACTCTTTATTTTTGTAAGGTCTTACAAATGAACACTTTATGGTTCTTAAAACCTGATTCATTTATGATAAGATGGGCAAAGTGATTAGCGAATACGAACAGGTCGTGAACGGCTAAGCTCGGTATTTAAGTTTATAGCACCTGTCGCGGGCTCGAAAAAACGGATAACATGAATAATACTTTTAAAGATTACAGATTTAGCGAGTGTAACATTCTGAAAGTAAAGGAGATACGTAATGATAGCGAAACAAAGGGTCTCAACTTCTCTTTAATTCTCCTCTTAAAAATCCGACTCTAAGGCCTCTGTCATCTGCTCTGCCGTAAATAATTGTATATCAAGAGCTTACTTCAAACTACTGTTGACGTGAAACAAAAACGTAAATCCATCACAAACAACGTATTACGTATCTAAACAAAAAAAATATCACACACATCTACAAGAATCAGTGTGCCAGCGGCAGCTCGTTCCAGCTGGTTGTGTAGCGGGGGCTTCTGCGTCGGAATTTTGTCTGCCAGGGTTTTTCTATTCCCTCGCCGGCGAAGAATACCCTTGATTTGCCGCTATCGTTAATCTTGTCAAGGGTTTGCATCAGCCGCCTGAAACGTGTCCGGTCGCGGCTGTCAAAAAGATTTCGCTGGATACGGTCCTGGGGCACAAGGTTGTGGAAGATAACGCCGGCTTTTTTGTAATGTATTCCGGCTGAATAGAGACTTTGGGCAAAATCGCCCGCCAGCCGCAGAGTAAATTAAAAGGGTTGAGACTCTTTATTTTTGTAAAGTCTTACAAATGAATACTTTATGATTACTGTTTAAATGTGTTATATCCTTGAAACCTGATTCATTTATGATAAGATGGGCAAAGTGATTAGCGAATATGAACAGGTTGTGACCGGCTGGGCTCGGTATTTAAGTTTATAGCACCTGTCGCGGGCTACAAAAAACGGATAACATGAATAATACTTTTAAAAAATACAGATTTAGCGAGTGTAACGTTTTTAAAGTAAGAGAGATACGTAATGATAGCGAAACAAAGAGTCCCAACCCTTTTAATTATCCCCCTGATTATGGAACCGCCGCACAGGGAATCTCGAACGAAGACCTGTTTTTCTACCCGGTAGATTCAGTAACACTAAAAACTGACGAAACGGGCTATTATCCGCTGTTCACAGAAGAGCTTGAATACAAGCATATTTATACGTGGAAAGTTGATCAGCCCGAGCCGGTGCAGCGTTACAATCGCGGCGACGACTCAAGCAAAGAAGAAATATGGCACTGCATCAGGTTTGACAATACAACCGGAATGCCCCTGACAACATCTCCGGCTCAGATCGTTAAGAACGATTTAATCCTGGGACAGGACACATTGAATTATACCCCCATCGGCCAGGAGGCTACCGTCAAAATAACCCAGGCTCTTGATATAAAGGCGGAAAAACTCGACTATGAGAGCCGCCGCGAGCGGGAAGTAAAGACGTTTTACGGCAATAAGTACGACCTGATAACCTTTGAATGTAAGCTCTCGGTAACAAACCACAAGGCCGAAGATGTATCTCTCGAGATCGAGCGTACATTCATAGGCAGGGTGATTGATAAATCACACAAAGAAACAAAAGAAAAAGTCTCCACCCCGCTTGGTTCTGTAAACCCGCGGACAAATGTTACCTGGAATCTCGACGTAAAAGCCGGCGAGACTGCGGAGATAACCTGCCAATACCAGGCATACGCATACAGGGATAACATCTATTAAGCTAAGAGTTAAAAGTTAAGAGTGAAAAGTTGACAGGTCTGACCAGAAAAACTTTCACTCTTAACTCTACCAGATAAAGAAGGGAGTCAGACCCCCTTTTGTTGCACGCGGATTGTTACGAAATATACCATCTAACCCTGCAACACCATCAGAGCCGCGACAGTAACGGAGCGGTTACGCAAACACACTGTATCACAATAAAAAACCAGAATAACCGCAGGCAACTGTAAACGGTAGAAACTCCATACAGTTATTCGGCTGCCAATCCCGCGCCGGCTTGCCGACATTACCGCTCATTCACATTCGCGGCTCGGATTGCTACGAAATACACCATCTAACCCTGCAACACCATCAGAGCCGCGACAGTAATGGAGCGGTTACGCAAACACACTGTGTCACGCAAAAACACCAGAATAACCGCCAACAACTGTAAACGGTAGAAACTACATACAGTTATTCGCTCGCCAAGCCCACGCCGCAGGAGTAAATTAAAAGGGTTGGAGTAAATTAAAAGGGTTGAGACTCTTTATTTTTGTAAGGTCTTACAAATGAATACTTTATGATTACTGTTTAAATGTGTTATATCCTTGAAACCTGATTCATTTATGATAAGATGGGTAAAGTGATTAGCGAATACGAACAGGTTGTGACCGGCTGGGCTCGGTATTTAAGTTTATAGCACCTGTCGCGGGCTCGAAAAAACGGATGACATGAATAATACTTTTAAAGAATACATATTTAGCGAGTGTAACATTCTGAAAGTAAAGGAGATACGTAATGATAGCGAAACAAAGGGTCTCAACTTCTCTTTAATTCTCCTCTTAAAAATCCGACTCTAAGGCCTCTGTCATCTGCTCTGCCGTAAACAATTGTATATCACGAACTTACCCCAAACTACTGTTGACGTGAAACAAAAACGCAAGTCTATCACAAACAACGTGTTACGTATCTAAACAAAAAAAATATCACACACATCTACAAGAATCAGTGTGCCAGCGGCAGCTCGTTCCAGCTGGTTGTGTAGCGGGGGCTTCTGCGTCGGAATTTTGTCTGCCAGGGCTTTTCTATTCCCTCGCCGGCGAAGAATACCCTTGATTTGCCGCTATCGTTAATCTTGTCAAGGGTTTGCATCAGCCGCCTGAAACGTGTCCGGTCGCGGCTGTCAAAAAGATTTCGCTGGATACGGTCCTGGGGCACAAGGTTGTGGAAGATAACGCCGGCTTTTTTGTAATGTATTCCGGCTGAATAGAGACTTTGGGCAAAATCGCCCGCCAGCCGCAGTATTTCGTGTGTATCGTTTGTAGCGGTTTCAAACTCAAGGGGGAAGGTTTTGTAAACCCGAGCAGCTCTTTTTCCGTTTGAGTAGCTGCCGGAGGCGGCATATATATTCATGAAATTCGCGGCGAGCTTTTCACCCCGCAGTTTCTCGGCAGCCCTGGCGATGAATGCTGTAACTGCTTCGCTGATCTCACGTTTCGATGTAACCGCCCTTGAAAATGACCGCGAAACCGTAACGCTCTTTTTCGCGGGCGGGTTTTCCTCCAGCTCAAAACAGCAGTGCCCCCTGAGCTCATAGACCGTACGGAGGCCGGTTATACCGAATCGCGGCTGTATGAGCCTCTCGTCTGCCCGTGCAAGAGCCGCGGCGGTATCGATGCCCATGCCGCGGAGTTTTCTGGCGCTGCGATAGCCAATGCCCCAGACATCGCCTGCCGCGGTTCGCTGCAAGGCAATTTGAAGATGTCTTGCCGGTCCGCACAGGTCAAGTACGCCGCCGGCACGTACTGATTTTTTCGCGATGCCGTTGGCCAGCTTGGCGAGGGTCTTTGTCGAGCCGAAGCCGACGGAGACCGGTATGCCGCTGCACTTATACACTCTGCGCCGGATATCGCTGCCGATGGATTTGAGGCTGCCGCCAATGCCGGAGAATTCCAGAAACGCCTCATCAATGGAATATACCTCCATCTTTGGGCTGAACTGCTCGAGGGTCTGCATAACCCGGGATGACATATCAGCGTAAAGGGCGTAATTAGAAGAACATACGGCAACGGAATTCTTTTTCAGAAATGATTCAACCTCAAATACGGGCGTCCCCATCTTGATGCCCAGTGCTTTTGCCTCGTTGGAGCGGGAAATAATACAGCCGTCGTTGTTGGAAAGCACCACAACCGGTCTGCTGCGTAGTGAAGGGTCAAACACCCGTTCACAGGAAACATAAAAATTATTACAGTCTATAAGTGCGAAAATCCTGTTCATAGCCGGTGTATTACGTTTGTAACTACGCCCCAGACCTCGAATTCTGAATCGCCGGAGATTTCCCTGTCGGGGTATTTTTCGTTAGCCGATTCAAGTATGACCCGTTTGGGCGAATTTTTGAACCGGATGCGTTTTACCGTCAGCTCTGCGTCAACGACGGCGATGACAACCTTGCCGCTGCGAGGCTCGAGGCTTCGGTCAACAATGAGAATATCGCCGGAGTGTATCCCTGCACCGACCATTGAATCGCCGCTGACACGCACAAAAAAAGTTGAAGCCGGATTCTGGATCAGATGTTTGTTCAGATCGAGCCGGTTTTCCTCATAATCGGCTGCCGGAGAGGGAAAACCAGCCGGCACACTCGCCGTAAACAGAAGGCAGTCAAGCTCTGTCGAGGTATCAGGAATGTATATGGCTTCAATTTCTTTTGACATATTATTTAGGTTCTGTCAGCCAGGGCAGCGAGTCTGTCCGGAAAGGCGACGCCGGCAGGCCTGCCGAGTTAAAGAGGTTCGGCTCTGCCAGCTCATGGTATCCGAAACGCACATGCGCCGGTTCGGGTACATCAGGGCTTGAGACGATTACGGTATCATCGTCGATAACGGCGTTTGCCTCTACAAATTCTCCGTCAAGACCTGCGATTTCAAACCACTCAAGAGTAAATTAAAAGGGTTGAGACTCTTTATTTTTGTAAGGTCTTACAAATGAATACTTTATGATTACTGTTTAAATGTGTTATATCCTTGAAACCTGATTCATTTATGATAAGATGGGTAAAGTGATTAGCGAATACGAACAGGTTGTGACCGGCTGGGCTCGGTATTTAAGTTTATAGCACCTGTCGCGGGCTCGAAAAAACGGATGACATGAATAATACTTTTAAAGAATACATATTTAGCGAGTGTAACATTCTGAAAGTAAAGGAGATACGTAATGATAGCGAAACAAAGGGTCTCAACTTCTCTTTAATTCTCCTCTTAAAAATCCGACTCTAAGGCCTCTGTCATCTGCTCTGCCGTAAACAATTGTATATCACGAACTTACCCCAAACTACTGTTGACGTGAAACAAAAACGCAAGTCTATCACAAACAACGTGTTACGTATCTAAACAAAAAAAATATCACACACATCTACAAGAATCAGTGTGCCAGCGGCAGCTCGTTCCAGCTGGTTGTGTAGCGGGGGCTTCTGCGTCGGAATTTTGTCTGCCAGGGCTTTTCTATTCCCTCGCCGGCGAAGAATACCCTTGATTTGCCGCTATCGTTAATCTTGTCAAGGGTTTGCATCAGCCGCCTGAAACGTGTCCGGTCGCGGCTGTCAAAAAGATTTCGCTGGATACGGTCCTGGGGCACAAGGTTGTGGAAGATAACGCCGGCTTTTTTGTAATGTATTCCGGCTGAATAGAGACTTTGGGCAAAATCGCCCGCCAGCCGCAGTATTTCGTGTGTATCGTTTGTAGCGGTTTCAAACTCAAGGGGGAAGGTTTTGTAAACCCGAGCAGCTCTTTTTCCGTTTGAGTAGCTGCCGGAGGCGGCATATATATTCATGAAATTCGCGGCGAGCTTTTCACCCCGCAGTTTCTCGGCAGCCCTGGCGATGAATGCTGTAACTGCTTCGCTGATCTCACGTTTCGATGTAACCGCCCTTGAAAATGACCGCGAAACCGTAACGCTCTTTTTCGCGGGCGGGTTTTCCTCCAGCTCAAAACAGCAGTGCCCCCTGAGCTCATAGACCGTACGGAGGCCGGTTATACCGAATCGCGGCTGTATGAGCCTCTCGTCTGCCCGTGCAAGAGCCGCGGCGGTATCGATGCCCATGCCGCGGAGTTTTCTGGCGCTGCGATAGCCAATGCCCCAGACATCGCCTGCCGCGGTTCGCTGCAAGGCAATTTGAAGATGTCTTGCCGGTCCGCACAGGTCAAGTACGCCGCCGGCACGTACTGATTTTTTCGCGATGCCGTTGGCCAGCTTGGCGAGGGTCTTTGTCGAGCCGAAGCCGACGGAGACCGGTATGCCGCTGCACTTATACACTCTGCGCCGGATATCGCTGCCGATGGATTTGAGGCTGCCGCCAATGCCGGAGAATTCCAGAAACGCCTCATCAATGGAATATACCTCCATCTTTGGGCTGAACTGCTCGAGGGTCTGCATAACCCGGGATGACATATCAGCGTAAAGGGCGTAATTAGAAGAACATACGGCAACGGAATTCTTTTTCAGAAATGATTCAACCTCAAATACGGGCGTCCCCATCTTGATGCCCAGTGCTTTTGCCTCGTTGGAGCGGGAAATAATACAGCCGTCGTTGTTGGAAAGCACCACAACCGGTCTGCTGCGTAGTGAAGGGTCAAACACCCGTTCACAGGAAACATAAAAATTATTACAGTCTATAAGTGCGAAAATCCTGTTCATAGCCGGTGTATTACGTTTGTAACTACGCCCCAGACCTCGAATTCTGAATCGCCGGAGATTTCCCTGTCGGGGTATTTTTCGTTAGCCGATTCAAGTATGACCCGTTTGGGCGAATTTTTGAACCGGATGCGTTTTACCGTCAGCTCTGCGTCAACGACGGCGATGACAACCTTGCCGCTGCGAGGCTCGAGGCTTCGGTCAACAATGAGAATATCGCCGGAGTGTATCCCTGCACCGACCATTGAATCGCCGCTGACACGCACAAAAAAAGTTGAAGCCGGATTCTGGATCAGATGTTTGTTCAGATCGAGCCGGTTTTCCTCATAATCGGCTGCCGGAGAGGGAAAACCAGCCGGCACACTCGCCGTAAACAGAAGGCAGTCAAGCTCTGTCGAGGTATCAGGAATGTATATGGCTTCAATTTCTTTTGACATATTATTTAGGTTCTGTCAGCCAGGGCAGCGAGTCTGTCCGGAAAGGCGACGCCGGCAGGCCTGCCGAGTTAAAGAGGTTCGGCTCTGCCAGCTCATGGTATCCGAAACGCACATGCGCCGGTTCGGGTACATCAGGGCTTGAGACGATTACGGTATCATCGTCGATAACGGCGTTTGCCTCTACAAATTCTCCGTCAAGACCTGCGATTTCAAACCACTCAAGAGGCCCGTCTTTGGCAGCCAACCCATCGGCAGTGTGGCGGAAATGTATCCTTATCCGCCCGTTTTCGACCTCCATTTCGTCGTATATCGGGCCGGAATACTGTACTCTTTTGCCGTAATCCTTTGCAAGTGCCCACAGTGCCAGACGTTTTCCAACCTGCTCTTTCTGATGGGGGTGAATATTTTTAATATCGCTAATATCGGTAGTTACCGCCATTCCTGTATTGGGCACACCCTTCAGGGTCAGCAGCTGTGCCTCGCGAAGTTCGGCGAGATAAAGCGGCTGATCTCCGCTTCCGTAACGGTAAGATGCCAGCTGAACAAAATAGAACGGCATCTTTTTATAGTCAAACACATTCCGCCAGTTTTGGATAAGCGTCGGGAAAAGGCTCTTATACTCAAACGCCCTGGTGCGGTTCGATTCTCCCTGATACCAGATAGTTCCCTTGAATGTGAAAGGTACCAGCGGATTGATCATTGCATTGTAGAGAGCACTGGGGCTGTTTGCATGGAAGTCTTTTGGCTCACCGGGCTTAGGAGGTTCGGGCTTACCTTCTTCTTTGGCTTTTTCGGCCTGGGCTCTCCAGTTCTCCAGGTTCTTGAGGTATTGCTCGTAAGTTTTTTCGAAATTTTCTTCATGCTCTCTCTGGCGGTCAAATATAGACTCAAACCCACCTTCTGCCAGTGCATCGCGGCTGGTCCACGCTTCGGCAACAGTACCGCCCCAGGAGCTGTTGATAAGGCCAACCGGCACATCAAGCTCGTTATGCAGCGTACGGCCGAAATAATAAGCCACAGCAGAAAAAGCCGCCGCAGTCTTGGGTGAACACGGCTCCCACTTCCCGCTGCAGTCATCCAGCGGCTGCCGCGAGATTTCCCTTTGCACGGTAAAAAGGCGCATCTGGGGAAAATCCGCCGCGGCTATGTCCTGTTCTGTATTTTCGAACGCACCAAGAGTCCATGCCATGTTTGACTGGCCAGAGCAGAGCCAGACCTCTCCGAGAAGAATATTGGAGAGCTCAACGGTATTTTGCTCGCCTTTTATTGTAAGTTTCTGGGGCCCCTTTGCCTTGCCGGTCTTGATATATACCTTCCAGCGGCCGTTCTCATCGGCTGATGTTTTTTGTGAATAGAAGCCGAACCAGCCCCACGACGGTGAGACCTTAACTTTTTCGCCGGGATTTGCCCAACCCCAGACGGCGACCTTGTCTTGGCGCTGTAAGACCATGTTATCACCGAAGATAGCCGGCAAACGAATTTCCGCGGCCGCTAAAGATGCAAATATTAACAATGTAAAAACAAACGTAAATCTCTTCATGATATTTCCTTAAATACAATCAATACTAATTGCAGACTTTGCTGTTTAACCTGTACTTTCATCCAAAAGTTTTCTAAATACCACTTTATTAGTGAATTTGCAAGCTAAATTCCAAAAGCATCTCGCGATGTGTGTGGCATTTTTTGTGGAACTTCTGATAAAATCAAGCTCTATCAATCTCAGGGTATAACCGAATTTTTATTCTGACGAACGAATTTTCATACTGACGTGGTGATCAACTCGGTCGTCCTTAAGGGGTATTACCATATCAGGCATTTCAATCCCGTCAACTGAGAGCTTATCAGTATCTGCCGAGCCCTGCGGGATTCGGGCAATCTCGATATGATAAACAGTCTGGCGGTACCTGTAATGGATCTTAAACGAGTCCCAGGTTTTCGGCATACGCGGTTCCAGCCGCAATTTGTCAACCTCAAGATTAAGCCCCAGCAGTGTTTCTACGATAAGCCTGTACATCCAGCCCGCTGAACCTGTGTACCATGTCCAGCCGCCCCTGCCCTCGTGCGGCGCTACGCCATAGACATCCGCGGCTACTACGTATGGTTCAACCTTGTATGTCGCAATGGACTGCGGAGTGGAGCCGTGGTTTACGGGATTGATCATATTAAACAGTTCCCATGCCAGCTCGTTCTTTCCCAGCATTGCAAACGCCATGGTGGACCATACCGCAGCGTGGGTGTATTGCCCGCCGTTCTCACGGACACCAGGCATGTACCCCTTGATATAACCTGGATTAAGATCAGATTTATCAAAAGGCGGATCAAACAGCTGTATGATTTTTGTGTCGCGTTTCACAAGACGTTTTTCCACTGATTTCATCGCCTGTTCTGACCTCAGCGTTTCGCCGTAACCGCTGATGACTGACCAGCTTTGCGGGATGGAATCAATCTGACACTCAGGGTTCGAATGTGAGCCGAGGGGGCTTCCGTTGTCGAAGTATGCGCGGCGGTACCATTGCCCGTCCCAGCCGTGCCGTTCAATGTTTTCCTTGAGCTGGGCGGCCTGGCTGATGCAGCGATGGGCAAAGCTGTTGTCATGGCGTGAAAGAGCCAGTTGAGAAAACTGAATCAGCACATCGTAGAGGAAGAATGCCAGCCAGACGCTTTCGCCGCGTCCCTGGTGGCCAACCAGGTTCATTCCGTCATTCCAGTCTCCGCAGCCGATAAGCGGCAGTCCGTGTTCACCGAATTTGAGCCCGTATTCAATTGCTCTGACGCAGTGGCTGTAAAGCGTCTCAGCATCGTCTGAACGGCTCGGTAAATCGTAATATGCCTCCTCTTTGGGATTTAGAAGCCTTCCTTCGAGGAAATGAACCTTTTCGTCCAGGACTCCGGTGTCGGCAACACAGGCAACGTACCTGCATGTGGCGTATGGCAGCCAGAGATAATCATCAGAAAAATGTGTGCGGACGCCGCGCCCTGCCGGAGGGTGCCACCAATGCTGGACATCACCGTTGCGGAATTGATGAGCCGCTGCACGCAGAAGATGGCTGCGTGTAAGTTCCGGCGCTGCGTGAATAGCAGCCATGACATCCTGCAGCTGGTCACGAAATCCAAAGGCGCCTCCGGACTGATAAAATCCGGTGCGTCCCCAGATCCTGCTGCTGATTGTCTGGTACATAAGCCATCCGTTTGCCAGCACGTTTACGGCAGGGTCTGGAGTATCTACATTAACAGCTCCCAGTGTTCGGCTCCAGTAATCCCGTACATTATCAAGGGCATTTGCATATGAGCCCGTGCGCCTGAAGCGATTGATCAGCTCACGTACATCGCTCTTGCTGCGGCCGACTCCGAGGCGAAAACAGGTTTCCTTTACCTGTCCCACAGGCAAATCGAAAGCTACCTGAACCGCTCCGCAGGGATCCATGCCTGCACCAGTTTTGTTTGAAAGCCTGTCGCGTTTAAGTGAGGCCGGATTTGCAAGATTGCCGTTTCGGCCGATAAACTCTTTGCGGTCGCCGGTTACTGTTCGCGTTGAATTCTGGACATCAACAAACGCAATGCGTTCGCGGAATTCCGTGTTGTAGAAATTACGAGCCAGCAAGGCCCCTGTCTTCAAATCCACTTCGGTCTGAACGTGCAGCAGATTGTTCTCTCTCAAATCGCCAAGGACCCATTCCCAGTAACCGTTAACAGAAATCCTTCTTGGGCGATCAGAGACGTTCCGCAATTTTAAGACAGAAAATTTTACCGGCGCATCAATTGCCACATAAATCCAGAGCTCGGATTCGATTCCGTTTTCGGTATGTTCGAAAACGGTGTATCCAAAGCCGTGGCGGATAACATATGGGGTGGAGCCGCCTGCCGGCAGCGGCGTAGGTGACCAGAACTGGCCGGTATGCTGGTCTCTTATATAAAGTGCCTCGCCGGCGGTATCCTGGACGGGGTCGTTGCTCCATGTCGTGAGACGGAATTCATGCGAGTTCTCAACCCACGTGTATGCAGAGCCGCTCTCAGATACAACAGTGCCGAAAGCAGGGCCGGCGATAACATTGACCCAGGGTGCCGGCGTCATCCGGCCGGGCTTAACAGTGATGACATACTCGCTGCCGTCGGGAGTAAAGCCGCCAAAACCGTTGTTGAAAATCAATTCTCGCTCAAGCAGAGGTTCTGAAGAGTCAACCGCAGCGGGACGTGTAGGTATCATTTCCGGGACGGTCGAATCCAGAACGCTTCTGTGTTTGAGCTGCTCAACAAGGGTCCCCTTTTCATCACTGAGCACAATCCTCGCCGCGGACTGAAGAAGAAGCATATCCTCATTGGGGATATGTTCCAGCTGACGTACGAAAATCCCTCCGGGCTTATCGATTGTATGCGATTCTGTACCTGAAGCAATCAGAGATGTTATCTGTTCTTTGAGTGACTGCCGGTAATCTGTAATGTCTTGATTTATAATAACCAATTCAACAGTCAGCCCTTTAATCCGCCAATAGGAGTGGGCCTGTATCAGCTGGCGTATGATATCAGTATTTGACGTGTCGCTTATGAACAGCAGAACGATCGGGCAGTCGCCCGAGATACCATAGGTCCAAAGCCCGCTCTGGCCTTTTCTGTTTCTTCTCAAAATAGAAGCGGCGGCACGCCGTGCGGGGTCTGTATAGATCAGAGCACTTGCCAGACGGCCGTATATCTGCGCCTCGGCTTCAGTGGCGCTGAGCTGGTGCAGTGTTACCTGGCTGTGTGTCCACGCCAGATCAAATGCCCGGTCAGTCATACGCGGGCTTTGATATTTTTGTATATGTCCAATCGCCTCCTGCCTGGTGGCTGTAACGCCGGAAATGACGCTCACTGTAACCTTGCCATGGGGCGGAACTGTAACGGTGCCTCTTAAGGAAACAATAGGATCCAGAACTGAGCCGCATGTGTTTGACAAGGGGCCTTTGGACGTCATAGCCGCCGGTGACGCAAGGTTTCTGCCCCTGCCGACAAATTTTGACCGGTCAGTTTCACAGCATATATCCCTCATATCAACACCATGGCCGACCATCATGTGAAGCAGCCACGGAGGGGTTTCTTCTTCAGAACGGGCCCTTCGGGTACAGAGAACGGCGGAGGAATCCTTCTCAAATTCTGTCTGGACGAAGAGGTTGCTGAAAGCCGGGTGGGCGGCATCGTCTTCGGGCAGTGCCAGAACCACTTCGGCATAGCTTGTAAGCTCAATATCACGGGGAGACGGCGCCCTGTTTGTGATTGTAATACGCCGCAGCTCAACGTCATCCTCCGGTGAAACACTCAATTCGGTATGAACTTCAAGTCCCGGCAGATGCTGCCGGAATTCCGCCCTGGCCTGCATGAATATTGCTTCATAATTTTTTACTTCGCAGACAGTCGGCTGATATGCTGTTGACCAGAATTCACCGGATTCCAAGTCACGCAGATAGACAAATGTGCCCCAGCAGTCGCGTGTTGAGTCTTCTTTCCAGCGGGTAACAGCCAGATCGTTCCAGCGGCTGTAACCGCCGCCCGCGCTGCTCACAACGACATTGTACCTGCCGTTGGATAAGAGGTGCACCTCTGGAATAGGCGGATTTGGATTTTTGAATACTCGCATGGCCGCTTCTGCGTTGACGGAAAGGGTGCGGGTTTCTTCGTTTCTCAAATCTTTGGCGAATACACTCACAGCAGTCTTTGGTATGCGTTCCTGGAGCAGTAAATCGTTTGCCTTAAGAAGAGCTGACGCCATGAAACGGCGCTGCATGGGGGCATCTCTGAGAACGCTCAGAAGCGAAAGAAAACTCATGCCCTGATGGTGCGCCATGAATGAACGAATCGTAACGCTGGTCTCGTCGGGAGGCAGACGCGACGGTGTGTAATCAACGGCTTCATAAAGACCGTATAAGCCGCAGCGCCCCTCGGCCTGAAGCCTCTGGAGATTCTGGCACGCCTGCTGCGGGGCAACCATCAGCGCCATTACTGTCGCGTATGGAGCAATCACCAGATCTTCAGCCAGTCCTCTCTTGAGACCAAGCCCCGGCACACCAAAAGCCCTGTACTGGTAGTTGAGATGAACATCATTGCTATTATAGCCCGATTCTGAAATGCCCCACGGCACACCTCTGAGCCTGCCGTATTTTATATGCTGCTCAACGGCAGCTTTGCAGGTGTTGTCAAGCAGCGTGTCCTCATAGTTGGGCATCACAAGCAGGGGCATCAGATATTCGAACATCGACCCGCTCCAGGAAACAAGTATAGGTCTGCCCCTGGAAGCGGTCATGACGCGGCCAAGTGAGAACCAGTGTTCCTGAGGCACCTGCCCCATCGCGATTGTGATATAACTGCACAGCCTCGCTTCAGAAGCCAGCAAATCGTAGTAACTGGTGTCGCGCCTGAGTTCGTTAACGTCAAATCCGGTTGCAAAGAGGTCTTTGGACGGCTCGAATAGAAACGAAAAATCCATCATGCCGAGCTGATCAGCGGACAGTGCAAGAGTTTCCAGTATCTGCATATATTCAGCGGCCTCTTTGGCAGTTTTTCTTACACTTGCAGCCAGTTCGGTCAGAGAATTGCGGCAGCGGCCGGGTTTTGACTGGTCCTGCCGTATTTCCCCGAGGGCATCATCAATCAAGGCGCAGAGATTCTGCCCGAAACCGGCGGCATCACGCAGAGAAAATCCCTGATTGAGCCGGTCAAGATTCTGAACAAGCCGGCTCACGGCTGAATCAGAAGCGGGGCCGTCGGTCTGCTCGTGATCAGAGCCATTTTGGATATGCGGTTTTTCTATACACAAGACATCTGACGGCATATCAAGCCACGGAGCCAGAACGAGCATTTCGTCTAAGTGCATCCGGCAATTTTGTCTGAGAGTCTCAATCCATGTATTAAATTCTTCCTGATGTGCCTGATCGATATCATTTGAAGCCTTGATACCATCTGCCATATTTTCTGCGGTTTGTACCAGTTCATATATTTCTGCAAGGCTTGAGGGTGTTTGAGATAAACGCTCATCGAGTTTCTTTAAGTCATCATTGTCAGGATCCAGCTCTACCAGGATAAAAACCGAATCCCGCAGCCCCTCGATTATAACCGATGAAAAAACATTCTCATCAGCCGTCAGTCTCAACCCTGAAGCCAGTGTCAAGAGATGTCCCGCGAGGTTTCCGCTGTCCACGCTGGAAATATACCTGGGCAGAAGCGGCCTGAGGGTTTTTGTATCATACCAGTTGTAGAAATGCCCCCAGTAACGTTTCAGCCGCGTCATTGTATTCAAAGTATTTCGGGTTCTCTGGATCATATTGTCCATAGAGACATAACCAAAATCCCTCGCGGCAAGATTGGCAAGCAGTGCCAGCCCCATATTTGTGGGCGATGTCCGGTGTGCGATTGTCGGTTTTGGTACTTCCTGAAAATTATCCGGCGGCAGCCAGTTTTCCTTCTCTGTGACGAACGTCTCAAAGAAACTCCATGTTTGTCGGGATATTTTGCGAAGGAACATAAACTGCTCGGCGGATAACTCCGGTTTGTGAGTCTTTATCGGCCGGCTTATCCACCACGCGATCAGTGGAGCAGCTGTCCAGAGCAGAAATAACGGAAGAGCCGTATAAAGCCAGGACGGCTGTATAAAGGTCAGGAACAACCCCATAGCAGCAGCAATAACCGGCTCAATCCACATTCTTACGTAGAAGCCTCTTAAGCTCAGCGAATCCTTGCGTTCTAATTCGCTGGATACCTGCCATTGGAGAAGGTTCTTGTGCGTTACCGTTAATCGAAAAATTGTTCTTATGATTGCATCGAGGCTGAGCAGAGCCTCATAGGGCAAAAATACCAAAATCAAAATGACCTGGCATAACTGGCGGACAAAAGAACCGGCAACCGTTCTCACATGAATTGTCCATGGCAGTTCTTTGGGTTTTCGCAAGAAATCCGCAAGAGCCGACAATAAACCGGGAAGGATGATTATACCTATCACCAGCAAAGGCCCCAGCCCGCTGACTTCGGGTATGATCAGCCAGTGTCCCAGCATCAATATCATAAATGCGACAGGAACAAGACTTCGGCGAAGATTATCGAAAATTTTCCATTGAGACAATCCTGAGAGAGGATTCTTAATTTTCTGAGAACCTCCCCCCTTGACTTTTGGCAGCAGCCAACGGGCAATCTGCCAGTCGCCCCGGATCCACCTGTGCCTTCGTCCGGCATCTACATTAAAACGGGACGGAAATTCTTCGTACAACTCTACATCTGTAACCAGAGCGCACCTTGCGTGGCACGATTCGAGCAGGTCATGGCTGAGTATGATGTTTTCCGGAAAACGCCCTGCCATTGCCCGCTGAAAAGCGTCCACATCGTAAATACCTTTACCAATAAACGATGCGTCATTAAAAACATCCTGATACACATCAGAGACCGCAAGCGTGTACGGGTCAATCCCTACATCGACGGCATTAAGCCGAACGAACCAGGAAGTTCTGGCAGTGGGCAGGCTGACGCCAACTCGCGGCTGCATGATTCCATAGCCCTCTGTAACGATGCCTTTTTCACTGTCGAACCTCGGAAGGTTCAATGGGTGCGCCATTGTGCCCACCAACAGCCTGGCGGCATCACGCGGCAGTTGTGTGTCGGTGTCGAGGGTGATGACATATTTAATCTTTGGCAAGGTATCAATATTGCCGGCTATAACGGAGAAGCCATCTGTGCGGCCGCCTCGAAGCAGATTGTTTAAATCCTCAAGTTTTCCCCGCTTACGTTCATACCCCATCCATACGCCTTCTCCGGGGTTCCACCGCCTGGGACGATGAAAAAGGAAAAAACGATTCTTTGTTTTGCAGGGGTATTTCCGGTTGAGCGTATTTACCCCGTCTTCTGCCATTTGGATCAGGTACTGGTCATCGGGCATGACTTCCTCTGGGGCGTCTTTTAAGTCTGTCAGCAGCGCGAAATGAAGGTTATCGTCCCTGTTAGCCAGGTAATGTATTTCCATGTTTTCAAGCAGCTTATCAATACCGTCTGCACTGGTGAGCATCGTCGGAACGACAACCATTGTGCGGCAGTCCGCTTCGATACCGGATTTATAGTCAAGCCGCGGCAGTGTAGCCGGCTCCAGAATGATCGTTGAGAGCCAGTTTATTGTGGAAACCGCCAACTGGCTTACACAAAGAACAAAGGTAAGCGTGAAGAAAACAAGCTCCCACTGGTGCACTCCCAGCTCCTGCGCCTGCCGGGCAAACCAGATTGAACCCAGAAGTGTAAGCAGACCAATCCCGCCGGCATAATACGTAAGGGGGAAGCGTTTAATCGTTCGCTGAACAAGAGTTCTAAGCGGCCACCGCAGTTTTAACTTATGCCCAAGAAGTGCCTGGCCTTTATCTATGAGATAATAACCTACATGTGCGGTCCGGTCATCGGGGCCTTTTCGCTCGGCATTGTGTGCAGCGAGTTTAACAGCCGCCCGGGATACCTCTATTTCCGAAAAACGGGTGTGATTCGCGAAGAATTCAACCGAATGGCGATAACGGTCACGAGTGGAAAAATCCATCTTATGGTAAATATTTGCCGGATCTGTCCGCAGAATCTGCTCTGTTTTGCTCAAATCCTCAACAAACTGCTTCCAGTCCATCGAAATCAGGGCACGGAAACTTGCGATACTGTGACTGACGGAAACCTGGTCAGCAGCCTGATTCTGGGTATCAAGGTGTATAAGCTGTTCAATAGATAAGCCCTGTTCGCCGAGACGCTGCTCAAGCCAGTTACGGGCGAGCAGCATGGTCGGGCTGTGCCGCGAGAGACGCTTGCAGAACTCGGCAACGAACGAGCTGGAGAGCGGGATATCGGTTTTTGCCATATCTGCTACCACCACAACAAAATGTGACGGGTTCTTCTGCTCCATATTCTGAAGACGGTCAACCCACATGTTGGCAAGCTCACTATCTTTTCTTGCTATCATTAACCGGTTTGTTATTCGCTTAAGATTCTCGATAAGCCCCAGACGCAGCATAATAGGAATGGCCCACAACTCGCCGAGTTTAAGTGGTGCGATTTCCTGGTAAGCGGCTATAAATGACTCGAGTGTTTCAGCGTCAATCTGGGCATCGACATGTGAAATAAATTCCAGTACGATGTCGTAAACCCGCGGCAGGCCCTCGGAATGTCCCTTAGTAAGACGCGGCAATCCACGGTTGTAGCCTCGCGGCAGGTGGCGCCTGGCCATCTGGATCTGCTCTTCGATGAGATAAAAGTTGTCAAGAAGCCATTCGGCAGCAGGTGTGATGTGTTTCTCGGGGGTTAATTCGAGAGAAGAGAGATTGAAATCCCTCAGTGTTTCCTCGTTCTGATCAAGCCGTGCCAGAAGATTGTTAGGCCCGCGGCTGACAGCCACATCATGAGTTTCGGCAATGGTTTTGGCATGAAGGGTTAACTGCTCAGAGGTGAACAGCTCAGCACGCAAAGGCAGCTCGTTGGGGTCCCAGCCAGAGGCCGCCCTGCCGTCCTTCCAGTTTTTCCAGCGGAAAGAGAAATTGCTCATGTTGCTTTTAGTAATCATTGCGGTATCCTTTGAGGCAGTTAAAACTGCTTTTGGAATTATCTTTTTTGTCAGTATTTACAATTAACTGATTCCATTTTCATTCCTGAATGTCATGCATATTTGATCATACCGATAGCAATCTGAACAATTTGTAGCGGTTTGCACAGTTTGATTTTAAATATCGCTGCAGAAAAAAAATATTATAGCAGTCCGCGGGCAGTTGGCAATAGAAATATCACTCAGGTTTCAATACCAGCCATTTTTTTTCGGCACAGGATACGGCGGGAAGAATTGATGGTATCTAACTGAATAATCTTAATTTGTATTGCGTACGCGGCGAGGTGAAGATTCAAGCCTGCAGAGTCCGCGGCCGGCCACAAGATAGAGATAAATATTTTACAAATGTAAAGGCTTTACAGAAAAGACTTTAAGAAAATCAAAACGGTTTTGCTTAAAATTTTTAAATTTTCTTCTTGAATTGCCTTTAAACATGCAATATAGTGATACTTGGAAAAAGGGAGAGCATCACAGAAAGAGATGTTCTTCACGAAGTTTTGAAGTATTAGATCCGAAGTTGATAAATTGACATGTGAAGAGTCAGTCTGTATTTTGTTGCAATCTGCGGCTTCCCGCAGGGTTGTTTACATAAGGCTGAGTTTTCCATGGTGGATCTTTTACAAGTTAATGTATAATTAACAGCCTGATAATTTCATTGCGGCATAAAATCGTTTATGCTGCGCAATTAACAATATGAATTTACGCTGGCCCGTGAATTACCTGAAAGTAGAAAGAAAGTTAGTGTTTCTATCCGGGATCAAACCCGGATAGAAACCAAGTCTTTTTTTCGAAAAGTGGTTTTTTTCAGGTGCTGAGAAGACAGCCTTTCATGGTTCCAGTGTTTCATCTTCTGTTTTTGGGCATTTCCCGTGTCCAGAGGCGAAGCGATAACCGTCTTTGATGGTTACATTACTTTAAACGAAAGAGAAAGAAATTATAGGCGTTGATTCGGTGAGAAAGAGATGCATGATGGACATTCTCGAAAGGAGAAAGTTAGTGGAATACAAACCCTGATGCAGCTCGAAAGTATGTTGGAAAACACCTCCCTATTTTCCCTATTTCCCAATTTCCCAATTTCCCAACCCTTTCCGACATATTAGTAGCAGATTTGTTTCAGGTTTTTCGTAAATGTCGAGGCCCTCAATAGAGTTCCCACTGTAATCATACGCTAAGCCGCCAATCGCAATGATTGGCGGCTTTTTCTTTGACTATATGAAATGTAAAATCCTGATACCTGCCCAAGCAGAACACGCATCCCCGTATTGTCATTTTCAAACGTCAACCATAAGTAGAAAATATGGAACGACCGGCCCCAACGGTTGCAAATCTCGTCATAAGCCGGATAATTACGGTTTATGCGATAAGGTGTACGTAGCACCTGCCAATCGCGGGTTATTACACTGTGGCAACAGAGCCGCATACAATACGAAAGGTACCGGTCGTTATGAACAATATTATAACATATGTAGGAATGGATACACACAAAAAACAACATAAAGCTGCCATAAAATACCCTGATCGGGATAATGTTGTTGAATTTACAATCAAAAATACGCCCTCTGATATTAAACGGGCAGTAAAAAAGATAGCCCGTCAGGCACCTGGGCCGGTTGAATTCTGCTATGAAGCCGGCGTTTGCGGCTTTTCTCTCAAGCGCAGGATTGAGGCTCTGGGCTTTAAATGTGCGGTAATCGCCCCATCTCTGGTACCGGTAAAACCCGGAGTTCGTATAAAAACAGACCGCAGGGACGCAAAGAAGCTTCAGGAGTACTACAGTGCGGGCCTGTTGACCGAGGTTCACGCTCCCAATGAGAAACAGGAGGCAGATAGAGAGCTGGTGCGTCTTCGTGAGACAGCCCGAAAGGATGTCCAGAGAGCACAACATCACATACTCAAGTTTCTCAATCGTCATAGCTATATTTACCATCAGGGCAATCACTGGACAGATAAGCATATAACCTGGCTGCGTGGTATAAACTTCGAAGAGCCCGCCCTGAATGAAGTCTTTGAGGCATATTTCGCCCAGTACATAAACTGTTGTGAAAGGCTCGACAGGTGTGATCGGCGTGTTGAGGCGCTGGCAGAAACGGATGACTACCGCGAAATGGTAGGTATTTTGAGTTGTTTTCACGGCATCAAGACCATCACGGCAATATCCATTCTGGTGGAAATTTTTGATTTTGCCCGTTTTGAATCAGCCCCGGCTTTTATGTCATACCTCGGTTTAACCCCTAAAGAGGACTCCAGTGGAGAATCAGAAAAAAAAGGCCCGATAACCAAGGCCGGCAATAAGCGGGTAAGGCGGCTGCTCAATGAAACTGCCCACCACTACCGGCATCGATATGTTCCATCTAAGGCCCTTAAAAAACGTAGAGAGAGCCGGCCGCAATGGGGAATAGAAATAGCTGACAGGGCCGGGCAGCGTTTGAGTTACCGGCACAGGTACCTTCGGGCCAGGGGCAAGATTCTGGTAAAGGCCAACATCGCAGTTGCCAGAGAGCTGGCCGGGTTCATATGGTTCACAGCAACCCAGTATTACGCAAGAAAACAGGCTCAGCCGCAGAAAGTTTAGTTCATATACTTTTTATCACCCTGGGAAAAAAACATTTAAAATTTAATACAGAAAAACATGACAAATGGTGGCGTGGGTACGAAAAAACCACTTGCGATTGTCCTATATGACAGATATGCCTTATCGGTAAGTCTGACTCATGCCCGTAGAAAGCAAGGTTTGCGACGGAGTATTTCAATGTCGGCTCTGGCCAAAAGCTAATCCACGTATATCAGACTGAATCAACGTCGAAGAATCCCACGCTATCATGCGTCATTAAAATAAGATATGTAAAATTTAAAAAAAAAGTAAATATAATCTCATTAAAACTATTGACAAAGGTCGTTCCATATCAGGACAAGCGTCCCCGCTTGTCATTTTTAAACGTCAACCAGGACGGTTAAGCTGCTCAACACATATCCTATCATGACAGTTTCAAATGTCAATCGTAAGTAGAACACGCATCTCCGTAGTGTCGGTTTTTAATGTCAACCGAGGACGGTTGACCTACTTAACAATCGCCCCCCGCTTGTCATTTTTAAACGTCAACCAGGACGGTTTAGCTACTTAACGGACTGGAGCCACTCGCCCGCCATCAGCGAGAAATCGTCGAGGTTGACCACACAGTCACCTGTAATATCGGCCAGCAGGGAGCATTCGTATTCTGTAAGTGTAATAGCACCCTCGTCATAGGCGATCCATTTCCGGCCGGGCGTAAAGAGGCTGTTTATATGAATCAGCTCATCGCCGGTATTCACATACAGATTAACATCGCCGATAATCAGCTTTGAACCCGGGCGGATTCTAAGCCCGCTAAGGCCGCCGCTGCCGTAGAGGTATAGTGCTTCCTGTCCGCCTGAGCGGTTGCCGTTATCGATCAGATCAACGAGCATAACCGTTGCCGGCTGTGAATAGCTGCCGACCTGCAGCTGCGCGATCCCGAAATTCCCCGCCGTTGCGCCGCCGATTCCGAGGTCTTCGCCGCCGACCTCGAGTTTTAGTGTGCCCGCACCCGCCATCTCAAGTACGCCCGCATCGAAATTTACCGCATTTTCGTCGGTTGTATTGTAAATAAAGTCTCCGCCAAGTTTTAACACCGCACCTTCAAGCAGATGTACAGCCGCTGGAGAGTTTATGTTGAGAAAGCCGCCGACTGTCATTGAAGCGGCAGTGGCTGTCAGAGTTGTATAGTTATTAACAGTAAAACCGTTTCCAAATATTATTTCAGCTCCGCTGGCGGAATTTATATGCGACCTTGATGATGACGGTGAGGCACCGGCAAAGGATACCGCTGCCGAAAGGTCAAGCACCGCGCCGTCGCTTGCAGAGTATGTATGGCTTCTGTATCCAGAGGTGAAGGCGTCATTTATAGATTCAACGCTCGAGAGGTCGAGCACAGATCCGCTGCCGGCAACACTCATAACCGTATAATTATTATTGAGTCCTGTCGCGGTGTACGATGGTGCGGAAATATTGCCGTAAGCGGTCCCAAACTGCGCACCGTCATTTATAGAAATCACTGTGTTGTCGATATTTGTGATTGAACCGGTAACAAGCGTCTTTAGCGGGCTTAAATTTATATTTCCATAGGTAAGGCTGACGAGCTGAGGTGCATTTATCGTTCCACCGTCTTCGATTGTAAATACGCTGCCCGAACCTGCGGCCAGCGCCGGCAGCTCAATTGTTGAAACTGCCGAGGCATCAAAAGTAACATTAGCCGCGTATTCCAGCAGTGGCAGCGTGTATGAGGGAATGTCAACATTAAAACGGGCATAGCCGGAGGGTATTTGCACCAGCGATCCCAGGTCTATATCTCCGCCGCTCTGAATGTTAAACAGCGTGCTTGAGCTCCAGGAATCTGCCGCGGCGATGAATTCTACCGCGGAGAGGTCGAGCAGCCCGCCATCTGATGCCTGGTATGTGTGTGTTCTGTATCCGGCGGTAAATCTGTCATTTATGGCTGTCAACGAGCTCAAATCCAGCACACTCCCTGTGCCTGCGACAGAGAAAACGGTGTAGTTGTTGTTGAGTCCGGTTGCAGAATATCCGGTAGCAGTTACATTACCGTAGAAACTGCCGAACTCGGCACCCTCGCTGATATGAATCTGAGCGTTATCCAGGTGATTCAAAGGCCCGGTTACCAGCGTACGCAGCGGGGTGAGGCTTATAACGCAGCCGGGAACACTTGTAAGATTGGGGGCGTTGATCTTGCCGCCGTCTTCTATTTGCAGAGTAGATGATGCAAGTGCTGTAAGTGCAGGCAGTTCTATTGTGCTTACCGCAGAAGCATCGAACTTTGTGGTTGTCGCCGAAGCAAGCAGCGGCAGAGTATAGGATGGGATATTTACATCAAAATGCACGTAGCCGGAGGGGATTTCTGTCAGGGCAGACAGATCAATATTGCCGCCGGAGTTGAGAGTGAATTTCGTCAGCGAAGACCAGTCACTGACACCAAATAATGTGCTTACAGATGAGAGGTCTATGAATCCGTTATCGAAAACCTGAACTGTATGTGTCCTGTAACCTGCTGTAAAATCATCGTTTAAGACTTCATAAGATGACAGGTCAAGTATTGTTCCCGTGCCGGAGGCGGAGAATAACGTATAGTTGTTGTTCAGTTCTGTTGCGGAGTAGCCCGTGGCGATTATATCACCCCAGGCAGTGCCGAATTGAGCCCCTTCTGTCAGGATAAACCTCGAGCCGTCGGTGTTTGTCATTGCGGCGGTGGTGAATGTTTTGAGCGGGGTCAAGGATACTGCACTGCCGATAAAAGACGTAAGTTTTGGAGCGTTAAACTCTGTGTTATCAGCGATATAAACAGAACAGCCGTTCATCGTGTTAAGGTTTGGCACGTACAGCCCGGACGATTCACTAATATCGAAAACGGTTGTCTTTGCAGAGAGCAGGGATGCGAGCATGTATCCGGGAACATCGATGTCAAATCGGACATAGCCGCCGAGGATATCCGTAAGATTGCTAAGATTTATGTATCCGCTGCTATTGATCTGGAAGTTGAGCAATGAAGACCAGTTTGTCGGGCCGATTATTGCTCCAACACTGGAAAAATCTATGTATCCGGAGTTTATGGCTTCGATTGTGTGTGTGCGGTAGCCGGTGGTAAACGCGCAGTCAAGGGTTTGCAGACCTGAAAGGTCAATTCTGGTATCCACCCCGTCAGCCGAAAAGAGAGTTCTGTGCTCGTTTATAGTTTTAGATGAGTAGGATGATGCCTGGGATTTGGCAAACGCGCCGCCGGTTGCCTTGATAACACCGCCGTCACCAAGTGCCGCGCCGTTGGTTTCGCTGATAAAAACGGTACTCACGCCATCGGCGGCAAGAGTGCCTGTTATCAGAGAATCGTCAAGAACCGTCAGGCTGTGACCCGGGTTGATATGAAGCGCGCTGCCTGCCGCGATTTCCAGGTCGGTAATATCGACGGAACCGTCAATATCAAAGTAAATATTGAACCCGCCTGGAATTACAACATCAAATGTATTTGTACCGTTAACAGGCACCGCTGCGATGTCCCAGTTGCCGGCATCTGACCACAACCCGCTGCCGTTTGCCCCCGTCCATACGGCCTGATAGTGAACCCCATACGCGGCTGATGATATTGCAAATAAAAACAGAAAAGATGTTGTCGCTGCGATTTTTAAACCTTTACACATGGCCCGATCCTCCAGAATGAATGTTTATTTGCCAAATCTACTCTTTTGATAACTGCAAAACGGAAACACCCATTACGTTGCCAATTTCAATATTGTTCCGGCGTTACAGTTAATCAAACATACGTTTTTATAATAAACCTGCCGAAAACTGAATTCAAGTTAAATATTTTTTTGGAGACACAAAGTCTGTGAGATTTTATAGTGGTTTGGAGTGGGCGGCAACAAATTTCGCGGCCTTTATCTACGCTGGAGTAGAGCCGCATTGAATGCGGCTCTCAATCTATGACAGCAAAAAACACACATATAATTCACACGCAAAAACATATTGCATAATGCGTCAAACCTATGACGTAAAAGCACATACAACGCAGAAAGACGCAAGCATTGCGTCTCTACAGATGACGGTATAAACGCCGGTAGAGCCGTCACGATGGGTATAGAGGCATGCAGCCCTCAAACTGTCGCAATAATATAAACATTACACGCAAAATGACATAGCAAACGCCCCTCATTTAACATAAAATACGCTTAGTAATAGATCAAGATAACATTCTTATCATAACAGGAAAGGCAGCGAAGGCAGCAGACGTGACTGAACAGGCTATAAAAGACATCTTCACTAACCGCAAATTCGGTATATTTGTCCACTGGGGCTTATACTCGATGCTGGGAGGTGTCTGGAAAGATAAGAAAACGCCCTACATAGCGGAATGGATTATGAAGCGATCACGAATCCCTGCAAAGGAATACGAGCAGCTCGCCGAAAAATTCAATCCATCCGCTTTTGACCCTGCCGGCTGGATCGAAACCGTCGCCCGCGCCGGTGCCAGATATTTTGTATTCACCGCCAAGCACCATGACGGCTTCGCCATGTATCGCTCTAAATGCAACAGATACAACGTCATAGACGCCTCGGGCTTCAACATCGACCCGATAGAGGCGCTCGCTGACCAGTGCCGCAAGCGAGACATAAAATTCTGTCTCTACTACTCGCAGGACCAGGACTGGCACCACCCGCACGGAACCGGTAACGACTGGGACTTTGACCCTGAAAAAAAAGATTTCTCCATATATTTTGAAGAAAAGGTAAAACCCCAGGTAACCGAACTGCTGAGCAATTACGGCCCCATCGGTCTCATCTGGTTCGACACGCCGGTACAGATTTCCCGACGGCACAGCAAGGAGCTCTTCGAGCTGGTTCACCGGCTTCAGCCGGACTGCCTTGTCAACGGCCGTCTCGGCCACGGCATAGGCGACTACGGCCAGACAGAAGACAACGACATACCCGCCGGAGGAACCGGCCAGGCCTGGGAAGTGCCGGCTACAATGAACGATTCGTGGGGCTATAAAACCCACGACCGCAACTGGAAAAGCCCCCAGCTGCTTCTAAACCAGCTTATCGAGGTCATAAGCAAAGGCGGCAACTATCTGCTCAATATCGGACCGGACGGCATAGGAAGAATCCCGACCCAAAGCATACAGAGCGCTGCGTACATCGGCAGCTGGCTAAAGGATAACGCCCGCGCTGTCTTCGGTACAAAACCAAGCCCGTTTACAGGCGATTTTGAATGGGGATATGTAACAGAGTCCGGCCAAAGGCTTTATCTGATCATAACCGACCCTGATGCCGGCAGGATTGAGCTTTCCGGACTTCGCACACATGTCAAAAACATGAGCCTTCTGTCAAACCAGACTGCCAATATCTCGTTTAATCAGCAAATATTGCCCGAAAAATCAATCTACATGCTTTCGGTGGACATACCGCAATGGCAAACCCAAAGGCCTCTTGCTGTCGAAGTGAATTGCGGCGAAGAAATTTCAGCCGATAAAACGATCACTCAAAAACATGACGGTAAAATATCGCTTGAGGTGCTAAATTCCGACATTGACAGCGGCGGCGATTTCAAACCCGGCACAAACAGCTCAATCGAAAGCTGGCTCAAACCAAAAGGCTCTGTAAAATGGTCTTTCAGGGTGCTTCAACCGGGCAGATTTGAGGTCAGTATTCTGACATCTATGCCGCGGGCCGATGGTGATCCGGCATCTCCGGTTGACTGGGAAGGCGGGCACAAAATAAAAATCTCAGCCGCCGGCCAGACTTTATACACGGAAATAAAAAAAGATTTCGAAGAAACCCGCACCGGAAGCCATGCAGTTTACGCCGGCACCAGAGCCGGAGAGATTGCCTTTGATTCTCCTGGGCTGTATGAGCTGGAAATCGAACCAGAGCACATAAACGCCAAGAAAGGGCTGGGCTTTACTCTGCGTTCGGTATTGCTCTCGTCTTTGATCGCAAATCCCAGAGGCTCAGACAAACTCATAAAAGCAAACGCTTAATGATCTATTGCAGAATACAGGTTTCAGAACTTACTTAAGGAATAACCCATGAATAAAACCGTAATGATTGCAATCGCCGTTTTATGCCTTGCCGCGGCAGGTATAATAACATACATATCCGTCGGCGGCGGTACTGACGGAACAAAAAGCAAACCAATATACCTCAAGTGCACAGAATGCGGCAAAGTCGTCGAAATGTCGGTAGGCGAATACGAAAAGAAAATGAAAGAGCTGACCGAAGGCTTAAGCCAGCTCGAACTTATGAACACCGACACCAGCCTGAAATGCCCTGATTGCAGCGGAAGATTGCAGGTCGGCTACAAAGACCCCGACACCGGCGAGGTTGTCCTGATCGGAAACTAACCCGCCCCCTTCAATACGCCGCGTTTAGAGCATTTCGAGAACATCACGGCCTTTGAGCTCCAGTGCCGCCCCTTTACCAGCGGCGGTTTTGTTGACTTCTATAACGACGCCTTCGAGCAGATCATCGGGGCAGCGAATCGGCGAACCGTCTTCTGAGGCGATCCGGGCGGCGGGATATTCAAACTTGTCAAGCGCCATCACATTAAACGCCCCGCAGCCTATCATGCCGGTATCGGTCTTGACAAAAACCAGATTTACCGGCCCCAGCTCAACAGTAAAACCCTGAGCTCCTCTGCCGCCGGAGAGGTTAATAGTCTCTACATTCATACGCGTCTCCTTAGTTGGTGCTGTCTGCGGCTTTTGACCTGGCAACCTGATCAATCGCAACCGCAGCGATAATTATAATACCGATAACAATCAGCTGAACATTTGTTGATATTCCCAACAGAGTACACCCGTTCCGCAAAAAGCTGATCAGAAGCGTACCGATTATCGTGCCCGTAATGCCGCCGCAGCCGCCGGAAAGGCTGGCACCGCCTATTACAACCGCCGCGATTACATCCAGCTCAAGCTGAATGCCGGCTGTCGGCTGAGCGGATACCGTCCTGCTGGTCAAAATCATCGCCGCCAGGCCTACAAGCAGGCCGGTCAGTGAATATATCGCCACGAGATTTTTTTTCACGTTTATACCGGCATGAAACGCCGCCTGCTGATTAGAACCCATCGCATACGTGTAACGTCCAAGCCGGGTATATTTCATTATGAACGCGGCGACACCTGTTACCAATGCGAATATAATTATCGAGACGGGAACGCCGGCAATCACCCCTTCGCCGAGATATTTGTACTGCGGAACGTTGAAAGGCTGGCCGTCGTGCATAACATAAGATATCCCGCGAAAGATACTCATTGAGCCCAGTGTTACAATAAAGGGCTGAAGTTTGAGACTGGTGATCAGGGTGCCGTTGAAAAACCCGCAGACAAGCCCGGCAAACATACCCGCCAGAGTACCGATCACCATAGACCCTGCCGTCAAATCTCCCCCGCTGACCTTAAGCATCGTCCAGGCGCCTGCCATGCCGCAAAAAGCCGCGACAGAGCCGACAGAAAGATCAATGCCCGCACTGATGATGATAAAAGTCATACCCACAGCGATTATGCCGTTTACACTTGAACGCCTTAGCACATTTAGAAAGTTGTCCAGGGTTAAAAACGAATCGGGCTTTATCGCCGACAAAATACATACTATCAGTATCAGTGTGCCGAACGGCAGCATCTGTCGAATCATTTTGTTCATTTTTGTGTATCTATCCTTATGTTTTTTAGCAGTAAATTTCAGCTTTCAGCAGTAGCGGCGTATTTCATCACTTCATCGGGGCTTGTTTCCGCTGTTACCAGATCTGCCGCCTGCTCACTGCCGCGTATTACAAGTATCCGGTCGGCCACGCCGAAGAGCTCGGGCAGCTCTGATGATATCATCAATATCGCCTTGCCTTGAGCAGCCAGAGTGTTTAGAATTTTGTACACCTCTTTTTTAGCCCCGACATCAATCCCCCTGGTGGGCTCATCGAATATGACAAATCTCGAATCTGCCATGAGCCACCGGGCAATAAGCAGTTTCTGCTGATTTCCGCCCGAAAGTGAGTCCGCAGGAGCAGATGGAGACGGCCATTTAACCGAAACCTTCGAGGCGATATCAATAACAGCTTTATCCTCACGTGCAGGGCTTATGAAATGTTTCATGCCGATTTTTTCAAGGTTGGGCAGTGTTACGTTCCAGCTGCAGGCAAGCCCCACGCACAGACCGGTTCGCTTTCTGTCCTCTGTCAGCAGTGCTATGCCGGCGGATATCGCCTGAGCGGGGGAATTGATTTTCACCTCCCGCCCGTCTATTGCCAAAGTGCCGCCGGTTTTTTCTCTGACTCCAAACAGCGCCTCAGCAAGCTCTGTCCTGCCCGCACCGACAAGACCGGCAACGCCGACGATTTCGCCGCTTTTTATCTTAAAAGAAACGTCTTTGACGCCGACGGCTGTAATATGTTTTGCCTCGACACATACCCTGCCCGGCGAGACATCCCTGGCGGGATAAAAATCCTTCAGTTCGCGGCCTACCATGTGATGCACAATTCGGGGAATATCCATATCCTGCATTTTTCCCGTATGAACCACACTGCCGTCACGCAGAACGGTTATATCATCGGCCAGGTCGATAACCTCTTCGAGGCGGTGCGAGATATAGATTATCGAGATGCCGCCGCGGCGGAGATTTCGCACAATTTCAAAGAGTTTTGAAGCCTCGGTTTTACTCAGCGAAGATGTCGGCTCGTCCATTACGATAACGTTGGCGTTTCTGTGCAGGGCTTTTAACAGCTCTACTATCTGGCAATCGCCGGTAGAAAGCCCGGAGACTTGCGCGCCTGAGCTGATATTGAATCCGTACTCTGCGGCGAGCGCATCAGTCCGCTCATTCATCAGAGCCTGATTTAGCATAAAGCCTTTTTTCAGCTCTCCGCCAAGGTAAACATTCTCCGCAACACTCAAATCCTCCGCGAGGTCAAGCTCCTGATATATCATAGACACGCCGGCTTTTAGAGCATCGTGAGGGCCGTTGAAGGTCTGCTCTCTGCCCTGAATCCGGATAGTGCCCGAATCGGGCCTGTGCACACCTGCAAGAACCTTCATCAGTGTCGATTTGCCGGCCCCGTTTTCGCCGACAAGGGCGTGAACAGTGCCTTTGCGAACAACAAAATTCACATCGCTCAGCGCCCGCACCGGACCGAACGACTTAGATATGCCGGCCATGCTCAATACAGAACGATTTTGTTTGCTCTCTGTCATAATCTACTGTTTACCGCTGATTTTCTTTGTGTGGCTATTCCAGCCGAAGGGCCTTGCGGACCTGGGGATCATTAAGGTCTTCCGCTGTATAAACCTTTACTCCGGTATCAATACGTCTTTCAACCGGCCTGCCTTCGATTGAAGCGACAACGGCCTTAACCCCTTCATAACCCATCTTAAACGGATTCTGCACGACAATAGAGTCAACCTTGCCTTCTACAAGACCGTTAATAATAGCGTCTTCGTCATCGAAGCCAACCATCTTGATACGTTCTGTACGGCCCTGGCTCTCAAGCCCGCGAAGCGCACCGACAGAGGTGGACGCGTTGCAGGCAAAAAGACCGTCAACGTCCTGATTTTTGGTCAAAAGGTCTTCTGTAGCCTGGAGTGCGGTTTCAACCGTAGTCAGCCCGTATTTGGTATCTACTATCGATATCCCGGGAAATTCATTCTCTATCGTCTCGATAAAACCGTTTTCACGCTGAGTGGTGGAGTCCGAGCCCTGAGCGTATTTTATCACGATCACATTTCCTTCGCCGCCGAGAATCTCGCCCATGCGCCTGGCAGCTAACTGGCCGCCAAGATAATTATCTGTGGATATAAAGCTGAGATATTTATCGGTTTCTATACCCGAATCGATTATTGCACAGGGTATCTCTCGCTCATAAAGCCGTTCTACAACAGGCACAAGTGCCTCGGCATCTAGCGGAGCAAGAACAACACCCGATACATTGCGGATCATCAGGTCCTCTACGATTTGAATCTGCTTGTCACGGTCGCTCTCAACCTCGGGGCCGTTCCAGTACATATCTGCTCCAACCTCGTCGCAAGCCTCTTGAGCACCGGCTTTTACACTTTGCCAGAAAACATGTGTAAGACCCTTGGGAATTACGCCTATCGTCAACGAACCGTCCGAGTCGGCATCACTGCCCTTGCGGCTGATTCCAATCCCTACAAAAACTGCCGCCAGAACGACAAGAACAACAATTATCACTGCGTTTTTCTTCATTTTACCGCCTTTTTTCTGAATAATTTCAAATACTGCTTTGTTTATTAGATTATAGACTTATAAACTCAGGTTTCCAGATTTTTTTCTCTGGCAGAAAAAAGGTCTGCGGCTTTTTGGGTCAGCTTTTCGTCAATAACCGCAATTTTCTCTGTACACTTCCAGTCCATAGAGATAGTCCTGGTATTTCACAGCGGTCGAGAGTGAATGATCCAGAGCATAAACAAACCTCGCGTCGAGGGCCTTCATGTCCGTAATAATTTTTTTCGTTTCCCTCGCGATCAGCTCACGGTCCCCGCTCTCATAAACCCGCTTGTCCAGCCCGCCCAGAAACAGAAGTTTATCCGCATAATCACGGGCAGCCTTGCGTACATCGCAGCCGGCTTTTACCTCCAAAGGATGTATCCCCTCGAATCCAAGCTCAACAAAACGCGGCACAAGATGCTGAACATAACCGCAGGAATGCAGCAGAACATGAACATCGTGCGATTTGAGAAACTCTATTATCTCCGCGAAATATGGGAAAAACAGCTCTTCAAAGACAGCCTCTGAACAAAACGCCGCACCTGTATAGCCCATATCCTCACACAGTATCATTCCATCAGGTTTGCCTATATTCTCAAACATATAGGTGTAGTGCATCTTATAAAAATCTGTATAAACCCGGTTGAAATCATGTATCCATTCAGGATCCAGAAGCAGACTTTCATACATGCACACATCTCCAAGACTTTGACGAAGCACCTCGAATATAAACGCCTTTGTAAAACAAACCCACCTGCCGCCCTCTCTGCCGGCCGCAAGATGTTCACGCATCAGTTTTTCATTGATCCTGCCCGGGTCGAGCTTTAGAAGATGCGGCCGGTAATCAGTTTCCCAGATTTTGCGGCTTGTCATGCGGAAATCGATATGCTCAGGACAGCTTGACTTGCCCTTCCAGTACCTGAAAGCGGCACCTGCACCGTTTCTGCGTATATGCCAGTCCTGCGTCTCTTCAACCACCTCATCATAGCCCTTAAGAGGCATATAGTCCAGCCAGCCGCCAACCATATCGATATCCCAGCCAAAATGTGAGGCGATGTGAATCGGGCTGCCGTTTTCCTGTTCCGGAAGTCCCTGCTGCTTCCAGCCGGCGATTGTATCTTCCCAGATAAAATCAAACACCCCCACACGCTCGTAACGCCCGCCTTTTAACATAGCATCTATTAACTCTTTGCCTGTCTGCATGTTTAAAACCTTTTCTGTTAAAACCAAGCCATAACAATTACTGCTGAGAAAAAAACCTTGACTCAACACATTACGTTAATATAATACAATTTAATTTGATATCAAGTAAGTATTATACAATTTCACAACAATATTGTGCAACTTTTTACAGAAAAGGATTGAAAATGAAAAAACTTAACTTCAACCTGGCATTTCTTTTATTCACCTTACTTACAATAACTTATGCAGCGTCAGCCGCTCCAGGATGGTTTTACCTCAGCTCGGCAGAAAATCTCGATGCCTGGGAAAAACATGGAGGCATCTCAGAGTTTTCTATCAGGGACGGTGTCATCACAGGCACGAGCAAAGACTCTAAGATAAACACTTTTTTATGCACAAAGGCAAAATTCAAGGACTTCATTCTTGAATATGACATGAAACTTCATGAGCCGATCAATTCCGGCGTTCAGATACGCAGCCAAATCGTGAACGAACAGACCGACCGTGTAGGCGGCTTGCAGGTAGAATGCGACCCGGCAGAAAGACGCTGGAGCGGCGGCATATACGATGAGGCCGGCAGAATGTGGCTATATCCCCTTTACGAAAACCAACCCGCCAGAAACGCATTTGATGTCGATGGCTGGAACAGGTTCCGTATAGAAGCCGTTGGAAACAGGGTCCGCACCTGGGTAAACGGCGTCCCCTGCGCAGACCTTATAGAAGAGGATAAATACGTCCGGCAGGGTTTTATTGGGCTTCAGGTGCACGCCACACCCAAACCAGGGGCAAAGATCAGCTGGAAAAACGTCAGAATTATGACGGAAAATATTCATCAAAACCTGATGCCGGAAAACACAGATATACGCCAGATCAACTATCTGCATAATGAGCTCAGTCAGCGCGAAAAGGAAGAAGGCTGGAAACTGCTCTTTGACGGAGAAACAACAAACGGCTGGAGAGGGGCAAAACTAAAGAGCTTCCCGGATAAAGGCTGGTCAGTAAAAGACGGTGAGCTAATTGTCCACAGCTCCGGCGGCGGAGAATCTGAAAACGGCGGCGACATTGTCACCGTAAAGCAATACAAAAACTTCGAGCTGAAGGTTGACTTCTGGTTTACAAAAGGTGCCAACAGCGGCATAAAATATTTTGTGGATACCGAGCTCAACAAAGGCGCAGGCTCCAGCATAGGCTGTGAATTCCAGATACTCGACGACAAACACCACCCTGATGCCAAAGCCGGCGTAAACGACAACCGCACACTCGCCTCGCTGTACGATTTGATTGCCGCTGATGCCCCATACGGCAAACGGCTTCACGGACAGAATTACTGGAATCAGGCACATATAATAGTACGCGGAGACCATGTTGAACACTGGCTCAACAACCTCAAGATGGTGGAATACCAACGCCGAAATCAGATGTGGCGGGCACTGGTCGCATACAGCAAATACCGCGTATGGCCGGCATTCGGAGAACGCGACACAGGTCACATCCTCTTGCAGGACCACGGCAATGAGGTGCATTTCAGGAGTATAAAAATCAGAGAGCTTGACTGAATTAAGCTAACACCGGAAACTATTTACTGAAAAAGGATTAAAAAATGAAAAACCAGATTACACGCAGAGATTTCGGCAAACTCGGCGCTGCCGCGGGACTTACGTATTCTTTTATTTCCAGGCTCGCACCTGCCGCACCGCAGAATTACGCTTCAAATAAGGTTATTGCTGCCGTTGCAGGAGTTAGATCAAGGGGAAAATACCTCGCTTCCAAATTCGCCTCTATCCCAAACTGCCGGGTAAAATATGTAATTGACGTTGACAGCAGATACCTTCCGGATGCAGCCGCGGCTGTTGAAAAGGCACAGGGTTCAATCCCCGAACAGATCAAAGACTTCCGTTCGGCTCTGGATGACAAAGAAGTTGACCTGCTGGTAATTGCCTCTCCAGACCACTGGCACGCTCCTATGGGTATTGCGGCACTGGCGGCAGGAAAACACGTTTACGTAGAGAAGCCGTGCAGCCACAACCCGGCAGAGGGCGAGATGTTCATAGCCGCACAGAAAAAATACGGAGGCATAGTTCAGATGGGCAACCAGCGGCGGTCATTCAAGATCGTTGAACAGATGATTGACGAGATTCACGGCGGTGTCATCGGCGATGTTTATTACGCAAAAACCTGGTACTCAAATAAACGCGGCCCTATCGGCTATGGAAAAAAGGTAGATGTACCGGCGTATCTTGACTGGAACCTCTGGCAGGGCCCGGCACCCAGGACTGATTACCGTGACAACATACATCCCTACAACTGGCACTGGTTCTGGAACTGGGGAACCGGCGAGTCTTTGAACAACGCTTCACATGAGCTCGATGTAGCACGCTGGGCGCTTAAGGTTGATTACCCAAAAAGAGTAAACAGCACTGCCGGCAGGATACACTACCCCAATCAGGATGACTGGCAATTCTGGGACACCCAAAATATCGCTATTCAGTACAAAGACGATAGAATGATTACCTGGGAGGGCCTGAGCGGCAGTCAATACAAGACCTACGACCGTGAGACACGCGGCGTAGCATTTTTCGGCGATAAAGGCGTCATAGAATACTACTCCAACAGATACAAGATCCTCGACCTGGACGGAAAACTAATCAGAGAAGAAGCCCCCGGAAAGAAAAGCGATACCAGCAGCACAAACACGATTGACCCCGGCCTCAATGACTATCACGCTGAAAACCTTATAAACGCGATTATCGGCAAAGGCAAGGTTAATTCCCCGATTGATGAAGGCCACAAATCGATACTGCTGGGGCATCTGGCGAATATATCCGCAAAGCTCAACACAACCCTAGAATGCGA
This sequence comes from Limihaloglobus sulfuriphilus, assembly GCF_001999965.1. Taxonomy (GTDB): domain Bacteria; phylum Planctomycetota; class Phycisphaerae; order Sedimentisphaerales; family Sedimentisphaeraceae; genus Limihaloglobus; species Limihaloglobus sulfuriphilus. The sequence continues at coordinate 3,774,511 of NZ_CP019646.1, read as the reverse complement.
CCCCGCAAGCGGCCATATCATTAACAATGCCAAAGCGATAAAAATGTGGAGCCGCGAATACGAGCCCGGATGGGAACCGAAATTCTGACCCACTCAAAAGACACCCGCGCATTTGACCGGATTATAAGTACAATTTAACTTTTGCCAACCGGCGCAGCGATTCTACCCGGACGCGCTGCGCCGGCTGTTTATAATCACCGGCAGGAACCGCCTGAAGGCAGACCCGGCTTGAGAGCCAGAATTCCGCCGCTGCAAAATATGTCAAGAATCTGAAGAACTGCGAGTTATTTCTTTTTCTCTAACTCTTCGATCATTTCTTCTACTTCTTCGGTTCCTTCGGCATAGAAATCTTTTTCATCGGGTGCCAGATGGTGAAGAAGTTTCAAAAACTCGCCCGCATGAACACGCTCTTCGTCAGCTATGTCAATGAGAACTTCTTTGGCAAGTTTGTTGTCTGTTGATTCGGCCAGCTGCATATAAAGCTGAATGGCTTCATACTCAGCGGCTATCATGAAACGGATTGATCTGATCAACTCCGCATCGGTGAGTTTTCTATCATTTGCAAGACAACTGAAGGGATTTGCAAATTCCGGCATAATTAGTTTCCTTTCTAAATATTTAACCTCGTGTCATTTTACTGCCGCACTTGGGGCATGTCATCTGATTACAGGGCTGAGCTGTTTTGTGAGGCAAAGCCTGGCCGCATTTGGGACAGACACAATTTCCGCCTGGTCCTGCGGCATACGGGCCGCCTCCTGCGCCTTTGCCGCCGCCCTGCCCACGGCCTAAGCCGCGTCCGGTTCCCGGACCTTGGCCGGCAGGTCCTGTTCCATCAAATTTAGGCATTTTAGTATCTCCTTTTTTAATAAATCTCATTATATTGAAACTTTTAATAGATTTTGCATTTAAACAATCATCTCATTTCAAAAAACAAAACTCATAATTCTACTATAACATATAGCTGAATTAATTGCAAATACCAAATTACTGCCTTGCGGATAAAAATCAGAGAAAATATTTTGATTTCTCTTTTTAACTCATGCCTTTTTACGCTTTTCTATTTTAGCTCTGGTATTGTACTTTATTGCTTCTCTTACCTCAGACTTTATGACTATCCTCTTGCCCAGAGGCGCAAAACTGACCCTCGCCATTCGGGCGTGGATCACGGCTAAGGGGATTCCAATTATGGTTATAAAACAAAGCACCGCCGCGATTGCGTGCGATATAGCAAGCCATATTCCCGCCAGAACGATCCAGAGAAAGTTCATCAAAGCAGTTCCGGTTATTCTTTTTTCGCCGAGAAGCCGCGCGTCAATTATATCCTTGCCAAATGGAAATGCTATGAATCCTGCTATCCTGAAACAGGCCACTCCAAACGGGATCCCAATTACGGTTATGCACATTATTAACCCGCCAAGAAACCAGGTAATGCATAGCACTAACCCGCCGAGAATGAACCAGATCAAATTAAGCACAAACGCCATAAAGCAAACTCCTCTCAGAGCAAGTAAAGCACTCCCATCATCACAGATCGAGAATCAGCTCATCAAGTGTGCGTTTGGGCACGTGGTGAACCTGGTTTTCATCCCTGTAATATTTTATGTCTCCATCGGCATCTTCGAGAACTACCGTTTCTACGGGCTTTCCGATCGCCAACACCAGCAGAACCTCATACTTCTCTGGTATTTTCAGATTTTGAGAAAGTTTTTTGCGGTTAATTGAGCCGAACATGCAGCCGCCCAGGCCCCTGTCAACCGCGCCGAGCATGATGGTCTGTGCGGCTATGCCGGGATCGTAACCGCTGATTTTAGCGATTGTCGTATCATTTAGAATGATGATGTAGCCGCTGGGCCTTTCATCTTTGGCCGGGCAGTCCCAATCAGTCAGATATCCGGCCCAGGCAAGTGAATCAAAGATCACTGCGTTCTTCTGCTCATCTGAGCTTATGATATATTTAAGCGGCTGGAGATTCGCCCCGGAGGCGGTAAACCTGGCAAGGCCTACAAGGTCAATGAGGGTCTGTTTGGCTACCTGATGGCTGCCGTCAAAACGCCGGTAACTGCGGCACTTCTTCACAAGCTCACTAAAGCTGTTCATTTTAAACTCCTGTAATTAAAAAAAGTCAAATCAACAACATTCTAATATAGCACATTGCCCGCCATTGTCAAGCATTATAATACTTGCAGTAAAACACATAAATTTCTATTAAAAAAAACTTTATAAAAAGATTTTCCTCTGCCCTCACCACCGCCGCAAACCCGAATTAAACCCATCACAGCCGTAAAAATGTCACTCATAACAGCGAAACCCAAGCAAGGCATCCTGTTGACATTGTCAGTGGGTTGCCTATAATACGATGCGAGCTCAATTGGTAGTAAATCTTTGCATGATATATAGGGTATAACAAGACAAGGCATAAAGGAAAAACCGTATTTCAAACTGTTATGTAAAGTATTTATTAGAAATAACATGCAACAGAAAAGTTTGCTCCCTTTATTTTATGGGTAAAAGTTTTGAAAGTAAACAAAGACATTCTTCAACACCTTCAATGCCTTCATGGTAAATAATTAAAACCATGAAGTAAATGAAGGTCATGAAGGAATAAATAAAAAAGTGCAAAACGACTCTAAAAACTAAACAGAAAACTCTGCATTAATTGGTATGTTTTCATTGTCAAATAAAATGAGACAGAAATAATGGCAAAAGTAAATAAGAATATCCAGTTCAGTGAGCTGTCCAACAGGGTAATAGGCTGCGCCATAGACGTACACAAGTCCCTCGGTCCGGGTTTGCTCGAATCTGCCTACCAGCAATGCCTTTGTCATGAATTTCGATTAAACAACATTAAGTTCGAGAGGGAAAAGCCTCTTGCGGTCAATTACAAAGGCTTTCATCTCGACTGCGGCTATCGAATTGATATAGTCGTTGAGAATCAAATAATCATTGAGTTAAAAGCTATAGATTTAATCAAACCGATTCATGAAGCTCAAATAATATCGTATATGAAACTTTCGGGCTTACGCCAAGGCTTCCTAATCAACTTCAATGTCCCAATACTAAAAGACGGATTGAGCAGTTTTGTGATATAACAAACCATGAAGTAAATGAAACGCATGAAGAAATAAACTAAATCTCTTCATTACCTTCAATGCCTTCATGGTAAATAATTAAAACCATGAAGTAAATGAAGGTCGTGAAGGAATAAAGCAAATTTGTATAATGATTAAGTTTCTTCCAAGCAATGAGCAGGTATAGAGATTTCCGAATTCTCTTAAAAACCGGCAACAAACAAAACCTCGCCAAGATCACCAAATCAGCCTATTCCAAACACCGCACAGCCGAACTTACCCCGCCAGAGCCGTCGAGGCGTACATCGGGATAAACGGGCGGTTACGCCGGCGGCCCAACGCGGGATAAGCCCATAAAAAAAACAGGCCGCCCATTAGTGAGCAGCCTGTTTATCATTTAGATTTTGATACAGAGCTTATTTTACCAGCTCTCTGGCGGCTTTTTCAACCGCTTCTGCTGTAATGCCGAAGTGCTTGAAACATTCACCCTGCGGCGCTGATGCTCCAAAACTATTCATTCCTATGAATTTACCTTCAAGGCCAAGATACTTATACCATCCCTGGTCAACTCCGGCCTCTACGCCTACCCTTGCGGTTACGCTTGGCGGCAGCACAGAATCCTTATATTCGCGGCTCTGCTTTTCGAAAAGCTCCCACGAGGGCATACTGACAACACGTGCCATTATCCCGTCGGCCTCGAGTTTCTCGCCCGCGGCAACCGCCAGCTGAACCTCTGATCCGGTTGCCAGAAGCAGAACATCGGGATTATCAACCTTATTCAGGGCATAAGCGCCCTTTTCCACACCTTCTGCGGCGGGATTATATTTATTCTGGTCAAGTGTCGGCAGATTCTGCCGCGTCAGGCACATAGCGACAGGCGCATCTTTATTCTCAAGGGCATATTTCCAGGCGTATGTCGTTTCAACGGCATCCGCCGGACGGAATACAAGCATATTCGGAAACGCCCTCAAAGAAGCAACAGTCTCTACCGGCTGATGTGTCGGGCCGTCTTCGCCGACACCAATGCTGTCATGGGTAAAGACAAATATGCTCGGATAGCCGCTCAATGCCGCCACCCTCAGAGCGCCTCGCATATAGTCGCTGAACACCAGGAACGTACCGCCGTAGCAGCGAAGAAGCCCGCTGACGTTGATGCCGTTCAAAATTGCTCCCATGGCGTGTTCACGGACGCCAAACCGGATATACCGGCCTTCGGGAGTGTCTTTCTGGAAGTCAACCGCACCCTTGAAATGGGTATTATTGGAAGGCGTAAGGTCTGCAGAGCCGCCAAGAACCAGCGGCAGCTTTGGCATAAGCGCTCCGATTGTCTCGCCGGAAGCCTTGCGTGTAGCAACAGATGAGCCGGCCTCAAATATTGGCAGATGCTCATCAATGTTAATCGGCAGCCGGCCTTCGCGGGCATCGTTAAGCTCTTTAGCCAGCTCAGGATAGGCATCGGCGTATTTAGCCAGCATTTCGTTCCACGCTCCCTCGAGCTCTTTGCCCTTGGCAGTGCAGCCGCCCATCAGCTCTTTGACATCATCGGCGATTTCAAAGCTCTTTTCAGGATCCCAGCCGAAATTCTTTTTCATCAGCTTGATTTCATCATCGCCCAGCGGTGCGCCGTGCGCAGTGTGCGTATCCTGGAAGTTAGGCGAGCCGAAACCTATATGGCTGCGGAACTTAATGATACTCGGGCGCGAAGTCTCCGCCTTGGCGTTATCTATTGCTTTTGCAAGTGCGTCAAGGTCGGTACCGTCGCCGCCGATTTCCTGCACGTGCCAGTTGTACGCCTCGTAACGCTTTGCGACATCTTCGGTGAAAGAGAGGCTTGTCTCGCCGTCGATAGTTATGCTGTTGTCATCATAAAGCAGGATTATATTTCCAAGCCCCAGATGGCCGGCAAGTGAAGAAGCCTCACCCGAGACACCTTCCTGCAGACAGCCGTCGCCGCAGATAGAGTAAATCTTGTAGTCGAAGATATCAAAACCGTCACGGTTGAAATATTCAGCAAGGTATTTCTGAGCGATTGCCATACCCACGGAGTTTGCGATTCCCTGCCCGAGCGGGCCGGTCGTAACCTCAACGCCGGGTGTGTGGCCGTATTCGGGGTGGCCGGGAGTAAGACTGCCGAGCTGGCGGAAATTCTTCAGCTCATCAAGAGGCAGATCATATCCGGTCAGATGCAGCATTGAATAAAGAAGCATCGAGCCGTGGCCCGCAGAGAGAACAAACCTGTCGCGGTTGTCCCATTTGGGGTTGGCCGGATTGTGACGCATCTGGTTCATCCATATCTCGAAAGCCGCCGCCGCCATACCCATAGGCATACCAGGGTGACCAGATTTTGCCGCCTGAACGCCCTCTGCGCTCAAAAAGCGGATTGTTTGAATACATTTTTCCTCAATAGCGGTTTTACCTGCCATCTGATTCTCCTGTTAAATAAAAAAGTGAAATTTCTTATAGTTTTGTACCGTTTTGCCGTTCTATCTCGGCCAACACACAAAAAGATTACCAGATTATCGCCTTATTGCAAGCCAAAACAGCATTCGGAAGCTAAAATGGAAAGCAATATGAAAGAAAATGAAACAAAACAAACACAATCATTCACAGCAAAAAAGTGCATACAAAACAAATGATATCAGTTTTCAAGGCAAAACCATTCACTACTGCCCGCCGCGGGGTTGCCTTAATATGGAAAAGATAACGGGATAAAAAAATTGACTGGTAATTTTATAGAACAAAGTTAAGATAGTATATTATTCAATTATATAATGTTTATAATAATTTGTTTTCGTTATTGTTTATGCTTACTTTAACAATTACTTAATGTATAAAATTCTTAGTTACAACAACTTAGTCGTATTCACACTTATATTTGCCATCGCTGCCGCAACAATTCTTTACGGCGGCCAAGACAGCGGCACAGACCAGGCTCAAGGAGCTTCCTCGGAGACTGCCGCTGAACCTGACGCCTCTGAGCCGACCCAAACAGCTCAAGGCGACACCGGCGACACACCGCCTGACCCGCAGGAAAAATCCGGCCAGAACCCAGAAGACAGTGAACCATCGCCGGAGCCTGAGCAGCAGGCAGAACCAGAATACATTCACGTGGTATTCAAAGATTGCGACCAGTTTCTTTCCCAGCACGTAACAGATGATGGGCTTATTGATTACGCCAACCTTCGCCGCAAACGCTCCGACCTGATCCATTTGATGAAAGATTTCGGCGACGTGGATATCATAGAGTTTGCCGAATGGGAACAGGACGACCAGGTAGCCTTCTGGATAAATGCTCACAATATCTCCGCGATAAAACTGATTATCGACAATTACCCGATTGAGCCATCTCGTTTCAAGCTGTTTTTCTATCCTGCAAACAGCATAATGCACATAAGCAGCCCGAGAACAAAAAAATATTTTAACATCATGGGAACCGAGTACACTCTTGACGAGATGCAGGAGGCAATCGCCGTTTTGACTGACAACACAAAAGCATTTTTCGGGCTCTGCTACGCAAGTATGAGCTCGCCACCCATAAGAAAAGATGCCTACATCGGCAGTAAACTTGAAAAACAGCTTGAAGCACAGCTCAAAGCCTTCATAAAATCACCAGAGGGAGTAGATGTAAATTATTCAGAAAGAAAGATTTACCTGCCCCCGGCGTTTAAGATGTTTAAAGATTATATCATGAAAAGCCACAGCACGGATCTGCGTTTCAGGGCAAGAGATACAGAAACCCGAGCATACCTAAACCTGGCGAGTGAATATGTAGAACCACAGGATACAATCCTGTTTACAAAAGTTAATTTTGATATAAAATTCAGAAAATACAACTGGCTTTTAAACGATACCAACCAATGACCACTTTTAGAAAGTCAATAAATGGCTAAGAAAAAATCAAATATAAAGAAATCTCCTGCTTCGGCAGGGCTGCTTTTCACAAGTGAATCAGTAACACAGGGACATCCCGACAAAGTCGCCGATCAGATATCGGACGCGGTTCTTGATGCTATGCTCGAACAGGACCCCGAAAGCAGAGTAGCATGTGAAACTCTCGTAAGTACAGGGCTTGTAATAGTAGCCGGCGAAATCACAACCAAAGCGGTAGTTGACATTCAGGACGTCGCCAGAAAAACAATCAAAGACATCGGATACACTCGGCCCGAGCTTGGGTTTGACTATGAAAACTGCGCAGTTCTAACCGCCCTTAACAAACAAAGCCCTGATATCGCCATGGGCGTTGACCAGGGCAGAGGCCTTCACAAGGAGCAGGGAGCAGGCGATCAGGGAATCATGTTCGGCTATGCGTGCAGCGAGACAAGATCATACATGCCGCTGAGTATATATCTGGCACATAAAATCACCGACCAGCTCACAAAACTGCGCAAGAAAAACACGCTTAGCTGGCTAAGGCCAGACGGCAAGTCACAGATAACTATCGAAAAGAGCCTCGACGGCAAATCACAGAGAGTGCACACTGTTGTCGTTTCCACCCAGCACGACCCCGACGTCAAACGAAGCGAGCTGGAAAAACAGATTATCGAAAAGGTCATAAAGCCCTGTGTACCGGCTAAACTCATAGACAATAAAACGATATACCATATAAACCCTACGGGTAAATTTGTTATCGGCGGTCCCAAAGGCGACTGCGGCGTTACCGGCAGGAAAATTATCGTTGACACATACGGCGGCCACGGCAGCCATGGCGGCGGCGCATTCAGCGGCAAAGACCCTTCCAAGGTTGACCGCTCGGCAAGCTATATGGCACGCTACATCGCCAAGAATATCGTAGCGGCAAAACTCGCTGACTCCTGCGAGCTGCAGCTCTCCTACGCAATCGGTATCGCCGAACCTATCTCCGTTTATGTTGAAACAAACTCAACGGCAAAAGTCTCAGAAAGAGATCTCGAGGCCGCTGTCAGAGAGTTATTCCCGCTCACGCCTCATGAAATCATTGATTATCTCAAATTGAAACGCCCGATATATGAAAATACCGCAAGAGGCGGACATTTCGGCAGAAACCTCGCTGATTTCACTTGGGAAAAAACAGATATGGTCGATAAACTTAAAAAATATTTTAAGTAATTCGGCGATAACAACCAGATTTATCCAATCTTTTGGAATTATTCTACGTACTAAAAACGGCAGATACAAATAGATGTAACAGAAAGGCTCAATAAACATGGCGATAGTTGATATGCCCCTTGATAAACTCCGGGACTACCGCGGAACAAACCCAAAACCAGATGACTTTGATGAATTCTGGAACGAGTCGGTTGCCCAGATTAGGACTATTGACCCCGCTTTTGAGCTGATAAGGGCTGATTTCCAGACGCCGGGCATAGAATGCTTCGACATGTTCTACTCCTCCGCCAAGGGTGCGAGAATCCACGCAAAACTATGTAAGCCGAAAAAAATATCCGGCAAATTACCCGCACTGCTCAAGTTCCACGGATACAGCGGCAGCGCAGGCGACTGGGCGGACCTGCTCGGATATGCCGGCTGCGGATTTATCATCGCGGCGATGGACTGCCGCGGACAGGGAGGCCTTTCCCAGGACGTTAACCCAGTAGATGGCTACACTTATGACGGGCATATTATACGCGGTCTGCAAAACTCGCCTGAAAACCTGCTCTTCAGGGATATATACCTTGACACGGCAATGCTGGCAAAGATTGTATTAGATATGCCCGAAACCGATTCTGAACGCCTTGGCGCTTTCGGCGGAAGCCAGGGCGGCGGTTTGACACTCGCCTGTGCAGCGCTTGAACCGAGGGTCAGCAGAATTGCCCCGATTTTCCCTTTCCTCTGCGACTATCAGAGAGTATGGAGCCTTGATCTGGAAACAAAGGCTTACGATGAGATAAAGCAGTATTTCAGGCGTTTCGACCCGCTGCACAAAAAAGAAACAGAAGTTTTCACAAAGCTCGGATATATAGATTGTTACCACCTTAGCGAGAAAATAAAAGCAAAAACTCTGATGTTTGTCGGCCTGCGTGACACTATCTGCCCGCCCTCAAGCATCTTTGCCGCTTATAACAATATAAAAGCCGACAAAAAACTGGAGATATTTCCAGACTTTGGTCATGAAAATCTGCCAACCGCGGCGGATATGACCTTCCAACACTTTTTACAATGGGGGTAACCCATGAAATCGTCTATCGTTCTTTACATAGCCGCCCTCACGGCGGCGGCAGTTACTGCTTCATCAATAAAAACTGGTGAAATAAAGGTTTACAACGAACCTGTAACTAAATCCATTATGAAATCCCAGACCGCCGCAGAGCCGCCCGCAAACACGATCGACTCACCTCCCATCGGCGGCTTTGTTCCGCTGGTGGCACTTACAACGACAGATGCAGGCATAGAGGACGAAATGACCGCATCGCCCGCGTCAAGCCCCTATGGCAACTACACCGCCCCCAACCCGTCGGAAGACTTCGCGATAGGCCTTTTTGACACGGGTGCATCGGTCTCAATAATCAGCTATGAGAATTCTGTGCTGCTCAACCTCTTCGATACCTCGCATTCCATGTATCCCGACAGCAATTATTCATACCTTACACCAAACGTAATGCAGATCACCGGTGCTAACGGAACGGTTGACCTGGGAGTTACAGCGCCAATAGGGCTCTTTGTCCAGGGTCTGGCAGCGATAGATGACCAAAGTCCAGGCTCACCTGCTGACCTTAGCTCCATGATGGGACTTTACAACCTCTCTTTCGGCGTTGGACTGGGATATACCGAATTTGACAACCCCACCGCCATTGGCTGTCCGATTGCGGCGTGCTATACAACAGTCATTGACAACGAAAACAGAATAGCCCTTCAGCGAGACGGGCAAACCTATTCCACACCTGATGTTACAATTTATCAGGGCTGGGAGTCACAAATACCCGACTATAGCACTGCCGTACCGCTAAGATACAACCCCGCAGGTTCTACCGACGTGTCATATTTTTATGACATGGATTACCTCATGAACGAGTTGATGTACCGGCCTCAGGTCGGCTCGACCCTCTCACTCTCATACGTGCCTCAGCAGAGTCTTTTCTTTCTCGAATATGTTAATCTCGAAAACAACGGCAACGAAGCAACTGAAAAAACTCAGTTTATGTTCGACACTGGTGCCCAGGTAACGGTTATTAAATCAGCACTTGCCGCCCTTCTGGGGCTCGACGGCTCAAACCCTGACTTTGAAGTTGAAATTAAGGACGCAACCGGCGGCTCAGAAATGGCTCCAGGGTTCTATATAGACCGGCTCGAGATACCGATCTTCGGCGAATGGTTTATCGCAACTAATGTGCCGGTAGTCGTTTATGACATCGCATCCCCTGCCGGAGGCAACCTTGACGGGATCATCGGAACAAACCTTTTTACACAGTTTAACCTGAAAATTTACGGCGGTCTGCTGGACTATTCAAACCCATCTCTCGAGATAGAGCGTTTCTACCGCACGGCCGATATCGCCCCCTATTACCTTGACGGCGTTATAGACAATAAAGACTTCGCCGCGTTTGCCGCTGCCTGGAACACAACCGCGGCAGATGCCGGCTGGAACAGCCGCTGCGACATAAACCAGGACGGGACGGTTGACGTCTATGACCTGATGATTCTCACGGATAACTGGCTCGAAGGCTACCTGCCCCAGGAATAAATATTTAACACCGGCAAAAAAACTGTAACTTTTAAGTTTTTCAACAACACTAAATACGTGTATGGTTGGAATTACATTAAAATTGGAATAAACTGTTCCCAGAAACGGTTTTATGTGTTATAATACTTTTGACGTCATTAAATGGGCTTCGGGCTGATGTCTTTGATTGCCCATTCTGACTGTAATGGTATTTGATAAACATAATTACAGGTATTACAACATGAAAAGTTACAGAAAAGAATTGTGGTTTGACATCAAAAACCGTCGGGAATACATCAATATCACACCCAGAATCAATGAATGCCTACGTGAAAGCGGCATAAAAGAGGGATTCGTGCTGGTAAACGCCATGCATATAACCGCCAGCGTCTTTATCAATGACGATGAGCCGGGGCTGCATCGCGATTTTGAACGCTGGCTCGAAAAACTGGCACCGGAAAAACCATACGATCAGTACGACCACAACGGATTCGAGGACAACGCAGACGCTCATCTCAAAAGAAGTGTCATGGGCCGCGAGGTAGTTGTCGCAATCACAAAAGGCGAGCTCGATTTTGGGCCATGGGAACAGATATTTTACGGTGAGTTTGACGGAAAACGCAAAAAGAGAGTCCTGGTAAAAATCATCGGAGAATAAATCGCACAGGATAATTATTTCAGATTAGTTTACGGAGGTAAATTATGGTCATTAAGGACAAACTTGTATTGGTAACGGGTTCAACTTCCGGCATCGGCAAGGCTATTGCCGAGGGGTTTTTGCGATTGGGTGCCAGAGTGATCATACACGGCCGTGAACAGGAAAAGGTGCGGCGGCAGGCTGAGAGGTATCTTGCTCTGCAGGAGTTTATTGGAGAACCGATAGCCATCTCCGGCGATGTCGCAAAACCTGAAGAGCTTGAGCTCATGTGCGAGAGAATCAATAAACTGGGAAAACTGGATATTCTGGTCAATAATGTCGGGGTTTTTAAGACCACGAATTTTTTTGAAATTTCCGATTTTGACTGGGACCACTACTGGAACGTAAACGTTATGAGTGTTGTCCGCCTCTGCCGGCATTTTCTCAGGGGAATGCTCCAGCACAACAGCGGCAAGATTATAAACATCACAAGCGAGGCGGGCATAAAACCCCTGCCCCAGATGGTGCATTACTCCGTAACAAAGACAGCCGTTATCGGACTCTCAAGGGCGCTGGCGGAACTGACAAAAGGTAAAAAGGTTACCGTAAACAGTCTGGTCATCGGCCCGACATGGTCTGAGGGAGTTGAACGCTATTTCAATTCACTCGCCGAGGCCGAGAATAAGGACGTAAACGAGCTGACCGCAAACTATTTCAAAACCCACGAGCCAAACTCGCTGATACAACGGTTCATAGACGTGCTGGAAGTTGAACAGGCAGTTCTCTTCATCGCTGCCAACGATGCCATTAACGGCACCGCACTTCGCCTTGAGGGCGGAATAATACGCTCTATTACTTAAAAACCATCTCCGCCCTATACTATAAAATAGAAGAAGCCCTCCTGGTTTTAACCAGAAGGGCTTCATAATGCCGGCGATAACCTACTTTCGCCCAAGGGACTATCATCGGCCGGTTGGGCTTAGCTTCTGAGTTCGGAATGGGATCAGGCGTTTCCCCAACAGTATGGTCACCGGCAAGTTCATTTACTAAACGGTTTGGGTAAACTAATAACTAATAGTGAATAACTAATAGTTATTAGTTGTTCACTTAAACCGTATTGTATATAAAGTTACTACAGTTGACACGTAAAGAATCTATCAATACGCTGTAATCAAATTCAATAAGAATATTTGTTAAACTAATAAATATAAGTGAATAACTATTAACTAATAGTTGTCGAATTCGCTTCGCTGGTACTTGTAAAAAGTATCAGCCCAAGGCTGAATCCTTCACTATTAGTTTTTCACTATTCACTATTAGTTTATAATCAATAATTGATTGATGCGGTCAAGTTATTGGACGTTAGTACCGGTTAGCTTAATACATTTCTGCACTTACACATCCGGCCTATCAACCTGGTAGTCTTCCAGGGTCCTTCAGATATTAATCATGGAATCCTCATCTCGGAGTGGGCTTCCCGCTTAGATGCCTTCAGCGGTTATCCTTTCCCGACTTAGCTACCCAGCATGCACTTAGCAGCACAACTGGTACACCAGAGGTCAGTGCTTCCCAATCCTCTCGTACTAGGGAAACATCTCCACAAGATTCCAACGCCCACGGCAGATAGGGACCGACCTGGCTCACGCCGGTCTGAACCCAGCTCGCGTACCACTTTAATCGGCGAACAGCCGAACCCTTGGGACCGCCTACAGCCCCAGGATGTGATGAGCCGACATCGAGGTGCCAAACCGCCCCGCCGCTATGAACGCTCGGGGGCGATAAGCCTGTTATCCCCGGAGTACCTTTTATCTGATGAGCGATGGCCCTTCCACACGGGACCACCGGATCACTAAGACCTGCTTTCGCATCTGCTCGAGTTATAACTCTCGCAGTTAAGCACACTTCTACCTTTATGCTCTACGCATGATTGCCAACCATGCTGAGTGTACCTTTGTACTCCTCCGTTACTCTTTGGGAGGAGACCGCCCCAGTCAAACTGCCCATCAAGCACGGTCCTCTGTCCTGATTCAAGGCTCAGAGTTAGATAACTAATACACCAAGGGTGGTATTTCAACGATGGCTCCACGATTCCCAGAAGAACCGCTTCAAAGCCTCCCACCTATCCTACGCATGATATACCAGGTACCAATACCTGACTGCAGTAAAGGTTCACGGGGTCTTTCCGTCTTGCCGCGGGTATGTGGTATCTTCACCACATCTACAATTTCACCGAGTCCGTTGTTGAGACAGTGCACCAGTCGTTACGCCGTTCATGCAGGTCGGAACTTACCCGACAAGGAACTTCGCTACCTTAGGACCGTCATAGTTACGGCCGCCGTTTACCGGGGCTTCAGTCGTCAGCTTCTCCGTCACTTGATTTACACATTAAACTTTTCTGTATTCTATTCATCAAATGTCTGCGGGCATTGCCGCTCTTCAAACGTTTCTCACGTTTTCTCGCATCTGATTCGCTCATATATGCTTCATAATAAACTAAATGCCAGTTACCATTTCTGGTGGTTTTACAACCACTGCCAGACTTATGACTTGAGACTCTTGTTTTCAAGTCACTGCTGTAACCGATGTAGCATTTCTCTGTGTTTTCTTCATAAAGTACATATACATAATACATTGTGTATCTCCGTATAAATCAAGTGACGGATAACCGCCTTCCTTAACCTTCCGGCACCGAGCAGGCGTCATTCTCTATACATCCACTGTACGTGTTAGCAGAGAACTGTGTTTTTGGTAAACAGTCGCCAGTGCCACTTTTCTGTCCCCTTCCCGACGAATCGGGATAGGGCCCCCTTATCGCGAACTTACGGGGTCAATTTGCCGAGTTCCTTAACAACGGTTCTCTCGAGCGCCTTAGGATATTCTCCTCACCTACCTGTGTCAGTTTTAGTACGGTTATGCAGATTTCAATCTACAGCAGCTGTTTCTCGGCACCTTTGCCGGCAACTTCGGCATCATATACGGCCTCGATCTTGCGAAACCCGCTCGACTAATCACGGGATTGCCTTAAAAAATGCGTCACTGCTTTCGTCCATCTACATAGTGCAGGAATATTAACCTGCTGCCCATCGTCTACGCCTTTCAGCCTCGACTAAGGGGCCGACTAACCCTGGGCGGATCTACCTTCCCCAGGAAACCTTAGGTTTTCGGCGAACAGGATTCTCACCTGTTTTATCGTTACTCATGCCGGCATAATCACTAATAGACGCTCCACGGCTCCTTGCGGTACCGCTTCGACGCTGACTATTACGCTCTCCTACCATTTGTATAAATACAAATCCGCAGCTTCGGTTCATTGCTTGATTCCCGTTCATTATCGGCACCAAATTGCTCGATCAGTAAGCTATTACGCACTTTTTAAATGGTGGCTGCTTCTAAGCCAACATCCTGATTGTCTGGGCAATCTGACTTCCTTAGTAACTTAGCAATGATTCGGGACCTTAGCTGGCGATCTGGGTTGTTCCCCTCTTGACCACACACGTTATTGCACATAGTCTGACTCCCAGCATAAGCCTTACAGTATTCGGAGTTTGGTAGGGGTGGGTAGGCTGGTGGCCCCCCAATCCCAATCAGTAGCTCTACCCCTGTAAGGTATTAACTGAGGCTAGTCCTAGAACTATTTCGGAGAGAACGAGATATCTCCAGGTTTGATTAGACTTTTACTCCTCCCCACAGCTCATCCCCTAACTTTTCAACGTTAGTGGGTTCGGTCGTCCAGGGATTTTTACATCCCCTTCCACCTGGCCATGGGTAGATCACCTGGTTTCGCGTCTAACACCTGCTACTAACTACGCCCTATTAAGACTCGGTTTCCCTGCGGCTGCGCACCGGAAGTGCTTAACCTTGCAACAGACGTTAACTCGCCGGCTCATTATGCGAAAGGCACGCCGTCACCCATATTAAATAGGGCTCCGACTGCTTGTAGGTACATGGTTTCAGGTACTTTTAACTCCCCTAAAAGGGGTGCTTTTCATCGTTCGCTTACGCTACTTTGCACTATCGGTTATCGAGGAGTACTTAGCCTTGGAGGGTGGGCCCCCCAGCTTCACACGAGGTTCCACGAGTCTCGTGCTACTCTGGTACACCAAAAGAGAAAGCTATATTGTAAAGTACAGGACTTTCACCATCTATGGTCGAACTTTCCAGATCGTTCCTATAATATGCTTCTTTGTAACTCTAGTATTGGTGCCCGCAACCCCGGCATGCAAGCACGCCGGTTTGGGCTTGTCCGCTTTCGCTCGCCGCTACTGACGGAGTCTCGGTTGATTTTCTTTCCTGCAGGTACTAAGATGTTTCAATTCTCTGCGTTAGCTTCAACGGCCTATGAATTCAGCCGTTGACGAAAGGCACAGCTTGCGCCGGCCTGACAGGTTACCCCATTCGGAAATCCCGGGATTAACAGATGTTTGGCTCTTGCCCCGGGCTTATCGCAGCCTTCCACGTCCTTCGTCGCCTCTCGATACCTAGACATCCCCCATGTACCCTTAGTAACTTGACCACATCAATCAATTACTGATCTAAATCAATTAAGAATTAGGAATTAAGAATTAGGATTTACCTAACTCTAAACCTTATTCTACAATTGATGTGTTCCGCTCTACTAAAGATAACATTCTAATGAATGCCAGTCTTATAATGAGTTGAACTTAGATAAAGGATCTAAAATGTCAGAATCAAATATTCTTAATTCTAAATTCCCTATTCTAAATTCTAAAAATAAATATCCTTATTGCTCTGATTTTCGATTCGGTTAAATCGTTATCGCGCTAATTGTTAGAATTCTTTACTTTTGTGTCAACTGTATTAAATTTTAAAAGATCTTTATCTGATATCTCATATCTGAAATACCAGATCCACAGGTTTTATCTGCGGCAATGGAGCTGGACGGAGTCGAACCGACGACCTCCTGGATGCAAACCAGGCGCTCTCCCAACTGAGCTACAGCCCCGAGACCAAACAGATCTCAAATCTCAAATTTGAAATCTCAAATGCAGAAATCTTTTTAAGATTTCTGCCAGTGGGCCCGGGAGGACTCGAACCTCCGACCTCTCGCTTATCAGGCGAACGCTCTAGCCGGCTGAGCTACGAGCCCAATCTTCTAAAGCCCTCTAAACCCGATTAAAGGAAAAGCAGGCTCTCAAGTCCTGTCGCTTATTCGCTTATCAAAGAACCGCCTCTAAAGGCGTATAACCCACCCGAGCTAACTCAAGTGAGACGAGAAAATATAACCGTTTTTTAATATACGTCAAGGGCTTTTAAAAAGTTTTTATAAAAAGTTTTACACATTCTTCAACTACCCAACGCTTAATACATTTAAAACAAACGACTTAAGTATAATACCGCATGATTTACATAAAAATTATATTAGAAGAATTTATCAAAAACAGTATGGATTCGATATTATATTTTAGTTTGACTTATACATTGTTTTGCGTAAATTCAGTTAGTACTGTCGGTAAACGGGCAAATGTCTTTACAGAAACGGTTTAATGTCAGGCTGTTATTCTAAGTTCTTTTTAAAAAGGGTGATTTATGTTTATAACTGTAATTCTTCTTATAGCCTTTGGGATGAACTTTTACGTCCTGGCAAGACTTTGCGGATTCTTTGCGATTAGAAAGGGTCTGTTTTTCTGGGCGGCTGTTTTACTCTTAAGCGTAAGTTTAATCGCGGCAACAGCTTACCAGTCGCACTACGGCAATGTCTTGAGCCGGATATTTTACACCGCCGCGGCGGGCTGGTACGGTGTGCTCTGGCTGCTGCTATCAGCATTGCTTGTTTATGAAATTCTAAGGCTTTTTATCAAGATAAAACCACACATTGCCGGCATAGGAATACTTACAATTGTCGAGCTCCTCGTGATATACGCTATTATAAACGCCCAGCTTATCCGGATCAAAAGCATCACAATCCCGGGCCCCTCTGATTTTGATATTGTACAGTTATCTGATATCCATGTTGGCTCTGTAAGTGCCGGTTATCTGCAAAGGGTAATTGATGAGACAAACGCACTTATGCCGGACATGGTTATGATTACCGGCGATCTTGTTGACAACCACAACAAAACCACCCGGAAGGCCATCGGAATGTTGAGCGGGCTCAGCGCCCCTGTGTTGTTTGTCAACGGCAACCATGAATACTATGCCGGAAAAGCAAAAGTAAATGAATCGATTGAAAAAGCCGGCGTTAAAATCCTCAGAAATGAATGGACGCAGTACTGCAGCTTTGTTGTTGCCGGGATCGAATACAGTGAGAACCAGGATGATTTAGAGGGCTTTATTGAATCTTTGAAAATAGATGAATCAGAATACTGTATCCTGATGAGCCACGGCCCTGTAAATCCGGAAACTGTAGAAAAATACGGCATTGACCTGACACTAACCGGCCACACACACGGCGGGCAGATTTTCCCGTTCAACTTCATCGTAAAATGGGCGCATCCTCACCTTACGGGGCTGCACGAGTATAATGGAAGCTATATCTACGGCACATCAGGCACGGGTACGTGGGGGCCGCGAATGAGACTGGGCACGCGAAGCGAGATTGTGCTTGTCAAGCTCAGGAAAAACGCACAATAAACTTTCGTTATTTCAGGGCTTACTTTCTCCTGAGCCATTTTCGGCGCATTCGGCTGCGGGCGCGATCGCTGAGGCTGATTCCAAGTTTGCGCATATTGGACGAATGAGATGCCCCGTGAGCCTGGGCATCGGTTATTTTCGGCGGCTTCTTCGCGAAAAACCGCAGCATAAATCCGGCTATAAAACTTTTCATAGTGTTACAGGTATCAACTATCAACACTAACTTTGCAAATATAACGGTTGGAGCAAATTCGTGAATTTGCTCTACAGAAAAATAAGAACCATTTCTCCTTTTCACTCTACTTAAGCGTACCGCTGCAAGGGTTTACGGATATCCGCCAGCAGCTCTTCCCCGCTGCGGTGGCGTACTTCGTCCGCCGCGAAGAGCTGTCTGCTCTCGAGTATTTCCGCATTGCCGTGATAGTACCTGCTGACACTGCACATGCCGCCCTCGACAAACCCGCTGGTCATGTAACCGGCGGCCTTTAGCCAGTCAGCAAAATCCGCATCCGCCTCTGCCGGATAGATTATCGCGGCAGCGAATGAATCACCCGTTTTTGCAAGGTGCACCTTCGCCCGTTCCGGCGGTGAGGCCTTGAGGGCGATCTCAACCAGCCGGTTATAATACTGCCGCGCCTGGTCTTCGTCATCAGCGTAGAAAAACATCCCGCTCTCAAGTTCAAACGTCTCGCGTTGCACGCCCTTTAGCTCCATAGTGCCGTCAGGTCTGGCGTTATGGATACGGTAAACCTTTACGCCGCGGTACCTCTCACTCTCGAGCAGCTCAGCGACCTCCCTGCCGGTAAAGCCGACAGAGCTGTATTCACCGAAGTCTATTGCGTACAGGCTTTTAAACGCACGCGGATTGTTAATTTCCGGAAGTTTCATATATTTTTATCCTCATATTGAAGTCTGTAAGGCTATCAGATCACAGCGGAGAGCCCGATTTATTTAAATTCAGAGGCGGTGATTTCAAGTATCTCGAAATTTGATTCGCCGCGGGGAACACTTACGCTGACTTTTTCCCCGACACTCAGGCCGTACAGTGCGTTGCCGATCGGCGAGAGGATCGAGATGCTGTTTTCAGTCAGGTCGTAATCATACGGGCCAAGCAGCTGATACACGATCTCCCGGCCGCTGTCAAGGTCACGAACCTTTACAACCGTACCGAAGCCGGCTGTATCGAGCGGAGCCGCGGTGCAGTCGGTAACCTCGGAGTAGTTGATCTTGCCCATTATCTCCCGCAAACGCCCCTCGACAAACGAGAGGTTCTGGCGGCCGTAGATATATTCGCCGTTTTCCTTTAAATCGCCGTGCTCGCGGGCCTCGGCCACACGCTGTCTCAGCTCGGCGGCTTCTTTTTTCAGCTCGTCCAGTTCGGCTTTGAGTTTTTCGTCACCGGTTTGGGATATCGGCATTATTTCCTGCATTTTGCTTTTGCACCTTATTTAACAATTCTGTTATCAGCTATAAATTTTAGCCATAAACGCCCGAAATTTCACTTCAAAGGCATCACACATCAAATCATTTATACAGATAAGCCTAAAAATGTCAACAAATACAATTACGGACTGCCGCGTGTATAACATATATTGTGCAGGCGACGTTTTATTGCAGCGTCTCACTGGCACACGAATTTTCTCAAAACCGTCGGTAATCAGCAAATTGTCAGACCAACTTAAAAACCTTATATACCTGTAACACAGCTTTGGCAACCAATAACTGACATAATTCCATTGACAATAAGGGGTTTACCCGCAATAATGACGGAAATGTATTATTGGTCTGAGGAATCAGAATACGGGCGATTTGCAGAACTTGGAGCGGCGTAATTCGTTAGAGTTCACGCTTCAGCGTGTTATTTTTTTCAGACAAGGCGCACTAAAGTGCGAACTCTTACAGGGCAGCATTATTGATACCTTTTTTGCATACGGGTTATCTGAGCGGCAACCTCCCCTGCGAGTCGGAGCGGAGATTCTACCTTTGCGTTGGCTCCGAAACCGAGTATCCAGCGTGTAAACTCTATGGTATTTGACAACTCGAACTCAACCAGAAGCTCATCCGGAGAGTCTTCTATAATTTTCTGTGACGGGTGCCATTGCTGTTCCCGCACCTCTCTCGCTGCCCAGCCGAAGAGCCGGATTATTATTTTCTGCGGTTTGCCGGCGGTGATTATGCCGAAGCTGCCCTTGAAATGCTCTCCGAGTGAGAAATTATCGGGGCGTTTAAATTTTTTCTCTGTCGGCTCAACGTCTTTTATCCGGTCGATTTTTATCACCCGAACCTGTGAGTAGCGGCTCATATAACCGATGCAGTAGAGGTTTGATTCAAAGAAGATCAGCCCGTAAGGGTGGTATTGGCAGGTATAGGCATCTTTGCTCGGCGATGCGTAGGTCAGTCTCAGCACGGTGTTTTCCAGGATACAGCTGTTTATCGTTTGTATTATGCCGCTGTATTTTGAGTAGTCGCTTGATTTTACGCTGCGTGCCAGAAGTGAATCTTCCAGCCCGTAAAAGTAGTCAAGTGCGGTTTTGGGGACGATGGATTTAATCTTTTCAAGCACCGAGGTAAGCCCGTCGCCAAAAAGTGTCCCGGAAAGCGGCGAGAGCATCTGCCGGCTCAAAAACAGGCTCAAAACCTCCGTCAGGTTGAGTATCATACCTTCATTTTCGATGAAGTGCGGCGAAAGTTTCCAGAAACGTTTGCCGAAATCTCTCATCTCAAAACTCACGGGAAAACCCACGCTCTCAAGAACCGCAAGGTCTCTTTGTACCTGCCGCTTGCTGCAGCCGGCGCACTGTGCCAGGGTTTCTGTATCAACGCCGAATCTATGTGACTGAAGTGCCTTAAGCAGATTCCACTGCCGCACCAAAGGTTTTCCTCTTGCCATGCTGTAACTCCTATATATCTTGCATTTATCGACTTATGGAAATTATAGCAAAATTTCTGCAAATTTAAAGTTCAACTTTAAATTTACAGAAAATGTAAATAAATAGTTTACAGATAAAACTTTTTTCGATTCTGCTGCATCGAGATTCTGCGGGAAAATAACCGTTTTACCTTATCATGAAAATGCCAACGCCCCGGCTCTCATGTAGTCGCCCAAACCCCTGTAACCTCTTGATTTTGCACATGTTTCAAGCACTTTTTTCTCCTCAACCGTGAGGCGTATGTTTACCTGCTCGCTCCGCTTGCCGATGTTGGCAGGTATTGGCGGTGTACAGCCGGCTTCGAGCATCGTCGCTGCCGCGGAGCTGAGGGCCTCTATTGTGTTTTCGGTACATTCATCAGGGGTCGAGCCTTCGCCGAAGACCGTTGGCATCTCAAGTCCGCGGCCAAACCACATGCCGTCTTCATGAGTCAAGACGATCTGGTATTTATCTGCTATCTGCCTCGCTGTCTTTTCGATATCTTGATCAAATGGTTTTGTCAGGTTTTCAGAGTTTTTCAATTTGTCGGACATAAAACGGTTTTACCTTTCTGTTATGCACAGGGATACTAACTGGCAGGCATTGCGGTTTTGTAAAGATATGGTGCGAACCGGAAATCCTGATAAGTTTGTATCCCTTGTCTTCGAGCATCTTCTTAACTTTGTTGAATTTCACTTCACTCGGCATTGTTTAAGTATAGCATAAGATATACGCATTTCAAGCAAGAAAGTTCTTATGTCTATAAAAAAACGGCCTCTGTCCGGTTAAGAACAGAGACCGTTTTGGTTTTTACTGATGCCGGAGTTTGGAGAATTCTAAATTCTAACTCCTGAATTCTTCATTCTAAAGAATTACATCTTGTCAACGAGCATTTCCATCAGGTCAACAGCACGGTTTGAATAGCCCCATTCGTTGTCGTACCATGATACGACCTTAACGAAGTTGCCGTCCATAACCATTGTGCTCTTGGCGTCGAAGATGCTTGAGTTCGGATCGCCGATGATGTCCGAAGAAACGATCGGGTCTTCGCAGTATGCCAGTACACCCTTCATCGGGCCTTCTGCTGCTGCTTTCATCGCGGCGTTTACTTCTTCGACTGTAACGTCTTTGTTCAGTTCAACCGCCAGGTCAACGCATGAGCCGTCGATAACGGGAACGCGAAGTGCGAAGCCGTCGAGTTTGCCGTTGAGCTCGGGGATAACCTTGCCGACTGCTACAGCAGCGCCGGTTGTTGTCGGGATAATGTTCTGTGCTGCTGCACGCGCACGGCGGAGATCGCTGTGGATCATGTCAGAAACAACCTGGTCGTTTGTATAAGCGTGAACGGTTGTCATCAGGCCGCGTTTGATACCGAAGCTGTCATTGAGAACCTTGGCGATAGGAGCCAGGCAGTTTGTTGTACAGCTTGCGTTTGACGTGCATGTATGCTCAGGCTTAAGAGCGTCAGGGTTTACACCCATAACTACTGTCGCGTCGATTGCGTCTTTTGAAGGAACTGAGAGTACAACCTTCTTGGCGCCTGCTGTGAGGTGGTCGCCGTAGCCGCCTTTTTCGCTTTCGCGAGTACGGAAGATACCGGTTGACTCGAGTACAATGTCAACGCCCATTTCTTTCCAGGGCAGTTCTTTGGGGCTGCGGATTGCGGTAACTTTGATTTCTTTGCCGTCAACTACAAGGCCGTTGTCGTTGACAGAGACATCGCCGTTCCATCTGCCCATTACACTGTCATACTTGAACAGGTGAGCCAGAGACTTCGGGTCTGCCAGGTCATTGATAGCTACCAGTTCGAGGCCGTTATCCTTCTGCAGGATGATACGCGCCACAGCGCGGCCGATGCGGCCGAATCCGTTAATTGCAACCTTTGTTGCCATAATTAGTTCTCCTAATATAAGTTACATTAAAATTAGTATTTCTTCAAGACGTACTTACAACGCAGTCTATGTTTAAAGAACATAAATAATAAAGAAATCTCCTTTCATGTCAAAGGTTTTTGCCTCAAAAACGCCGGTTTTTGATAAAATTCGTTTTTTTAGAAGGGTTTCACCGAAGTGGAATTTGCTCACACAAAAAACTCAGCGGCTTTGTAAAACGAAAAAATAAAAAGGTGTTGAAAGGGAGCGGGTTTCTGTCTATAATAACATAAAATGGTTGCTGGTTTTGGTTTGTATTTTTTCAAGAGCTTAACCGGCTTAATATTAAACTCTTGATACAGGAGACAAAATGAAATCTTTATTGAGCGGTGTTATTGTTTTGGTGTGTTTCTATTTATTCAGTATGACCTCAATCGAAGTTTTGGGCGCCGGCGGAAATCTCGGCGGCGGAGACGGCTCACCGGAAACCCCCTACCTCATTGAGGATATGGCGGATTTTAACGTTCTTGCATCCGCACAGCAGGGCTCGCCTTATCTTTTTGCAGATTATGTACTTATGGTTGATCTTGATCTTTCGGGCACTGTTTACACCTCCGCTGTGATAGGCAGCTATTCAGGCTCAAGCTACGGTGACGGGGCGTTTAACGGTTCATTCGACGGCAACGGCCATGTTATCAGCAACCTTACGATTGAATCAGAGTCCGGTTACGCCGGTCTCTTCAGCGGCATATTCAAAGAGGGCTCTCTGAGCAATCTGACATTGGAAAACGCGGATATTACCGCATCGGGCGACAATGTAGGTATTCTCTGCGGCTCTCTGCTGGGTGACATGACGGACTGCCATGCAAGCGGTTCAATTTCCAACTTCGTCGCCGGCGACAGGAGTTTCAGAACCGGCGGCCTTGTCGGCGGCTTCGCCGGTTTTGGAAAGACAATGCTCAGATGCTCAGCGGATGTATATATTCGTGCTCAATGGCAGGTCGGCGGCCTGGTCGGTTCGGCAGGCTCGCTTGGAGCAGCTCCGGTTATTAGCCAGTGCTGGGCAAATATTGACATAGACGGTGAATCAAATGTCGGCGGCCTGGTCGGAAGCGCCGGCAGGTATATTGAAATTCTCAACTGTTATGTTACAGGGTCAGTGCCGGCGATCAATTATTTCGGAGGTATAACCGGCAGAAACCAATACACCGTACGCAACTGCTATTCTTCTGTTGGACTTACAGAAGCTCTGCCAAGCGGCTGGGTAATTGGCGGTCTATGCGGCTACCAGGAAAGCTATAACTATCTGGACACAAACTGCACTTTCGACCACTGCCGCTGGAATCTTGACTCCAGCAGTTTGGGGCAGATAACAGTCGCAATAGGTGAAACTTACGGCGGCGGTTACAGCGGATATACAGTTGATTCTATTGGGCTTACCGAGGCAGAAATGGCTGAGCAGCAGTCATTCCTCGACGCCGGCTGGGATTTCGTCGGCGAAGACACTAACGGCACGGAAGATATATGGAAGATGCCGCTGGCAGGAGGCTACCCAATACTTGCCTGGCAGGTTGAGCTGGTCTTCACCGTTCCCGACTGTAGCGGGCTTAGCATCACAGATGCGCAGCAGCTCATAACCGGCGAGGGCTTCACGGTCGGTGAGCTTACATACGCATACAGCGATACGGCGGCCAAAGATAACGTGATTTCACAGACACTTGCCGCGGGAACACAGTTTCTGGAAGACCAGATGCCCCAGACAATCGGACTGGAAGTCTCACTGGGCAAAGACTGTAACAATCCCGTGCCGGCAGACTTCAACGGTGACTGCACCGTAGATTCTGCCGACCTGGCAATTTTTGCCGGCTACTGGCTGCATACGGATTGATACGCATTAAATCACCTTTTGCGGCATAATTTTCACACCCACAGCCGGAACTGCGGCTTTTAAGCGGTCTGTCTGCGCTTTTTCAAAATTTATGGAAACTTGTAAATACATTGAAAACAAGGTTATATATATAAAAAACGTTTTTTCTTGACTTCTACGTCTCGATACTGGTAACATAGAATAGAAGAGATTGTAAGCCGCAGGGAATTGAGTAGAGCTGTGGTCGAAAACCAATATGGTTTTAATTGCATTTCAAAAATCAATTGCCCAGGTTATGCGGCGTTTTATGCACATGGAGTTTTATTCAAAAGAGAGATGGGAAAATGGAAAACTTAAAATTCTTTACAATTGCGGTATGTGTATTTATCGCAGTCACATCAGCCTCGGCTGCTGTACTTTCATTCACATTTGAGCCTGCAGACGGAGACCCTGTTGCAAATCCGGGAAACGAGGTTTCAGCGGTTGACTATCCGTACCTTTACAACTACACACTCGCCTGGCAGAATTTAGAATCTATAGACTCTCCGGTAAACGACTTTCATCTTCGCTGGCCGACTTACTATGGAGGAAACCTCCAGATAATCCCCCCGGAAAACTGGACTATTTCTGAATTCACTTACAACGGTCCGAATTGTGAAGCTAACCCCAGTGGTGAGTTCACAAACGTTGCGGGCTCGCTGGGCGGATTCAAGATTTACGGAAAACTGCCATATCTGGAATCGGGAGTAGCCTGGCTGACTAAAGATGGAAACCAGGTTGGATCCGAAACCGAAGTAATGCTTCCGGCCCTTCCCGAGCCGGCAACGATCTGCCTGTTCGCTCTGGGGGCAGCGGCTGTTATTCGCAGAAAAAACGCATAACACTAAAAGCCTGAATCGCTTACAGCCCGGCGGCTTCGAGGGCGATGTTGACATTGCCAAAAGGTGCACTGACGGCAAAACCGGCGACGGTATCTTCTATTCGGGATATCATCTCGCGTGAGATGTCTATGCCGGTTTTGATTGCGTCCTCGCGTGATTTCAGCTTGCTCATCCTTTCAAGCAGCCGCTCGGGAACGCTGACCCCCGGAACCTCGTTTGCCATGAACTCGGCGTTTTTGAGGCTGCTGAACGGCCATATTCCGGCTATCACCGGCACACTGCCGCCGGCCGCATCGAGAAACCGCAGCAGGCTCTCATCATCGAATACCGGCTGGGTGACAAAATATTCCGCGCCGGCGTCGATTTTCTGCCTGTAACGCTGGATTTCCCTTTCCGGCTCTGCCGCGGCGGGATTTGCGCCGGCACCGATAACCAGCTCAAGCCGTCTGCCCAGCGATTTGCCGGCGATGTCTATGCCGCGGTTGAGCTCGCGGATAACCTTTATCAGTGCGATAGAATCCAGGTCAAAAACCGCCGTCGCGTCGGGAAAATCCCCCAGTTTTGGCGGATCGCCGGTTACAATCAGCATGTTCCGCAAGCCGGTAGCCTGTATCCCCAGCAGGTCGGACTGCATCCCGATAATATTCCTGTCGCGGCAGCAGAAGTGCAGTATCGTCTCGATCCCGCATTGCTGTTCTATCATCAGAGCTGTTACCATGGCGCTTAGCCGGCTGCTTGCACGCGGGCCGTCGGGGATATTTATCGTACACGCGCCGCGGTCTTTGCAGAGTTTTGCCTTTTCAATCAGGGCGGAGAGCTCAAAGCCCCGCGGCGGCGAAACCTCGATTGAGATTACTTTTTCGCCGGCGGCGAGTTTTGCCCCGAATTGGGATTTTGTCTCCAGGGGCGCGGGTTCAAGCCGTTCTGCCAGTTCCGCGGGTATTTTAATTGCGGGCTGTTTGTAAGTTACACTTTTCTTTATCGGCCGGACTGCATTTATGATCGCCGCGATATGCTCCGGCGTGGTTCCGCAGCAGCCGCCGATTACCTGGGCGCCCTTCTCGTAGAAACGTTTGGCATATTCCGCCATGTATTCCGGCGTGCACATATAAAGCGTGCGTCCGTCAACGTTTCTGGGGTAGCCGGCGTTTGGCTGAACTGAGAGCGGTTTGTTCACCGCGCCGCGTACAAGCTCGATACTCTCAAGCATCGCCGCCGGACCGGTAGAGCAGTTGAGCCCTACGGCAGCGACATTTTCATACCGGCAAACACAGCGCATGGATTCGTCTATCCGGCTGCCGTAATCTGTTTCTGTAGAATCATTTATCGTCATATGGGCGATAATTTCCAGATCGCAGCTTGCCGATGCCGCCTCGATCGCGCATATCAGCTCGTCGCAGTTTGAAAACGTCTCAAACAGGAGGACATCCGCGCCGGCATCTGCCGAGATTTTCACCTGTTCGGCGAAGACCTCCGCCGCTTTTGCCCGCAAAGCCTTGTCATAGCTGCCGATATCAACGCCGAGAGGCCCGATGGAAGCGGCTGTCATCATATCGGGCCGGCACGATTCTCTGGCGAGTTTTACGCCGGCGGATACAATCTGCTCTGTCTGCTCGCCGAGGCCGTACCTGGATAGCTTGAGACGGTTGGCTCCGAAGGTATTGCTCTTGACAAAATCAACACCTGTCGCGGCATATTCCTCGTGTACCTGCCGGACAAGCTCCGGGCGGCTGACGTTGAGATGTTCAAAGCACGTGTTGACAAACACGCCGCGGCTGTAAAGCATGGTTCCCATCGCACCATCGCCGAAGAGAAGCCCGTTTTTGTTCAGTTTTTGTGTAAATATCCTGTTCATTGTGTTATATCGCAACTCCGGCTTGTTTGAGTATTTGTGTTTTCTTTTGTGAGCACTTTTCGCACCTGAACTCCGGCGTGCCGCCCGTGCGGTCGTAGTTTTGCGTCTTGACCAGCCGGTAGCCGCGGGCGATTCTGCCGCAGTCGTGGCACTGGATGTTTTCCTCGACCTGCCACTGGGCGTCGAGGGCGCTGGAGGTGAAGATAAACCTGTCAACCCAGAAAAATATCAGCCCGCCGATGAGGTTGGCGATAATCGTCGCCGAGAGACTGCTCCAGCTTGCCAGAACAACCAGCACACCGGCAAGTATCGGCGTGCTGAGCTGCCACCTGAGCAGATACAATAAGTAACGTTTGTAATTGATTTTCATAAATCGCACCAGACAATATTGTGTTAAAAAATACGAGAAATTGAAGTTTACCAGCAAAATAGTGTTATTTTTCAGTAATATAATATTATTCTCTAAAATTTTCATTGATTGGCAAGGATTATTTCCCAGAAAATAATATTATTTCTCTTCCGTACAATTGATTGAGAATTTGAGGAATTATATTGAAAAGTCAGATACAAATCCTTAATATGTTGGAAATTAAAACTATATTATAAGTATAATTATATGAATATCGACATCATCATCGGGATAATACTTACTGTATGCTCCCTTGCGGCAATAACGGCACTCACCATCTGGGCGCGTGCATCGATAGAAAAGCGCGGGCATGAGGGGTATAAAACCGCCCGGGAAATAATTAACGAAAAGAGCAGACAGTAAACCTGGCGGCAGCCGCCCTGCCAACCCCTTTATAAAGTTCCACAAAGTATTTAAAATATACATTTACAATATAATGCCAGAAAAGAATAAACAACATACAAATATGCCGACGCCGGAGCTTTCCCGCGAGCTGACACTCTTCCATATAACCATGATGGGGCTTGGAATGATGATTGGTGCCGGCGTATTTCTGGGCATGGGAATATCCATAGGCCGCAGCGGCCCCGGCGGTGTTATCCTTACATTCGCCCTCAACGGCCTGCTGGCAATGCTGACGGCGATGAGCTTTGCCGAGCTCAGCTCCGCGATCCCCCGCGCCGGCGGAGCGTACAACTTCGCGAGGATAGCCTTCGGGCGGGGAACGAGTTTTCTTGCCGGCTGGATGGAGTGGTTCGCCTCGACTGTTGCCGGAGCGATGTACGCACTTACATTTGCGATTTATACCATGCATTTTCTTGATGCTATCGGCTGGATTAACACAACCGCCCTTCTGGAAAAGACCGTTGCCGTAGCGATAGCCTCGCTGTTTATATTTATCAACTACAAAGGTTCCAGCGAAACCGGCAAAATCGGCGCGATAATAACCATGGGCCAGACGCTTTTCGTGATAACGATCGGTTTTTTCGGAATCGCCGCGGTTGTACAAGACCCCTCGAGGCTGGAAAACTTTGTGCCGTTTATGCCCGAGGGCTGGGATAAAATCCTGATAACAATGGGTTTTACCTATGTGGCTTTTGAGGGGTATGAAGTCATCGCCCAGGCCGGTGACGAGGCGATTGAGCCGCGGAAGAACCTTCCAAAAGCCATGATTTATTCTGTAATCATCGTAACTTTCATATATGTCCTTGTTGCCTTCGCCACTGTGGTATCCGTCAAGGCCGGCTCCGAAGGCATAGACGTGGAGCCCTGGGCATGGATCGGCCAGTATGAGGAAAAAGGCTTCGGCGAGGCTGTGGGGCGTTTAATGCCCTATGGGAACTTTATCCTTACCCTTGCGGTAATATTTTCCTCGACATCCGCCCTCAACGCTACAATATATTCAGGAACGAGAGCCTCTTTTGCCCTGGGACGTGACGGAATGCTGCCCAGGTTCTTTTCAAAGATACACCCGAAAAACAACACGCCTCACGGCGCACTTGTCGCCTCGTCGTGCATAATTCTATTTGTAGCGGCGTTTCTGCCCACGGCAGACGTGGCTTCCAGCGCGTCGATCATGTTTCTATTCCTGTTCTTTTTAGTCAACCTCTGCGTTATAAAAATACGCAGGAGTATGGCTGATGAGCTGGAATACGGGTTTATGCTGCCGCTGTTTCCGCTGCCGCCGCTGCTGGCGATTGTCTGCCAGGCGGTACTGGCGGTATGGCTGGTTCACATGAGCGCGATAGCCTGGATTGTCGCGCCGATATGGATTGTATCGGGCGTGATGATTTTCTGGGGCTATTCACGCACAAGGGCTCACGTCGGAGAACATGAGATACAGATCATTGACGAAGAGAAATCCGCCTCCTCTGATGAGAAAAAGTACTCTCTCATGGTCGCAGTCTCAAACCCCGCCAACGCAACCGAGCTTGTGCAGGCGGCTTATCATATCTCCGGTGCCAAAGATGCCCGGGTTGAGCTTATCAACATGGTTGCCATCCCCTCGCAGATGCCGCTTGAAATGGCAGGCCAATACGTCAAAACCGGACGCGAAGCTATCTATGAGGTAATGCTTTATCTCTCGCTGCATTTTCCCGTAAACACCACGATAAGGTACTGCCGCAATGTTGCCAGAGGTATCGTCTCCGCGATTCGTGAGAAGAAAACAAAAATGCTCGTTATGGGCTGGCACGGCAAACATAAGCTGGGGATTTTCAGCGTAGGCTCTACAATAGACCCGATTATTGAGCAGGCCCCGTGCAACGTTGTTGTCTTGAAAAACTGCGGCGGCAATAAGTCGTTCAAACGGATATTCATACCCGCCGCCGGCGGCCCCAATGCCGGTTTCGCGATGGAAGTAGCCTCCATGCTGGCATCGGGTGAGCCGGATACAAAGATTACTGTCGGCACGATTAAAAACCCCGGCAGAAACGGCTTTAACCTCGAAGATTTTGTAAAGACTCAATGCAAAAAACGAAAACTCGAGAAATCTCTGTTCGATTTCAAAACGATATCCTCTCAAAGCACAATTGAGAGCCTGATAAAGGAATCATCTGAATATGACCTCGTAATCGTCGGCATATCCAACAAACCCATGCTCAGCCAGGTATTCAAGAGTTCTATACCAGAGGAGCTTGCCAAACGCTGCGATATGCCGGTAATGCTGGTCAAGGCCGGCGGGGGAATGCAGTCATTTATACGCCGATGGATATAAGCAAGCAGCTTGTCTCAGCCGCCGGTCTAAATATCATCAAAAAAAACTGTACGAAACGTCCATAATAGATATAATGGTTTAATATGAATGAAAAAATAGACAGTTACACACTAAAAAATGGAATGAAGGTCTTTGGCGAGCACATGGAAGTGGGCTCGGTGAGCTTTAATATCATGCTTCCCTGCGGCACATCTCGGATACCTCAAGGCTGCTCGGGAGCGGGCAATGTTATTTCTGACTGGGTGTTCAGAGGCGCCGGCGAATACACCAGCCGCCGGCTTGTGGAAAATCTTGACGGTCTGGGTCTGCACCGCGGCAGCGGAGTAGGCACATACTGCATGAATTTTTCCAGCGCTTTGGAAGCGAGCAACCTGCTCAGAGCCATTGAGCTATACGCAGATGTCGTCTTGAGGCCCAAACTTGATGCCGGGCAGTTTGAGCTCTCGCGTCAGCTGGCCCTCAGCGATCTTGCCGGACTTGATGACGACCCCAGACAGCAGGTAGTTCTCAAACTCAAAGAGAATTTCTACGGCCGGCCGTGGGGACGTTCTTCATACGGCTCAAAAGAGGACCTCGAATCTTTGAATCCGGAAAAAACGGCTTCTATAATCAAAGACCGTTTCAAACCCTCCAAGGCGATTTTCAGTATCGCGGGCAAATACGATTTCGATGCCGTGTGTAAAAAATTAGAAGAGCTTTTTGGCGACTCGGAACCTGATTGTGAAACACAAATGCAGGAATCCAACCCCAGCCCTGCTTATGACCATATATCCCACGACGGTTCACAGGTACATATCGGGATTATGTGCTCCACAGTTCCGGCATCAGACGCCCAATACTACAATCTAATGGCAGCGGTATCCGTACTCTCGGGCGGTATGAGCTCGCGGCTGTTTACAGAGGTTCGTGAGAAACGCGGCCTCTGCTACGCGGTAGGGGCCAATTACAACAGCCTTCGTGACCGCGCCGGCATTGTATGCTATGCGGGTACCACACCGGATAAGGCCCAGCAGACCTATGATGTCACACGCAAAGAGCTCAACCGGCTAAAAGAAGACCTGACGGCGGAAGAGCTGCAAAGGGCCAAGATCGGACTAAAAAGCGGCCTTATTATGAAAAGCGAATCCAGCATGAACAGAGCAGGCTCAATCGGAGGCGATTATAACCTCCTGGGCCGCGTACGTTCGCTTGATGAGATAAAGGAAAATATTGAAGCGGTAACTATCGAATCAATGACCGCCGCGCTTGAGGCAAACCCATTCGATAAATGTAAAGTTGTTACAATAGGGCCCAAAGAGATCAAAGTGTAAAAACATCAGCGTTGGTGTTTGCACCAGATGCTCTTTTTAAAACGAGCTCAACGAACTGACCAGAATTCACAAATTATGAGTAACTATGCAATTTAAACACAAAACACTCGATAACGGATTAAATATAATCGGCGAAGTCAACCCCGCGGCACAGTCAGCCGCTGTCGGTTTCTTTGCAAAAACCGGCGCACGTGATGAAAATGACGCTATCAACGGCGTTTCGCACTTTCTTGAGCACATGATGTTCAAGGGTACCGACAAACTCACGGCACTGGAGGTGAACGAGGCGTTTGACCGCACCGGAGCGCAGTTCAACGCGTTTACAAGCGAGGAAAACACCGTTTACTACGCCGCTGTTCTGCCGGAATACCTCGAAGAGGTGGCCGATCTCTGGACACAGCTGATGCGCCCTTCGCTGCGAGACGATGATTTCAACATGGAGAAAAACGTCATCCTCGAAGAAATCGCAATGTATCAGGACCTGCCGCACTTCGACGTAATGGATCGGGCCAGAAGCCTGCACTTTAATAATCACCCGTGCGGCTACAGTGTTCTGGGAACCGATGAAAGTATAAAAAACCTTACATCTTCGCAGATGCGGGAATATTTCTCCCGCCGCTACGCCTCCGATAACCTTACTCTCGTCTGCTGCGGCAATTTCGACTGGGATGCCCTGTGCAAGCTGGCAGAAACCAACTGCGGCGGCTGGAAAGCCTCAGGGGCAAAACGCCAGACACCCGCATACCAGGGAAACGCCAAAACAGACACGGTACAGAAACAGGGGCTTATACGAGAGCATATCTGCATTGTTTCACCGTCTGTATCCGCTCAGCACGAGCTCAAGTACGCCGCGATGCTGACAGGCGTAATACTCGGCGACGATACCGGCTCAAGACTCTTCTGGAGCCTGGTTGACACGGCAAAAGCCGAAATCGCTTCGAGCCAGTACGACCCGATGGACGGCACGGGCGCCATATACTCGTACCTCCGCTGCGGCACGGAAAACAGCGCTGAGGTACTCGAGATTACCAAGGCCGAACTGGAAAAACTTCACAAGGACGGTGTAACAGAGGACGAACTCAATAAGGCCCGTAACAAGGTACTAAGTACCATTACCCTGAAAAATGAGCTTCCAATGGGACGGCTGATAGAGGTCGGCATCAACTGGACATACCTCGAAGAATACAGAACTATTGACAACGAAGTGGCAAACGTTAAAGCGGTAACTGCCGAGCAAATTAACCAAATGCTCAGGGAATACAACCCCGCCGAATGCACAACGGTAATTATGCGGCCAAAAGGCTAATTTTCTCTTATCTCTTTCTTGATATCGTTGAGAAGAGTAATCGCCTCAATTGGCGTCAGGTTATTGACATCGAGGTTTAAAAGTTTCTCGAGCACACTTCTGTTTTGTTCAACGAAAAGTTGCTGCTGAGGCTGCTGAGCGGTTTTGTTTCTCGCCAGTTTTTCTCCGGAGGCTTCTTTGACAAAGGTACTTTCCAGGTCATCAAGTATTTCACGGCTGCGGGCGGTTATACTTGCCGGCAGTCCGGCAAGGCGGGCAACATGAATACCATAGCTCTTGTCGGTGCCCCCGGGTACTATCTTGTGCAGAAAAACCACTTCATCCATCCATTCACGCACTGCGACGTTGCAGTTTTTCACGTTGTCCAGCAGCTGGGCCAGCTCCGTGAGCTCGTGATAATGTGTTGCAAACAGCGTGCGGCAGCCGATATTGTTGGCAATGTGCTCGGTGATCGCCCAGGCCAGCGAGAGCCCGTCATAGGTGCTTGTACCGCGGCCGACCTCGTCGAGAACCACCAGTGAACGGTCTGTTGCGTTGTTTATGATATTGGCGGTCTCGGTCATCTCTACCATAAACGTTGACTGGCCCCTTGCCAGCTCGTCCGATGCGCCGACACGGGTAAATATCCTGTCAACCACTCCGATACGCGCCGATTCAGCGGGTATGAAGCTGCCCATCTGCGCCATCAGCACCAGCAAAGCACTCTGGCGGATATAGGTACTCTTGCCGCTCATATTTGGGCCGGTAATTATCATTACATCCGCCGATTCGCCGCCCAGCTCAAGATCATTCGACACAAACTCATTTCCCAGGCTCTGGGCTACGACGGGGTGTTTGCCCTCTTTTATTTCCAGAACCTTCTCGCCGCACATTTCCGGCCGTATGTATCCCCGCCGCAGAGCGAGATGCGCCAGCGAGGCAATACAGTCGATACAGCCGACGCACTGGGCGAGCACCTGCAAACGCGAGGCATATCCCGCAGCGCGGCTGCGCAGCTGGTCAAAGATACTCAGCTCCAGCTCAAGGCTTCTCTCGTGTGCACTAAGCACCTTGTCCTCGTATTCTTTGAGCTCTTGTGTAATATATCTTTCGGCGTTTTTCAGCGTCTGCTTGCGCACGTAGTCCCCGGGCACCTGATCCGCCATTGAGCGGCTGATTTCGAGGTAATACCCGAAGACCTTGTTGAACCCGAGTTTGAGATTTTGTATGCCGGTAAGCTCTATCTGCTTTTTCTGGTAGGCCGCCAGCCAGCTCCGGCCGTCTTTTGAAATGCCGCGAAGCTCATCAAGCTCGGCGTTGAAGCCCGTACGGATAACACCCCCGTCACGAAAATGGCTCGGACACTCCGGCTCTATCGCCGCCTCGAGTAGATCCGCCAGCTCTTCCATTGTATCGCAGCCCTGCGCGAGGTTTTTGAGAAGCCCCGAAACCGATTCGCTAAGCAGCAATTTCATTGCCGGTATCTTGCGGAGAGTATCGGCCAACAGGACAAAATCCTTTGGCGATGCGCGAAACGTGCTGATTCTCGACACTATCCGTTCGAGGTCGGCGGTGTTCTTTAACTGAGAACGAATATCATCAAGTTTCTGCGAAAAATCGCACAGCTCCTGTACCGCGGTGTGCCGCTCTGTGATCCTGTCAACCTGCCTGAGCGGCATACATACCCAGCCGCGGAGCATTCTGGCACCCATGCCGGTAAGTGTCTGGTCAATGCTGTCAAACAGTGAGCCTTTTTTGTCCTCGCTTCTCATAGTCCGCAATATCTCAAGACTTCGCAGAGAAGTTTGATCAATATGCAGGAAGCTGCGTTTGTTTATAAGTTTGATCGAACGGATATGTGCGAGGCTGGTCTTCTGTGTCTCTGAAAGATACTCCAGCAGAGCGCCGGCAGGCGGTATAACATCACTGTCACCATCCACGCCAAAACCCTCAAGCGTATTTGTGCCAAAATGCTTTAGAAGAGATTTCTCCGCGCTGTAAGGGTCAAAATACCACCCTGGCCGATGGGTAATGACAATGCTGGAAATCTCGGATAGCTGTTTGGCGAGTTTGGCGTAATCGTCTCCGAAAAGCTGCTCTCTCTTCTCCGGCACCAGGCATTCACTCGGTGAGAGCCGCAGTATCTCATCAACAATCGCGTCTTCATCGAGCTGTTGAGCGTAGAAATGCCCTGTCGATATATCCACCCAGCACAGGGCAGCGCCCTTTGGCCCGAGATACGGAGCGCAGAGAAAATTATCTTCCTTCTCATCAAGCAGTATGTCGTCTGTTAGTGTGCCGGGAGTTATTACCCTGACAACATCGCGTTTTACGACGCCCTTTGCTTTTTTAGGATCCTCGACCTGCTCACACACCGCGACCTTGTAGCCGGCTTTTATCATCTTTTTAAGGTACGCATCAACCGCATGGTACGGAAGGCCCGCAAGGGGAATCGGATTGGCGGAATTTTTGTTTCTGGTAGTCAATGCCAGACCGAGTACCCGAGAGCAAATCTGGGCGTCTTCGTAGAAAGTCTCATAAAAGTCACCCATACGAAAGAACAGCACCGCATCGGGATACTTGTCCTTAAAGTGATGAAACTGCTTCATCGCAGGTGTCAAATTGTCAGAAGTATTGGCCATATATCTATTTTAATTTTCCGTAAAGAATCTCTTTGACGGTACCTTGAACATCTTCGTCTGTTTTACATTCTGCCAGCTGTTCTGTCAAGCTGATCTGCCTTTGGGTAAAGCATACCGCAGAGGCCGTGTCAAAACCGCTTATGCCCAGCAGGCACGATATTGTATCAGCAATCGGCTCGATATTCCAGCCCTTTGATGCGCTTATATGCAGTGAATCGGGATATTTTTGTTTCAGCCCCTCCAGCTCCGCCTCTCCGCAAAGGTCTGTCTTGTTGATGACATGAAGCAGCGGCGTATCAACAGGCAGAATCCTGCGGATATTTTCCTTCCCGCAAGCTGCATCATCATCGGCGGACTGCATGTAAATAACGATATCAGAGCAGCGTATCATCTCTATCGAAGCCCGCTGCGATTCGGCGTCAACATCTCCTTTGCCGGCAAGTTCCGCGTCCAGACCGGCGGTATCGATAAATTCCGCCTTGTATTCGATGCCCCCGCTGCGTACATCCGTATCAGCGGTAACATAGTCACGTGTTGTGCCGGCAGTATCAGATACAATTGCTGTCTCCGTGCCGCACAGGGCATTGAGCAGCGTACTCTTACCGCTGTTTGGCGGACCGGCGATCACGCACTTTACGCCGCGGATGATCCGGGCAGCGATTTGTGTTGCATCGAGTATGCTTTTGACTGTCCAGGCGGCGGCTTGCGGAGCGGCTTGGAGCGTCTCCATCGCCGAGACAAGGCCGCATGTGAGCTGATTGTGAATAATCTCTATCCCGCTGAAGGTTTGTGCATCATACTGAGCCAGTGCCGCCTCAAGGGCGATTGTGTTTGGAAGAGTCCCGCCGCCTGATTCGAGCTTAATCCTTAGCAGTCGGCGGTTTGAAACAATTTCCGCGCCGTGTTCTGATAACTTTTTCAGCAGTGACTCGGCGATTATCGGGTTGCCGTGGCAATGCAGCAGAAGCGAGTCGGCCGATTCAAACGCCGCCAGCGCCTGGTCAACTCTCCGCCCGTCAATCTGAATTTCACAGAGACACATGCCGCCAATTTTTTTTGGAATTGGCGAAACTACACCCTCCAGCATTCTCTCGAGACCGCGGCCGTAAAGCTCAACAGAGGCTATCGCGGCAGAACCCCTGCCGGTTACCAAAGACGCGTACACCTTGGGATAATCATCGCTCTGTAGTTTTTGTGTCATGATATAATTACCGGTTAATCAGTTTATCCACAGATTATGTGTATTATTTACGAATTAATGGAAGTTAAGAATTTTTTATAAGGCTTGAATGCTTCAGATTCAAAATCGAATGCTCCGGCTTTCGCCGCTTCACCTATCTTCATACCTTTATAACTGTTTGTCCCTGAGAGATGTGAATACAACCTGTTCTTATGTTCTTGTTTAAATACACCACAGTATTTTTTATTACAGCATTTCAGAAAAGAATCAACACATTCGGCTGCAGATTTATCAGAAAGCATATTCACACATAGACTTTCAAGTGTACATCCCTCAATATCCTTTGTTGGAAGCAGTGCAAAACCAACTTCAATGCAATCAGTCCGGGTTAAAGCAAACTCTGATTGTGGAGCCTTAAGACCGGCATCAGTTAGCTTACTTTGTATGCTTTTGATGGCATCCTCTCTTGTGCCAACTTCAACATCTCTTATTATTACTAACCTTTTGACTTCAACGCCTTCCGAGGCAGGTGTACGTAAAAGCTGGGCAACATCAATCTTGCTATTGCCTGCAAACGAAAAGACTTGAATATTGTTAAGGCCAAGTGAACGTAGAGCATACACAAAAAAAAGCTCTGCATCCTTTCCCTCGACATAGAGTAAGTTTGGTTTCTTAATACTATCTTTTTCAATGGGCATTAGCGAACCTCCCAGTCAGATTCTATCGCAGAGAGCAGCATGTCACATGTACTTTGCCTGGGAATTATTTGCCCGGTTTTATTTCGTTCAAGACGCACAAAATTGAAGTCATCTTTATATTTATTTGTGTTTTGTGCCGCGGCCTGTATGAACTCATAGCTGTGGGTCGTTGCAAACAACTGGCAGTCATTTTCAACAATAATCTCTGTTATGATTTTCCAGAAGTCCGGCAAAACGGAATAATGGAGCCCGTTTTCTATCTCATCAACAAAAATCACATTATTTGAAGTTGATAATATTACTAGTGACAAACTTAGTAACTTCACGAAGCCATCACCTGCAAAATAAATTGGCATAGTTGTTTTCATATCTTTTAGTTTACAGTGAAGCATTGGGTTGCCATCTTCTGTTAGTAATTTCAAATCTTCAAGACGCGGTTCAAGTTTTTGCATTATTTTAAGAATTTCTTTTTCTTCACCCCTGGATGCAATCGCACTGAAAAAGTCACTCATATCTTTTTGCTTGGCTTTACCACTTCTTATGATATGCCAATGTGCATTAGGTTTTTCTGTTCTGCTGATTTGAGATACAGTAATGCTGTCAGTATTGACAGTATGGGAGTAATGAGTAGTTTTGCCATTTTGACTTACGTAAAAATTCAGGCATTTCTTATCTTTAATTTTGTCTGTTAGCCCATTTATTTTATGTTCTTTGATTTTTTGTTCGGTAAATATTTCAATTGCATTTTTTAATGTGAGTGTTGTTGTTCGTTTCTGTCCATCTATGGTTAATTCTATTTCAATAGCACGGTTTGTATCGTAATTATAAAAAGCTGGTCGAGTTGAAGATTCTATTGTTCTTTCAAGTTTTTCCAGGCCTCGTGCAATACTGTGTCTGGCAATTGCATCAGTGTTGCCAAAGTCTTCTGATAGAAAAATAGCTTCCAGCAGGCAGCTTTTGCCAACGTTATTTTTTCCTGATATCAGGTTCAGGCGTTTTAAGTCTGAAATACAGAAGTCTTCAAAACATTTATAGTTTTTTATGCAGCATTGGGTTATCATATTTCTATTCCTTAAATTATATCTTTAGCAGCCTACTGGTATTGGACGAAATTCCTTATGAAACCGGTCGTTCCTGAATGTATTTCATATATGCCAGCACGATGCCTTTGATCACCAGTGACGGCACCCAGTTGTCCACAAATTTACAATCCTCTTTTATCGTTTCCGCGCCGTCGCCTGTAACGATGGTCTGGGGCCAGACTTCCATCTCTTCGGCAAACTTGCGGCATGTTGTCTCCAGAAGCCCTACCGCGGCGAAATAGATACCGTTGTTTATGGCGTCTCTGGTATTGCCGCCGAGTGTCATTACCGGCTTGTTGACAACGATTTCGGGAAGTTTAGCGGTATTCTCCGCCAGGCTTTTGGCTGAGACGGCTATACCCGGGGCGATGATTCCGCCCATAAACGTGCCGTCATCATCAACCGCGTCTATTGTTATAGCTGTACCGAAATCAGCGACGATCACCGGCTGCTCAACGACCAGGTACGCCGCCGCGGCCGCAAGTACCCTGTCAACGCCGACATCCGCCGGATATTCTACGCCGAGCTTTATCGGCAGTGGTACGTCCTTATCCAGGCCAATCTCGAGGATCTTCTCCTTTATCTCCTCGGATACGGCAGTGCGGAACCGCTCTGTT
This sequence comes from Limihaloglobus sulfuriphilus, assembly GCF_001999965.1. Classification (GTDB taxonomy): domain Bacteria; phylum Planctomycetota; class Phycisphaerae; order Sedimentisphaerales; family Sedimentisphaeraceae; genus Limihaloglobus; species Limihaloglobus sulfuriphilus. The sequence goes on along the minus strand of NZ_CP019646.1, from coordinate 3,735,257 downwards.
GCCGGAGGATTAACACTGCATACGACAATAACCGCGTCGCGCAGCTTTTCTTTTGAACGCGGCGCTGCGGGCACCTGTTCCCAAAGGCTGTGCAGTGTTGAACGGATATTCTCGTCGTCATTTACGCCGACACTCTTGACCGGCTGAGCTTCGCCCTCTAGGAAAAGGCCAAACTTGATGTTAGTGTTTCCAATGTCTATTGCTAATATATTCATATTCATTCTGTTTTAAATTACAGTTTAAGCCGCGAATTACGCGTTCTTATCAATTATCCGCCATGTCTTGGCCGCCGTCGGCACTTTTTACCATTTTCCAGAGCTTTTCGTTAAGCTCTTCAAGTCCCTGACCGGTAACGGCTGATATGCCGACTATGTCGTCTCTGCCAAGCTCGGCCTTGAGTTTATCAAATTCATCTCCAGAGGCAAGATCCAACTTGTTTGCGGCGATAATCTCCGGCTTTGAACCAAGTACGCTGCTGTACTGCTCGAGTTCATTACGGATTACCCTGTAATTATCAGCCGGATCCGAGCCGTCCATCGGTGCTATATCGATAAGATGCACTATCGTGCGTGTTCTTTCAATATGCTTGAGGAAATCATGCCCGAGTCCCGCTCCCTGATGTGCTCCCTCTATAAGCCCGGGAATATCAGCCATAACAAACCTGCGGTAGCCGCTAAGCTCTACAATTCCAAGCGAGGGCTCGAGTGTTGTAAACGGGTAATTTGCGATTTTGGGCCTTGCCGCGCTGCACCTTGAAACCAGCGTGCTCTTGCCGGCGTTTGGCAGGCCGACCATGCCGACATCAGCTATCAATTTCAGCTCAAGCCGCAGGTTGCGTTCCTGCCCGGGTGATCCGGGAGTTGTCTCTCGAGGTGTCTGGTGGGTTGACGTGGCAAATTCCTTGTTGCCGCGTCCGCCCTTGCCCCCGCGGCAGATACAAACCTGCATACCGTCTTCGTTGAGATCCTTTATCATCAGTTCACTGTCAACATCGTGAACAAGCGTGCCCACCGGCACCCGTATGACAAGGTCTTCCCCGTCTGCACCGAACCGGTTGGAACCCTCTCCGGGCAGTCCGTTGCCGGCTTTCCATTCAGGCCTGCCCGAGAAATCCAGCAATGTGTCAACATCAGCCGCGGCAAGTAAATACACACTGCCCCCCCTGCCGCCGTTACCGCCGTCGGGGCCGCCTTTGGCCATATATTTTTCGCGGCGGAAACTCATGCATCCGTGCCCGCCGTCACCGGCTTTTACATGTATTTGTGCTTCGTCTATAAACATATCTGTGATTCTAACCTTTAAACTCGCTTTATTGATTTCATTGACAAACCTGTATTGTAACAGATTTTGTAGAGAAAATTCACGAATTTTCTCAAAACTAACAGTTTTTTAAGGCGGTCGGTGTTTTACGCCTTCTCGCCGGGCTCGATGCTGCACGTATCGATTAGGCTGGGACTTCAACACGGCCTCTCGCACCACTTGGCATACGGTTCCATACGTACCACGGCGGTTCATTTTAACCATTCACCCCTTGCCGCCAGACTAATGGTTACCGCTGCCGGGCCCAAAGGAGACTTGCACTCCCAAGCAAGTGTGCCCTGCCGGGCACACCAAAAAAAAGACTGTCAGGAACAAACCCGACAGTCTTTTTAGATTTTTATAAATTCTACTTATTAGAATCTTACCTGAAGCGTCTCATGCTCCTCATGCCGATGCCGCCAAGGATCAGGATAGCCATAGTCGCCGGTTCTGGGACTACGGTTACCATATCCAGACTGGGACCGGAATTCGCAGAGGTCGCATCGCCTTCAAAAAACAGCCATGTGCTTGCACCCTGTGCGGTGAAATTCCATGTCTGCTCCTGCCAGCTGCTGCTGCCCGCGTTGAATATGTCAGAATCAATGTAGGCGTCATCCGAAGCTCCTGCAAACCCGACAGTTACATCATTATTGTTGTAAATGTAGAAGCTTACGGTGTACTCCTGTCCGGCTGCTGTTGCAAGCTCCGTACCGATTTTACCCGGTACAGTTCCGTTAAGGGCGATTCTTTGATCTCCATCGTAAGCTGCAAAGCCGCCATAGGTGTCATTTGCAACTTCAATGTCTCCAGAAACAACCAGCCACGAACCAAAAGTTTCACCTGTATCATACAATTTCAGGAAAGTCAAGCTCGGGTCGGGGGTTATGACAGGAGATTCAAAGGAATCATCCAAAATAAGTGCGGAATTTGCTGACATAGTAAACAATACCAGCGCAAGTGTGATAATTAGACTTTTTTTACACGTCATTTCTTTCTCCTCGATAATTTATACAATCTCTCTTTTACAACCTTATCTACACACAGGGCAAAACCCAAAATAGATTCGGTTTAAACTCTTTCACTTTATAAATCATAGCAAGAACGACCTGCCACAATTTCTTTCTCTCACTAACTGTACCGATTTTAGAATTTAAAACTGTATTTGTCAAGAATATAATCTTATTTTGTCAAATATTTTTCGCATCAGAAACAAGAAAGATTATAAACCCTTTATAGAAAAACCTTTCCGAACCTATGATCCTTCAGAATATTCTCCAAAAAGTGTCAGGGCTGAGGCCTTTTTTATCTCAACCCGGGCAAATTTCCCACTAAGTATTTCGGGACCGTTGAACACTACAATGTGATCGCCCGCTGAGCGTGAAATCAGCTGAGGGTATTTCTGATGGTCGGCATTATTCAGATGAGCCTTTTTACTGGGCCCTTCAACAAGGACTTTCATACGAGTGCCGACTAATGCGGCATTATCTTGTCTGCTTATATCTTCCTGTATTTTCAGTAGCTTATTAACCCGTATCTTTTTGATCTCTTCCGGCACGTCATCGGCCATGCGTGTCTCGGTTTTCGTGCCGGGCCGCGGCGAGTATTTAAACGCAAAGATATTTTTATATCTTGCTTTTTGAACTAGGTTTACTGTCTTTTCAAAGTCATCTTCGCTCTCACCGGGAAAACCGACAATAAAGTCTGAGGCTATGGTTATTCCAGACACGATATCACGTGCCTTATCAAGGGTTTCGAGGTACTGACCAACCGTATATTTGCGGTTCATAGCCTTCAAAACGCGGTCAGAACCGGATTGTGCCGGCATATGAAGATACGGGCAGACCTCATCAATATCCGCCATGGCATGAAAGAGCGGTTCATCATAATCCAAATGGGGATAACTGGTTATGAAACGTATCCGCTCTATGCCGCTGATCTGGGACACTGCTTCGAGAATGTCAGATAGCCGCCACTTCCTGCCACCGTCATCGTAAAAATACGAGTTAACCGTCTGGCCCAGCAGCGTGAGCTGTCTTACGCCTGTACCGGCAAGTTTCCTGGCCTGCTCTATAATCTGTGCCGGCGGCCGCGAAACCTCGGGCCCCCTGACAAACGGAACGATACAGTACGAACAAAAATTGTTGCAGCCCCGCATAACACGGATAAACGCCTGACCGCGGATCTGCCCTTCATCAGAATCGTTAATGTACTCAAACTCATCCAGCATTTGCTGAGCCTGTGCTTCGGGGATTTTGCGAATGTCATCCTCGACAGAGACAAGGTGTCCATGCTGCTGCATAACCTGGCGAACCTGCTGGGGCAGAGTCGGTATCCTCCCGGGGCCGCAGACTATGTCAACCGCCGGATTTTCGAGCAGCTTATCTCCAAGGCGCTGTGCCATGCAGCCGATAACCGCAACGACAATATCGGGCCTGTCTTTTTTCAGATGTCCGGCATAGCCGATTCGTGAAAGCACCTTCTGCTCGGCTTTTTCACGGACAGAGCATGTATTAAATATGATTATATCGGCATCGCCCTCATCATCAACGAGCTCACAGCCCGCGAAGGTAAAGGCCCTGGTTACCAGCCCTGAATCGAGCTTGTTCATCTGACAGCCGAAACTGCGTATATATAATTTCTTTCCGTTCATAGACCCAAGAGTATAGACTCACAGACCTTATAAATCAACATATTTCAGATAAACAATAAGATTGGAGTCCGGGGCAATCCACTCTCATTTCACTTTTTTGTTCCAATGCGATTGGAAAATCTTCAACATTAAATATCTCGGCTAAAATTTCAGGGATGTCTTTTAAATGATTCACTCCCGTAAATTTCATTGCCTGGGGCCCGAAAGCGAACAGAGGAACGTGGGATGCGAATCCTGCGAAGATTCTCTACCAAAATATATGCCGCACCAGAGAGCAGAAGCCGGAACTGATTAGGCCAGAAACTCATGGCAGCTTGTCCGGTCTGCAAACAGACAGAGCTGAGCCGGCCGCCCATAAAATCAGCAACATTTTTTTTAGATTTTGTGCTTGTAAAGGTTAGCTGTTCTCTGTTACAATCTGTTATCGTGACAGGTTTCTTTTGTTTTTTATAAACGCCTACTATACAGGCACTTGATCTAGCGCGCAAGTAAAAAAGATGACTTTTTTTTATAAGGTATCCGGGCTAAAAAGGAACTGCAAAATGAGCTGAAAAAATGGCTAAAGAAGACAAACTGGCAGGGACAGGATATCGTATTCAGTTAAAACTTAGTGAGAACAATATGGTCTTTATGAAAAAAAACTATGATTTTAAACGCAGCTGCATAACGGCTGTAATAATCACGATGTTGGCGGCATGTTCGCTTGTCTGCTCACAGACAAGTCTGCCATCTGTACTCAGCAGCGGCATGGTTCTCCAGCAGAACGATTCCGCCGCGCTATGGGGCTGGGATAAGCCGGGGCAGGAAGTTACCGTTACCCCCGGCTGGTCGAGAGAAAAGCATACCGCAAGCTGCGATAATAGCGGCAAATGGGAGTTGCGGCTCCAGACACCCTCTGCAGGCGGGCCGTATAAGATCGCCGTGAGAGGCAGCAGCGATATAATCCTCGAAGATGTACTCATCGGCGAGGTCTGGCTCTGCTCGGGCCAGTCCAACATGGAGATGACCGTGGGGGCAATAAATGTGTGGCAGCCGGGGGTTAACGACTGGCAGCGTGAGCTTTTAGACGCTGACTATCCCAAAATCCGGTTTTTTGAAGTCCCCCGCAATGCCGCCAAAGATAAACAGAACGACTGCCCTGGACAGTGGCAGGTTTGCAGCAGTGAAACAGCCAAATCCTTTACCGCGGCAGGGTTTTTCTTCGGCAGAAAGCTATATAAAGAGCTTGGCATACCTGTCGGACTGATCAAGTCATCCTACGGCGGCACTCCAAGCCAGAGCTGGACGGATATGGATTTCATGAGGTCTCACGAAGCCTTCAAATCCATTCTTGAAAAATACGACGCGGCATGTAACCGCTACCCCCAGGCTCTGGAAGAATGGAAAGAAAGAGTCAAAGAATGGGAGAAGAAAGTAGAAAAGGCCAGAGAAGACGGCAAAGAAGCGCCGCCCAAACCATGGGAACCGATGGGCCCGGGTAATCCCCGAGGGCCGGCTTCCCTGTTTAACGGCATGATACACCCTTTGATTTCCTATACATTGCAGGGAGTAATATGGTATCAGGGAGAGGCTAACGCCAGAGAGGCACTTGAGTACAGAAGCATATTCCCTGCTATGATTGAGAACTGGCGGCAGGCATGGAACAAGCCGGATATGCCGTTTTACTATGTGCAGATTGCCCCTTGGACGTATCCGGAGCCTTATATAGGCGCGGAACTGCGGGAGGCCCAGCTGCTGACACTGTCTCTGCCCAATACCGGTATGGTTGTAACCACTGACCTTGTTGATGATATTGAAAATATTCACCCCCCTGACAAGAAACCCGTCGGCGAAAGGCTTGCACTTTGGGCTTTGGCTAAGGTGTACGGCAAAAAGAATGTTGTATATTCAGGGCCGCTATACAAATCAATGAAGATCGAGAAAGAGGCTATAAGAATATTTTTTGACCATACAGACGGCGGCCTGAAAGCCAAAGGCGGCAAACTGACCGACTTTGAGATTGCAGGAGAAGATAATGAGTTTGTCCCTGCCCAGGCGGTTATCGAAGACAGTACTGTTATTGTCAGAAACGATGCAGTCAAAGAACCTAAGAATGTACGTTTCGGCTGGTCAAACACCGCCCGTCCAAATCTGTTTAACAAGGCCGGACTGCCCGCAAGTACATTCAGGACTGACTGAAAAAATAAATGCAACTAAAATGGCGCGAAGTATTTTATTTTCCATGGCGGCCATAGATAAAAAAACAGGAAGGCAAACAGTGAAATTAAAAATTTACACACATAATTTGATGACTTTAACCCTGGTCTTTCTTCTTTGGCAAATTGGTTATAGTTTCGCCGAAGAAACCTATCCTCCGTTTAATTATGTTCTCGGCACCCAGACTTTTCAGCCGAAATATCAGTTCACCGAAGAAACACGCCTTGTCGAGACGGCTATGCAGATCGAAGAAATGGGTTCAAATATATTAAAGATTCTGATAGATTCAGATTATTCAGATCATTACATGCTGCCGCAAAATACGGACATAAATTCATTTACATCGCTTCTTGACAAGGAGCCTTCATACAGGAAAGTCTTGCGGATGCCTTTTGATTACTACTTTTTCTGGGCACACTGCTCTCCGATTGTAGATGGAGAGTGGAAACCGCATTACGACTGGGCACAGGGCTACAGTGAAAGCCAGCGTATTGATGAATATCAGCAGATTTACGACCTGACATGCTATCTGCTGACAGAGTTTGACAATTCCGGCAAGACTTTTTTCCTGGGTCACTGGGAAGGCGACTGGGCGATAATGGGAGAGCCGTACAGCCGCGACAGGGAAATCAGCCAAAAGGCCTTTGACGGAATGATCGAAAGAATGAACACCCGCCAGCTTGCAGTTGATAACGCAAAGCGCGATACGCAGCATAATAATGTTGATGTGTTTCATTATATGGAAGCGGTATTAGTTGAAGATGCGATAAAAAAAGGCAAAAAGACACTCACCAACAGTGTGCTGCCGTATGTAAATGTTGATCTTGTCTCTTTTTCATGCTACAGCTCTCTGGGCAGTTTCTGGGAAGGTAATCTGACGATGGAAAAGAGAAAGGAAACAATGAAAACTTCTTTGTGTCAATCGGCGCTTTAAATTAGGTCACTATGAGCGCGTTCAAAATGGGTCAGTTAAACCAGTTGTTATTTACTATTTTTAGTTTCATTTGTCAAGTTGGATTTGGATAAAACGATTATTTTCGACGTTATTGGGCAGATACGCCAGGCCTGTTTCGCCCGGACCGGCGGCCGGGTGAGAATGGGCCACCCAAAAAGCTCGTCGGAACCTGGCCGCCGCAAGCCGGGCGGGACAGGCCGGTTAAGACTGAGTCAGCCTTCATGGCCGGCTCTTTTCTCACAGGCACCATGCTCGGCACGGTCCTTGAGACGGTAGCTGCGGCCTGTGATGTTGATGATCTCAGCATGATGCAAAAACCTGTCCAGGATTGCGGTTGCCGATGGTACATCACCAATGAGCTTGCCCCAGTCTTCCAGCGGCCTGTTGGAGGTCATCATCGTGGATTTGTTTTCATGTCGCCGCATAATGATCTCCAGCAGATACTCGCCGCAGCGTTTTGGCAGATGCTTGATGCCCATGTCATCGATTATCAGCAGCTCCGGCTTGAGATATCTGTTCATTACCTTATCCTGACAGGCAAAGGCATCTTCGTGCAGAAAATCCCTGGCAACATCAAATATCGAGCGGTACCGCACAGCCATGCCTGCCTTGACTGCCTGATAGCCTATCGCCTGACACAAATGACTCTTGCCCACACCCGGAGGGCCAAGCAGCAGAACATCAACGCCCTCACTGATAAAGCGGCATGTGGCCATATCAAATATCCGGCTTCTTTTAATCGAAGTATTGAACTGCCAGTCAAACTCCTCCAGTGTCTTGAGTTCTCTAAACCCGGCAGCCTTAATACCCCTTTGGATCTGGCGATGCTTTCTGACCAGCATCTCATCCTGCAGGATCAGTTCTAAAAACTCAGCATGAGTGAGGCTGTTGCCGGCTGCCTCCTGCAATCGAACTTCAAGTGTCTCAAGCATACCTGACAACCTTAGTGATTTTAATGTGTTATGCAGTGAATTGTTCATAATAATCTGCTCCTGAATAAGTTATGATTATTGTTCAGCCCAGAACCTCTCTTACGAATTCTCCGTAACTGGAGATATCTCTGATAATAGGGTGCTCATCTATAAATTCCATCTGGAGCTGCCTGTCACCGCCGTGTTTAATAATACTCCTGATGGTCTTCAATCGAAAAGCATTGTGGCTTAACGCTATTTTACATGCATTATCGATTTTGTTACCTTTATAGGTATTGGTCATATTCAGCAAGCCCAGAAGTACGCGGATACCAGGTATTCCTCTGGCCTCAAGCATCTGCAGGGCCCATCTCTCGGCATTGTCACCTATCAGACTGACTCGTTCAAGCATCCATACAACGCCGTTTTCTATCTTTGTTCTTTTCTCTGAATGAATATGTCCGTCCTGAGTCTGGAATCTGCCCGGCTCAACTTTAGCGTGAACAACAATCTGCTCCATGCTGCGGTTAAATACTCTTACCATATGGCCGTCCCATCTTGCCCATACCTTGCGGCCGGTATATTCCGGAGGCACCGAGTAATAGGTCCTCTCTACCTCTATATGGCCGTCCCTGTGAACGGACCGCTGAGCTTCTGTAAATGAAGGAAACCTTCCAACCGGAAGCCTCAATAAAGCAGGCTTTTCCTGTTCTGTGAACAATTTGCCTACCTGCTTGCGGGTAGTGCCGTGAATACGGGTATCGGCAATACGGCTCTCCCAGCTGAGAAGAAACTGATTCTGCTCTGAGAGGCTCTTAAAGCTGCGGCCCTTGAGGGCGTTATTTTTGACATATGCTACTGCTTTTTCAACCTTACCCTTGTGTCTTGGGGTATACGGCTTACAGGGTAAAATGGCGGTACCGTAATGACGGCAGAATGACACTATTTTTGGGTGTATCTCAGGATCATACCAGTCAGCTTTGTTTACAGCAGCTTTAAGATTATCTATTATCAGTGTTTGCGGAACACCGCCAAAGTGGTGAAAAGCGTTTTCCAGGCAATTTATAAAGTTATCGCCGGTCTGCCTGAAAACTGCCTCGCTGTAGGATTTACGGGAGAAGCTAAGCACTACCCGTATTACATGAGTTCTTTTTCGTCTGCCATCTTTCGTTATTACCGGTGCACCCGTACCAAAATCTATCTGAGCCTCTTCACCGGGCCTGCATTCAAGACGCCTGAACGGAACAGGCGAATTTTTACTGAGGCGGTTGACAAACCTGCGAACGCTGTGGTAGCTGACATCAGAGCCGTGGTCGTCACGAAGATCCTGCCATATACGCCGGCGGCTGAGCCCCATATCCAGCTTGTTCTTAATTATTTCACGGTAAGGCTCACAATTGCTTACCGGACCGGTTGAGCTTTGGGCCACCGACCCGGGAGGCGCGTTAGTGACCTGTTTTGAATTATCATTGTCTGATTTTGCATACTTACGCACCGTATCCAGGTGGATGCCAAGCTCTCTGGATATACGCCTGCAAGACCAGTTACGCTCTCTTAATGTCTGTATTACACTTCTTTTAGTCATTTTTAGATAGTTCGCCATAAAGACCTCCGTTATATTTTCGATAATATCGATAATATAACGACTCTAAGGCAAAAACTTCCTTTCAAAATGACCTATTTTGACCCGCTCATTACTGACCTGTTTTCAGCGCCGCTTAACATCTTTGCTCAAGGCTCTTGATTTTATCGAGAAGCACATGCCGCCAACAGACAAAAAATACCCATGGGATAAAAGGGTTTTCATCGGCGAGTACGGCTTCCGGCGGTACCACCGCGGCACACAGAAAATCGCCATCACCGCTGATCAGCAGGCCGAGTTTACCCGTACCGCGGCAGCCGCGGCACTTTCCTGGGGCTGTCCATTTGCACTTTACTGGCAGATCTACGACAATGAATCTGATGAAGGCGGCGAAAATCCCAGCGGACTGGCCCTTATCAACAGAAACCAGCAGAAACAACCGGCATATTTAGTGCATAAGAACTTCTATCGACGGGCAAATGATTTTATAGACCGTTGCCGCAGCGATTTCAAGAGAAACCCAACACAGGCAGAATTCAGAGAAGAAGCCCTCAAATGGCTGCAATCTGAGTAAGGCCGCAGTCTGAGCGTGTTCCCGAAAAATGGACAACTGTTTAAGGTGGAGCGATTTTCGGGTAGTTATTCCTTTTGATACGAATATATATTAGGCTTCTCACATAAATTTGTGCGGAAAAATTTGATATAGCATATGTTAACACTTGTTATAATGATGATTTAGAACAATGTTATAGCAAGGGAAAACATATGCTGCTTAAAAGAATACTAAAAAAGACATTAAAAGTCAAGAGACATAAAGTGGTAAAAGTCGATTATAGTGACAATCAGCTCAACTTTTATTTAGACGTTCACAAACGTCGTCGGCTGCCTTGCGGCACCTGTCAGACGCTCGCTCCGCAACGTGACCGGCTTCCGCAACGGCAGATTAAGCATGTTCCGTTATGGGGCATACCGGTGATGCTGCATTACCGTCCGGTTCGTGTCAGCTGCCCCAAATGCGGTGGGCCGAGGGTTGAGGACATACCCTTTACCTCAGGTAAATCACGTATGACAAACGGATTGGTCTGGACCTTGAGCAGTATGGCGAAATTGCTGCCCTGGCAAACGGTTTCTCAGATGTTTAATGTCAGCTGGAATACGGTTCAATCTGCGGTAAAGCAGGCAGTTGACTACGGCATGAAACACAGGGATACAGGAAAGGTCATTTATATTGGCATTGACGAAGTATCCCGCCGCAAGGGTCATACGTATATGACGGTGGTGTACGACCTGGAAGAAAAACGCATTTTATGGAGCGGCCAGGGCCGGAAAAAAGAGACGCTGGAGGCGTTTTTCAAAGAACATGGAAATTCGTTAAAAGGCAGTTTAAAGGCGGTTTGCTGTGATATGTGGCAATCGTACATTGATGTTGTAAAAGAGCATGTTGACGAGGATGTTGTTCTGGTTTTCGATAAATTTCATATCGTACAACATTTGAATCAGGCTGTCGATGAGGTACGCAAACAGGAAGCTATCACGCTCAAAAAAGACAACCCCGAACTGCTTAAAAAAACGCGATATATCTGGCTGAAGAATCCTGAAAACCTTACAGACAAACAGCGTGCACGTCTGGGGTATCTGGAGAAGCTGAATCTTAAAGTCAACAGGGCTTATTTATTGAAAGAATCCTTTCGTGATTTTTGGGATTACCGCTACCCTGCAGCTGCCAAAAAATATCTTGCAAAGTGGTTCTGGTGGGCCACCCACAGCAGGCTCGAACCATTACGTGATTTTGCCTGGATGCTCAGAAAACATCAGCAAGGTATCATAAATTATTTCAAATGCCGAGTCACCAATGGAGTCACCGAAGGTATGAACAATAAAGTTAAAACAATAGTCAAAAGATGTTATGGATTCAGGACAATCCCGACGCTGCAGTTAGCCTTATATCACTGCCTTGGAAAGCTGCCTGAACCTGAAAATATGCACAAATTTGTGTGAGGAGCCATATATTATTTAGCTTTAACACTTATTCAATCGAATTTAACTGTTGAATTAAGACCTTCTTTTATTGTAATTTGCTTTTTAGCCTGTGTCTTTCCGCTAATAACGAGAACGAACTCCCGCGGGCCGACCGGCAGTCCTTCAAAAACAAACCTGCCGTCATTTCCGGTGCTTGCAAATCGAGTCAAACCGGTATAGACAACAGCACCCTGAACGGGGCGGGAGTTTGTATCTGTAACAATTCCGCTTGCCTGCCCTGTGCCGGTTAGTTCTATGAGTGTCCGGCTGTACCACTGCCTTGCCTGCTTGAGAGTCTCAGTTTCCATTAGTGACCAGTCGGGGTTATGATTTCGAGAACCGGTAAGTACATGTTCGCATGGAAAGCCGTATTTCTTGTTGTAAGCCTCGAATAAATTGACATATCCGGAGTTTACAATAAATGTTGATCTGCCCTTAATCCTTGCAAACCGCTTGATGATATTGCCGTCAACCCGGTAATCATCTTCTGTAACGTTGTATGAATACTTTCGCATGTGTACATGCGGTTCAAGCGGCATATCAAAACCGTCATAATGGAGCCACCCCAGCCAGATATCGGCAATCTCATCATCGTAACGGCCCAGGAACGCCGTCCCCTGTCCGCCGCGAGAATAACCTGTGAGTATCATCCTGGCCGGATCGCCGCCCATTTCACGGCTAACCCAGACTGCCACTTTTTTCATATAGGCTACAGTCTGTTTTACGTCGCCCAGCGCCCTAACATGTGAATTCCCGTCAGGGCTGATACAGGGCAGACCTATACAGATAGCCTTGCCATTCGAAACACCGTAGCCTATGGGAGAAGACTCGGGCCTGCCGCTGGAGATATCACCCCAATAATGTTCAAAAGGATTACCCGGGATATCCATTATAACCGGATACTTACCGCCGGGCTGCCAGTTAGAGGGCAGAAAAACCGAATGGTAAACTCCAGTGCCGGAAAATTCTTCAAACTGGTATTTAACATTGCAACCTGCAGCAGGCTTCTTGTTAACCATGGGCGGCAGATGAAGGAATTGACGGTACTCTTTGGTATCCGGTCTCTTGTCGAAATAACTCTCATCCACCTGTCTATCTGCAACTTTTGATTTTAAATGGTCAACATGCGCCTGTTTATCCTTGTCAATAACCGCATACCCATACGATACGGAATCAACATAATCATACTTACCATCACCGGCAAGGACGTAATTATCAGAAAGGCAAGTTGCAAAACCGTCTATTTCGAGCCTGGCGGGACTTTGTTGATTTCCTTTGATATGAACGGCCCCTGAAAATTCATCAGCATCCGGTGTCATTGTTCTGTTTAAAACTACCGTACTTTCGTACAGACGAACTCCGCCAACGGCATTTTTGATATACATAGCACCGGCTCCCAACTTCGCTTTGTTGGAGACTATATTGCACTCGCAGAACAAGAGCCGGCAGTCAGAGGTTATATCTATATAAACAGCGCCGCCGAAGCCTGCATCAGCGGAATTACGGCTGAATGTCGAATAGTGAAACTGCGGAGAGCTGTTTCCCGTAATCCTTACAGCACCTCCGCCGGCCTTTAGGGCGACTATTCTGTTATCAGAAAAAAGACAGTACATGAAAGAGACATTTGAGTTATGGATTACTGCCGCAGGGCCTCCGTCTGCGTTTACGTTGCCGGTAAAAAGGCAATGTTTAAAACTGACATCTCCGTCACAATCAACAACTCTCATGGCGGAAGCATTGCCGGAAGGCGAGCGAATTCCCTTTAAGACTAAACCGTCAAGCCGGACATTCCTACACCCTGAAACTGTTATCAGGTCAGATTTTGGATCTTTTACCTGAAGAACTGTCGCATTATCAGTAGTCAGAAATGGATCCCTCTGCGACAATTTATCTTCACAGCCCTTGAAACCGCCGAAGACGTACATTCCCTGAGTGATAACAACAGGAGCAATTTTGTATGTGCCGGCGGTTATCCACAGCTCGGCATGGCCTTCATTTTTCACAGCCTTTTGTAATGCTCCATAAGCCGCATCAAAACTACTGCAGGCATCCTCCCAGCTGCTCCCTTCTCCGCATCTATTCCTGCTGCCGTCCAGGTATATTATTGTAGTTGCTTCTTCACCGGCAACTACCTCAAAACAGGTGACTGATGCCAACAGGACAAATATTTGCAATATTAAGACTAACTGTTTCATTTTACCGTGACTATTGAACAGAATGGTTAATTTGAATATTCGTATAAACCTTCAATTCAACCGGACCAATAAGACCTGATTCGACCAGAGGAGAGTCAGCAGTATAGTGCTTCCAGGTAGCAAAAGTATTGCGTTTATGTTTGACCGCCGCCTGTTCCGGATTTCTGAGCCAATCAGGAAAGACTTCAATTCTGCCTTCTGTAAACTTGCTTCCGCCAACCTGATATGTATAATCTATCGGTATGTCTTGATCACCAATAAGCCTGTTTATCCATCTATTGGCCACCTGTATGGTGACTGTGTTCTCACCGGCCTTGAGCAGCTGAGTAACATCAGCTCTAAACGGCTCTTTCCATACTATAACAGGTTCACTGCCGTTTACACTGATTTGAGCAATATCGCATACCTGTCCCAGATCGAGCAAACAGACTTCATCCTGCTTGCGGAAATTTTCAGGCAGATCGAGTCCGGCCTCATATTCGGCAATACCGGAATAATATTTAACTCCCGTTTCAGGGTGACCTGTCCATGATATCAGCGAGTCCAGCACAATCTTGGGCGGTGCTCCGCGCCCGTCAAGGAATCTCACCTGCCACGGGCCTGATACGGCAATTGAATCGGAGGGCTGATCAACAATAAACTTTCCAGTCGTGTTATCAGAATAATGAACGGTCAATTGCTTGCCGGAATCAGCCAACAGCAGCTCATTTAATTTCATTAAATCGTCCGGCTTTACAGATGTAACCCACTTTTCAGGGGCTGGTTTTCCAAAAATAACAAAAATTGAACCCCGGGGAGCCAGTGTCAGGGGAACATGGGTTGAGACTTTGTCAAAATTATAAATACCGGCATCCCATATCCTGCCTGAGGCAGGATCCCACAATTCCGGTATTTTACCCGTAACACGGAACTGAGAGTTGAATGAGACGAGCTCGTCCGTCTGGTTTGATATGAAATATATGTCCTCAAAGTCAGTCTTTCGATGGGTGTAGATAAGAGTATCATCTTTTGCCTGTGTAAACCTGACATCAGGAGTCAAGCCAAGCTGTGAGACGACATTCTCAAGCGATGTTCTTGAAAACATTTTACCCTTGCCCACAGATTTTACCGTCTCTTTCTTCTCATCAAGTCCTTCCCACAGATCGGAGGCTAACTGCTCGAATTGGGTTCTTGCGTAGAGGTAATCTTTCAAGCCGGGAGGTGCAGCAGGACGATCGCCAACTGCAACGGCACCCGATTTAACAAGACGATGAATATTTTTCAAAGCCTTAAGTGTCATAAAAGGGTAGTCAGGCAATACCAGGATTTTAAAGGACGCGCCGCCGGGAATCGTTATCTCTCCGTCGCTGTACTGCATCTGTTCCAGATGTTTGGGATAAAATGCAATATAATCAAAGCCTTCAGGAGTTTTCGTCATTGAAAGAGGATTTTGATACAGGATATCATCGTGAAAAAGAAAACCAATATCGGTAACCGTCCTGCCCTGCTGGAGGAGGAATTGCGAGCGTGAAAGATAATCAATCCATGCAGGTACAAATTTCCACCAGGAATTCAAGCGGCCAAAATGCGTGCCGTAGCGGCCCATCGTAAAACCCGGCTCGAGATATGAATAGGGCTGATGGATATAGGTATGGAAGATAAATCGGTTGATGCCCGCAGTAAATGCACAGTCACCGGCTTTCTTTAAGGAATAAGGGGTGTTCTGCCACTTAGCATAATCGGGAATCGCAGTAAAGGCCTCAGCGCCGACAACCTGGCGGCCATAAAGGTTTGCAGATGAGGCGGACAGTTTCATCAATGGAACACGTTTAGTGTAATTCCGCAGCCAGAATTCATTCATGGCTACATCAACATATTCATTACAGAAAAACGGGTTCAAAGGGCCGCCCTGCGACTC
This sequence comes from Limihaloglobus sulfuriphilus, assembly GCF_001999965.1. Classification (GTDB taxonomy): domain Bacteria; phylum Planctomycetota; class Phycisphaerae; order Sedimentisphaerales; family Sedimentisphaeraceae; genus Limihaloglobus; species Limihaloglobus sulfuriphilus. The sequence continues at coordinate 3,719,553 of NZ_CP019646.1, read as the reverse complement.
AGAATAGAGTATCAATTTATTCTGATGCGCCAGACGCTGCATGACCGCGTAATAACACTCGGCCAGTAACCTATCTATCGTGCGCCGAAAGTCATAGAGAACAGCTTCTGATACTGCCTGTGACTCGATCACCCTGCCGGTCAGCACAGGCAGGTACGGCATAAGGTCGTAGCCGTTTATTTTTTCAAACTGGGCCGGAAAACTTTGGGTCCAGTTCTGATATCCACCCTCGAAACTATCGAACAGAAGACCCTTAAACGTCTTACCAAGGTGCGGCCTTGCATCTGTAATAATTCTCGAGAGTGCCTGGTTAAATTGAAATTCCACCGCCTGTTTATCGAATTTATCAACTTCAAGGCCATGACCTTCGGGTACCGCCGGGTGATTGGTAGAACCGGTCGTCGTAAACCCGAAACGAATGATCACCCACCTGCCTTCGGGGATTTCACATGAAAGGACGCCATCCTCTGTTAAATTTTCTGATAGATTCAGGACGTTTTCGGGGCTAATAGCTTTCCTGTCAGGCTCATACAACGATTTATCCGGTCGTTTGAGCGAAGATCTTGAAAAACCAATCTTTGTTTCCCAGTCCTCAAGACGGTATTCATTGCCTTTATCGGAAGGAACGGCAAAAACAGCCACATCCCGGTAGAACTTGTACTTAGAGGACTTGCCTGTAAGCTCAGGATTCTTCAGCTTTTCCTTAAAGACCGCCGGGCCGCTCACCTCCTGTTCACTCCAAACGATCTTTTTCATAGATTTTTCCGGAGTAATCCATGGCCCTCCGCTGGCAGACCAGCCCGGACAGTTCATAACGTGAAACTCAAGCCCCAGGCTCTCGGCTGTATCAATAGCGTACTGAACATGCTCGTGCCACTGATTTGTGCCGTAACGAATCGGCCCTTCGGGCATATAGAGTTCCAGATCAAAAAGCTGGACACCTCCGATGCCGACCCGTTTCATGTCCATTAAATCTGCCTTAATACCTTCTTTGGTAATACTTCCATTGATCCAGTCCCACCAGACAAGCGGTTTTGCCATTTGAGGTGGTTGATGAAATCCGGCTTCCAGCGAGACGGCCGGCGACTCACCGGAAAATACAACAACGATAAAACATGACATCAACAAATAAATGGCCTGAATTCTAATTTTCATGTTTAATATTTCCTTTCTTTATTTATTTCTCATCTGTCGAACATGTTTGAGTACGGCAATACGGACTGCTTTGTCTGCATCTTCTGAAGTAACATGCCCCGTATGTAGATGGTTCATAATATTTTTATCTCCGGACAACTGATTGTACGCGGCATAAACTCCTGTTGGAGGACAACTTCGGTCAATAAATCCAACAGTGAAAAACGCATCGGCTTTGGTTCGGGTCGCGAAATTCATTGCATCGTAGTAACGAACAGCCTTCATAACATCAGAATCCGGTTTGCCGTTTGCATCCACAGGAATCAATTTTGGCCATCCGTTAATACGTCCGGCTGCTATGCCGGTGTGATCGCACAGTGCAGGAATCTGGGCGGCAATAAACGTAACACGAGAGTCCAGCCCGGCAGCGGCAATCGCCTGTCCGCCGCCCTGGCTGCGACCGTTAGCAACCAGGATTTTGCCGTCCCACTCGGGTTGTGATGCCACTATATCCGTTGCACGCATAAGACGAATGAACAGTTCACGGAAGAATAAGGTTTCCCGTGACTTTGCTCCACGCATATAATAGCGTTTGAGCTCATTTTTATATAGATTGGTATAAAACGACCGCGGCTGGCCGTTCGGCAGACCATGCGCATTAAAATCAATGGCAACAAACCCCTCACGAGCCCACCCCGCAACACTGCTCATTCTGGAGCTGGCTACTCCTGCACCATGGCACAGGACGGTTGCGGGCAAAGAAGCGGGTTTTGCTCCCACTGGTTTGGCAAGGTACGCGGAAAGGTGAATTCCATCAAAACAGTCCGCCTGTACATCATATATTTCCAAATCCGAATAAGCCGAGTCCACCAGAGTCATTTTGAGGTTTATTTTAGAATCGGCTAATCTCTCCTTCTGAGAAGCCCAGAACTCATCAAAATCATCCGGCGGCGGCATGCTTGGGCCGATCTTTAGCGGATCAACCGCAGCTGCTGCAAAAGAACTGAGAATACGGTTTTCTTCCGGCACCCGAAAATCCACACGGCCATTAAGAAATCCCGGTTCACTAAGCACAGCAGAGGTAAAAGCTTTGCCATTAGTAATCACAATATCTTCCTCATGTATATTCGGAGTAATTCCATCTTTAGATATACGCAAATGGATTTTGGCGCTGTTTACCGGCTGTCCTTTTCTGGTCAGCGATATATTAAAACCAACCCGCTCTCCCTGCTGGTAAAAGGCCTTAGGACGATCTGTTTCAATCGTCAACACATAATCCGACGGAGGCCGCGTATCTCGTGCCGTTGATGTAATTATTATTAATGACAAGTTCAACCCCAGAATCAGCCAGAGACCGATAATCCCTCGCCGTCTATGCGTTGATGCAGACTGAGTAAGCCCGAGAAGAATCAACAACAGCTTATTCATAAATACTAACTCCTGGTTTAAAACAACTTTATATACTATACTTTACATATCCAAAATAAAAAACAACTATGTTTTACGCAAATAAGCAGCCATTTTGCGAAACAAATGTTTTTATGGAGCAATATGAGACAAATCCAGGTAATTAACACGGCAATCCTGATTTAAGTCTCCCACAGGCGTGCATAGACAATATGGAATACTAAGCAAATCTATTACATCGACACTGAGCCAGTCTGATGCAAGTATATGTATGTAATCTAATGTGCTGAATTGACCATATTTTCCAACCCAGTCAATATTGCCTAAGCTGCCAATTCTCAGATCTACAGTTCTTTGAGATGGAATAAACTCATAACCTGCTTTTGAAACCATCAGCGTTTGAGGGCCGCCGAGAACATTTTCTATATTGTACTTTCCTTCTGAGCCTGTAACAACAGAAGCCGATCCGCTGCACATAACCTCTACACCAAGAATACCACTTCCGTCAATATCGGCCACCCTTCCGGAAAGTGTTGTGATTTTTCTGGCATCAAGAGTACGTATTTCAGATATTGTATGGTTTCCGGCCATATCCACCTTGTCAAAGTAAAAGCTGAATTCGTTGGCATCTGGAGATAACATCGTTGAAAATTCGAACGGAAAGATCTCATCGGTTACTTTATGCCACGGACCGCCATCCAGGGAATATCTCATTACCACATAATCAGCATCACCACCTTCATGAAAGTGAGCCTTGGCATCGGTGTAACAGTAAGCCTCGGTCAATTCCGGTCCAAATGAGATAATCATCCCAACCATCTTGCCAAAAGGTTCACTTGTTCTGGAAAGGCTCTCTGGAGTAAGGGTGTATTTCGGTTTACCAAATATCTCTCTGTGAACCTTGCCGGTTTTGATTTCGACGTTTTCGATGACGAGAACGGTCAATCCGCTTGCGGCAACATTCACCGTTAAAGCTCCTTCAGAAAGCAATTTAGCTTTTTGAGGCGCATTTTCCTCCCATACTTTGACAGTATGTGTTGAGCTGAATCCCACGCGGTCAGGATTTAGGGTCACCGAGACATCAGTCAACGGATCAAAAGACTGATTTGACAGAGCCAGATAAAGATTGCCATTACCATAGCCTGCTATATAGTTGATTTGCTCGGTATTCAGCGAAATCAGATTTCTTGGCAGCCATAGAATGACATCCTGATCTTCATAAAACCGGCCACTGTCATGCCCCCACAGATTCTGCCTGCCGCCAGCACCCTTGTCTTGTATATTTCGCCTTGGAAAATCAACATTACCATTAGACTTCGTGATCACATCATTGACCATAAAGTCAATTGCGTATAAGAAATACATATAGTGATGCCAGGGATGCACAGAGGTAAACGTCATGTACTGCAGCGGGTGCATTGGATAATCATCCTGTTCGTAAACCAGTGAATGATCGATGGTAGAAAACTGCTGTCCAGGCCAGTTCGCCCATCTACCCACAGCCCCCCACCGGGCAAGTGATTTCAGGAAGTCATCGTCAAGGTTCCCGCTGAGTCGCAAAAGCGGCCCGGGGAATTCGCTAAAGGTGAATGCCCGATAGGTCATTGGCTGCATTCCGGTAAACGCCGGCCGCCAGGCAGGAACCTCCTGCTCTGGTGCATACATGGGCTCTGGAGGATCAAAGCCCCAGGCAGCATGTCGTCCATAGGTATGATGGTGTATCGGTGCTTCATTGTTGATATCTACTATTATATTTGCATCGGGTACACGCGGAGAAGTATTTAACGTTGTCGTAAAATTATAGGCATACTTTTCTGCCTCTTCCAGGAAGTTGGGATCAGCAGTTTCGTCATAAATCTCCAAAAATTTCTGGAAATCGTAAATATGATAAGGATTGCTTATTGTGTAATATGCCCCGTCAATCGCATAATCAAGTTCGGCGGGATCACCCCAAAGCCTATACCACTCTAAAGACTGCTCGAAACGAGTGTACGCAGCGGTGTAACCTTTTTCGAGCGAGTAGGTTTTGAAAGCATCTGTCCTTGCTCCGGTCATCCAGTAAAGATGCCCCAGGTCAATTCCGGACATGAACGGGCCATCCATGTTATTACTTATAGCCATCATATCGTTATAGTTATAATTATACGGCTGAAAACCCATTTTTTCACGGGAAAGACAGTACTCGACCTGCGGAAGGGCACGATTCCAGAACAGCTCTTCGTCATCCGTAACGATAGCTGCATTGATGGCAAAAAGACCGCCTAATATCTTAAAGGCAGCGGGCTGATCAATATAGTATTCATTGCATTTCTGCTCTGTGTCCCACATATTGTAATTTTTGTAAGCCGGATCAAAGAAGTCATAAGTCGGATTGCCATTGGCATCGTGATTGGGGCCCTCATTAATATCATGGCCTGTGCCGTGACCGACCAAGGCATAATCTCTTAAATTGTCCAAAAGTTTATTCATCGAACCAGGCCCTGAGTTATCACGCTGATCTCTAACGTTATAGATATTCTCGGCTATACTTCGATAGACATCCTTCCACTCAGCACCATCAACAATCCACAACTGACTGAAACTGAAACTCTCACCTACATCCAGATAGCTGTCTGTATCGGTAGGAGTGCCCTCACCCCAGTTGCCTGAGCCATACTGCGCTCCCATCTGTGGAGCAAATATGATAGGCTGGGCATTCCCCTCCGGGTTTCTAATACCTAATGCGAACTCATATCTTCTGTAATTTGGTACCCAAAATTTCTGAAAATCGGGATTCACAGCGACTGCACACGTCACCCCATTGTCTCTTACAGCAACTGCCGGCATAGGTGCCGCATGTTCAGGAGTAGATTTCGGCTCATCCGGAAATATCACAGAACCTCCATCCGGCGGGTCGATATGTTTTCTTCCCCACATTGTCGGTTGGGGCAGCAGCTCCATTGTGGCAGGATTCACCTCTGGAGCACCGGTGTAAGCTGTCATGAACCAACCAGATGACGAGGCTGTAATTGTATAAAATAGCGCCGGCTCATTGTAATCTGTTGACATATCAACCCATGCTTCTAAAACAAATTTCGAGTGTGTTGGAAATGACCAGACAATAGTGTCCTCAATCACTTTAACACTATTTGCCTGTAGAACATAATTTGCACCCGTGCTGAATGGATTCTGACCAGTTGCCCAGGAAGCATACTGCATATATTCTGGTGTTAAACTCGGTTGGAAGGTACTGTGTATCACGGTAAACTCAGAAGAAAAATCCGCTGTCACTCCGGATTCTTTATCCTCCAGCCTTAAACCCATATCTGGTAACAACATAATCCGGTAGTCAGTGTTTTCTATTAAACCGGATATGGTAGTAAAACTTACCACTTCACCGGGCCATGTTTCTCTCGTGCCGGAATTGACCTCGTCAACACACCAGTAATAAATCTGTCCCTGCTCAAAATCGCCTACAACCACATCATAAGGTGATATCTGATAACCTTTGTCGGCAGCCGGTGCCCTATTGTTTACATCATCAAAACTTGTACTGAAATATACATGATGTAAATCTGCTTCCAGCCCGCCTTGCCAACTCAGTTCCGCCGAAAGGTTAGTCTCAAGCCCAACAGGGCTCAGGTCATAAGCTGCAAAGGGGTTATAAGAATCAGCATATAAAGTTGTTTTGCCCGCAATAGGTGTATCATAGCTTGCAAAAATATCACCCAGACCGTCCCAGGCAACAATATAACCGGCAGAAACATAGCTGTTTATCATCGATTCGACATCGCCCTCGATGATTACCGTCCCCCCTCTCATGTCCAATTTTGCCGATATGGCCGAAGAATTTATCTGTAAACTATTGATATTGATTACCCCGCCGCCACAAATTACAAGCGCATTTGTTGTTGATGCCCCGCTCGAATCGCTGCCGAGATACATCGTTTGGGCATTGACAGTGCCGCCGGTCATATTCATTGTAAACGTACCGCCCCGACCCGCATAAAAATTCCTCCCCGCTGTAATCGTTCCACCGCTGAGATTTACCGTCGTAGTCCCCTGCATAAGATCACCGCCTGAGCTTTTACCGAAATCGTAGTCCAAAACATCTATCAGACCGCCACTTATATTGATAGTAGCAACACTGTCAACCCCTTGGGCAACACAGAAGAAACGCTGTGCCGTGATCGTACCGCCCAATACTTCAAGCACACCTTCATTGCCCCCATGAGTTCCGGCCACTTCGACATCGTAGAGTTCGGTCGTGATAGTGCCGCTTTTAAGCCTGCATATACCTTTACCATTATAACCAATATTTAAAAACTGATTGCAAACAAGATCACCCCCGTCAATAAGAATAGAGCCCTCTGTTCCGGCATTATTACCTATCGACAACCGTATCGGCTCATTAGCCATAATTCCCGAACCGATAATGCACTCTTGCGGGCCATTGGGCTCGCCAATATCAACCGCCGGATACGCGGTCGGCCCGGCGTTGCCGGACCAATTACCAGGTGTTTGCCATTTCTGGTCCTTACTGTCATTATCCCAGTAAACAGCCGCAGGTACATTAGCTTGGAAGTAAACAAACAACAATAGTAATAAGACACTTTTTTTGGGCATAATACTTTTCCTAAGGAATTTCTGTAACAGTTACCTGCCTTTTCTTTTGATTACGGCAAACGTTAAGATTTGTATAACAAGAGTAAATATTTTTTTCATAGTCTGGTTTTCCTTTGTTCAATGTATCGGCTTAAATACATCAAATTTTAAATCAATTTCAGACTTTCATTAAACTTGTAATTTTTTCCGGGCTCAGTCTTAAGTTTTATTATCTTGTCGCCATAACGCACCCGGCAATCCTTGCCGTTAAGCGACTTAATTACTGCTTCTGTAAGTTTGCCATCATCCCAGGCAATATCCACTTCAAAACCGCCGCGGGCACGCAGCCCCTTTACATAACCTTTCTTCCAAGCGCTGGGGTGCGCGGGCATTAGTTCAATATAATCTTCATGGCTTTGCAAGAACATCTCTGCCATACCTGCGATACTTCCGAAGTTGCCTTCAATTTGGAAACAGATGGTATTTCCGCCTTTTCGGGGATGTGAGTCGAAAAGATTATAGAAAGTTGTCCTTTCAAGCTGTAACTGGAGCTGCTGACGTGCAAGTTCGCCGTCTTTTAATCTTGCAGCCAAGTTCAATGCCCAGGCCCTGCTCCAACCTGTCCAGCCGCCGTTATTGTCAAGCCTGCGAATCAGCGATTTCTTTGCCGCTTCTGCTAATTCAGTAGTAGTCCTCGGAGTTATCGAATAGCCCGGGGCTACTCCGAACAAATGCGACATGTGGCGATGACCTGGATAGACCTCGTCATAATCGAAAAGCCATTCCTGCAACTGGCCGAATATGCCGATCTGGTATGGCGCAAGATCATCAAGCGCGGCCTTCATCTGTGATCTTAAGCCTGGATCGACACCGAGAATTTCGCCGGCCTTTATGGTATTTTCAAACAGGTCCCTGATGATTGCCAGACTCATCGTAACTCCCATATCCGAGTGTCCCCTGCTGCCATCCGGATACAAAAACTGATTTTCCGGTGAATATGCAGGGCCGGTTAAGAGCCAGCCGTTTCGGGGATCCTTTACCATAAAATCTAGATAAAAAAGTGCATTTTCTTTCATAAAAGGATAAGCATGTTCGGCAAGATATTCTTCATCACCTGTAAAGGCGTAATGCTCCCAGAAGTGCTGAGACAGCCAGCCGCCGAAATCCTGCCAATTTGATGCTGCAGTTTTAGGGCCCCATATTGTCATTCCATTAACTACCATTCCCCTGCAGCCGTATGAAATGTCTGCTGATTTACTGGCAGCATCGCTAAAACCTTCAACGAAATCAAGCAGCGCACGATGACATTCGCTAAGATTACAGGTCTCTACCGGCCAATAGTTCATCTCTACATTTATATCTGATGTATGTCCGCCAAACCATGGCGGCAGGAGGCTGTCATTCCAGATACCCTGCAGGGCCGGCGGCATGGTGCCAGGTCGTGAGCAGGCTATCATCAGATACCTGCCGTACTGAAAATATAATGCGTATAGATCCGGGTCACGTTCCATATCTTCTGGAACACGGCAATCTTTTATTCCTAACTGATGTGCAAGAACACGCTTATCTGTCGGCATCTCAGCATTGCGGCTTGTTCCCAGATCAATATCGACGCGTCTGAAAAGGCTTTGGTGGTCTTCAACGTGCCGTTGGAGCAGTTCATCAAAAGACTTCCTTGAAACCGAATCCATATGGCTGCACGCTATATCATCGGGATTTTCATGGTTATAATCGGTTGCCGCGGTTACATACAGCACCGCAGAATCGGCATCTTCTACCTCAAATCCCTCCGGAATTCTTTTAACATTGCCCCCTTGAGCAATAACCTGAAAGTGAGCTGTGAATTCTACCCCATCAGGGTCTGCCTGTCCGCTAAAGCTGAACCTGCCCGGAGAGATAACTCTAATCACCGGGTCAGGAGGACGGGTAATGCTTTCAACCTTCGCACCAAGCTCGGCATCATAGCGGTACATATCAGCCTTAACATCTATTCTGCGGGTCATTTTAGTATTAAATGATATTTGCCCCGGTTTATCAGCGGTAACACGAACAACCATAACCTGATCCGGATGACTGCAGAATACTTCGCGGGTATAATTTATGCCGGCACTATTATATTTCACCGTCGCAACCGCACGGTCAAGATCAAGATCTCTATAATAATCGCTCGGCAGTTCACGAGTGCTGCCGAAATGCAGATACAAATCTGCCAAAGGTTTATATATATGGCGAGAACGGCTTGTGCCTTCTATCTTTTCTTTGCGAACATCAAAATCGGGGGAAATTTCTACATTTGAGGTATTAACCTTTTTTGCTTCATGGGGTTTACCGGCGAAATAAAGCTCCCGCTGTTTCTTGATCACCAACTGATGGACATTTGTAGCTTCTTTAGGGACAGGAGTACCGGACCAGATGCTCTCCTCATTCAAGGAAATCCTTTCCCTGTCAATCCCCCCAAATACCATTCCCCCGATACGTCCATTACCGACCGGCAGGGCCTCTTCCCATTCGCGGGCGGGATACCTATACCATAGCTTCCAATCTCTGGCAAAGGCACTGGCCGGCATCAAGAAAAAAAATGAAACTGCTCCGAATAATCCTATTATGTACAGCTTTTTGGTGGTCATAATACTGTTCCTTTTAGAATGTTATTTTCAAACTACTATCAAGATTATAATTCTTGCCAATTCCTGTATCAAACCCGATAATTTTCCCACCATAGCGGAGACGACATCTACCCCCATACTTTGAACTTATCGCAGCTTTACTCAATTTTCCGTTTTGCCAATAGATGTCAACTTCAAAACCGCCGCGGGCGCAAAGCCCCTTAACATACCCGTCTTCCCAATATTTCGGCAATGCAGGCAGCAGATGTATTTCTCCGGTATGGCTCGCAAGAAGCATTTCTGCAACCGCATTGGCGGCACCAAAGTTTCCGTCTATCTGAAAAACGGCTCCATCGGCCCGGTAGTGATTGTCTAACAGGTTGTCGAACATACAGTTTCGCATTTGTGATTTCAGAGCCTTATATGCCTGCTCTCCGTCCTCCAGTCTTGCCCAGATATTGGTAAGCCATGCAGCACTCCAGCCGGTCCATCCGCCGCCATGCTCTAACCGCCTTTCTAAAGTTTTTCTCGCTGCTGCCGCCAGCTCCGGTGTCCCGCGCAGCGTTATCTGGCTGCCGGGCTGGAGACCATAGAGATGAGAAACATGTCGATGCCCCGGTTTAGCTTCCTCGAAATCCTCAAGCCATTCCTGCAGCTGGCCGTATTTACCGATCTGCATAGGAGCGAGCCTGCTTCTTTTTTCTATCAGCTCTGAGCGAAACTTTTGATCTACTTTAAGTATTTCTGAAGCATAGATACACTGGGTAAATATATCCCGAATTATCTGATTAGCCATTGTCGGCCCCATGGAAACGGAAGCTTTTTTATCAGAATCAATCCCGCTGCCTTCGCGTCCGGCCCGGGCCAGATGGTCGGGCTCCGGCTCTTCTCCGGGTATGATGAACATGTTTTCCGGTGAGATGGTCGGCCCTGATACAAGCCAGCCATATTTGGGATGTTCGACAAGCAGATCAAGGTAGAACTGGGCTATCTCTTTCAGCCGCGGATATGCTCGTTCGGCGAGGAATTCCTTGTCCTGTGAAAATAGATAATGTTCCCATAGCTGCCGGCATGCCCAGCCGGCCCCTTCCTGCCACAAACCCACCAGGCCGCTGCGCATTTCAGAAACTGCCCAAATATTTGTACAAGAGCTGAGCACAAAACCTCTGCATCCATAACGTTCTTTGGCGGCAATACGGCCGTATTTTGTGCACCTGTCGATGAAATCATAAAGCGGCTCGGCCAGTTCAGCAAGATTGCAGTTTTCCACCGGCCAGTAATTCATTTGCGTATTGATGTTTACATGATAATCAGAAAACCATGGCGGATCGAAGAGCGGATTCCATATCCCTTGCAGATTAGCCGGTAAAGTAGCTGGTCTTGAACTTGCGATCAAAAGGTATCTGCCGTACTGGAAAAGAAGTGCCGCAAGGTCAGAGTCATCTTTCATTTCTTCGGTATCTTCTTTGATCAGCTTGAGCCTTTCATCTGTCGGCAGCAAAGAGACCTCAGTTGTTCCCAGATCAAGCCTTACACGTCTAAAAAGCCTCTGATGATCAGCGATATGGTCTTTTCTGATTTTTTCATAACCGCGTGACAAAGCCTTGTCTATCTGCTTTTGACAGATTTCCATATAATCATCATGGTAATATGAAGTATTTGCCGTTAAGTACAGCACAACTGAATCAGCCGCAGTGATTTTTATTTTATCATTTTCAGTTTTTACGCTCCCGCCGGTTAAGACCACCCTGGCCAGTGCCCCAAACTTGACACCTCCGTGTTCGCATTGCCCCTTGAGGGAAAGGGTACTGTCATCTATTGCTTTTGTAACAGCACGGTGCTGACGAGTTAATTCTATTTCACAAAATATCTGATTCGGTTGATCACCTTTAAGAAAAACCACCATTACCTGATCGGGATAGCTGCAGAAAAGCTCACGGGTGTATGTGCCATTAACGGTATCGAATCGCGTAGAGGCAATGGCGGTATCGAGGTCGAGCTGACGATGGTATTTCTGAAAATTCTCAATTCCCTCAAAAGTAATCTTCATATCCCCCAATGGCCTGTAACTTCCAAAACGTGGATCATTCTTTATAGTCATCGTTTTCTTAGCAAGGTCTTGGGCTTCTCTGTATTTGCCATCAAAGATCAGCTGTCTGACTTGAGGAAGGTTTTCCAGCATTTGAGGCATGGGTTTGTAATACCCCTGACCTGCCCAGATACTGTCTTCATTTAACTGAATGAGTTCCTGATCAGCTCTGCCGAATACCATTGCACCGAGCCTGCCGTTACCAACCGGCAGAGCCTGAGACCACTGCTTTGCAGGTTCATCATACCATAGTTTCAATTCACCTGCCTCAAGAATTACGTTAAAACTGATTACAATTATAACGTAGAAAGACACTGCTTTAAAAGATTTGTTTTCCATAAACATTTTATGACCTTTAAAATCATTTATAGATTACGCCTGTTTTAGAAACGACCTTTTTACCGTCCACGCTAACGGCTTCATAGCGGAACTTGAATTCAGCGGCATCAGTTGGAATTTCAACAGTAAATTCAAATGGATAGTCATCTTTAGTAACAGAGCTCCACTGGCCGTCAGCATTATAGTGTAAAGTAACCTGCTTAAAGACATCGCCATTGGCTTTTGTGTAGGAATATACACTCTTTAATTCAGGTCCAAAATTAAACAGCAGTGCATAGGTCTTGCCGCCAAAATCAAGTACCTCCATGTCTTTTTCCCACTTTTCTTTTTCCGTCTCATATACATATTTCTGGAAAGCGGTATCTATCTGAATTCCCTCAACAGCTAACACTGTCAAGCCTTCAGCGGCGACATCAATGGACACTTCGCCGCTGATTAAAGTAGTTTCTGGTGCAATTATATTGTTTTTCCACACTTTAACAGGACACGTTTTTGCCGCAGAGAGCCCCGGAATACGGGAGTTAAGTTTGACTGTAGTCCGCTGATCAATATCTGACTGGTTTGTCAGCATCAGGTACAATACATCATCGCCGCGGGCGGCAAGATAATTGATTTGAACATTAGAAGATTCTGCCAGGGCCTTGGGCATATAGAGATACATATCGCTGCCGTCATAGAACTTACCGGGCCTGGCTCCATAGACATTACTCCTGCAATACGCGTAGCCTTCCGCATATTCGGCAGGAAAATCAAGTCTGCCTTTAGATTTATAATAGACATCAGATACCAGGTAATCCATCAATGTCGCAGCGTGCGGCCATGGATGATTGTAATGCATCGAAGTAACCCCGTTGAGTTCTTTGAGTGAACGCAGAGGAAAGTCCGCCTTTTCATGGCCGGTAGTCCTGCCGGCATTCATGTGATAGCCGGGGAAATTCTCATAACGGCCAATAACAGCCGAACGGGCAATGTCGTGCAGGAACTTATCATTTGCATCGCAGGCCACACGCAGCATCCATGGCGCGTATTGTGTGAGATAGATACCTCGATGACCGTGGCAGGTAGGGGAAGACTCAGGGGTCAGGCCTATTTCCGACACCCGCCATGCTTCTACCGTTTCCTCGGGAATAAGCATATCCTCGAATTGATCACTTGAGCGGTAGCGAGGTACCTTGCCGCCTGTATTTACGCTCACCTTCCCATCTGGAATCACCGGATTGAACCATACAAACTGCGCATACCTGCGGGCGCCGGTTCGTGCCGCGTCGAGATAACGGGCCTTGCCGGTAATCTCGTAAAGCAGGTAAAGCTCCATCCACTGGGGTGCATACGATGTCCAGAAGAACATGCCGCGAGAATCTTTATCGTTAAAATCTTCCTGAGGCGTACCCATTCGTGTCTTCAGGTAGTCATCGGCCCCTTTTACAGCTTCCTTCAAATAATTGTTATCACCGGTTGCCGTATAGAGATACATTGCGTTCTGCCAGCGGTCGCCATAAAGCTGTGCAGTAAGGTTCAAAGACCTGTTGACCGGCGTTTCATATATCTTAATGGCCTGATTCAGGTAATTGTTCATTCTATCCTGTGAAAATGAATATACCGCGGCAAAGTCTGACATGGGAACTCCCGGCCCTTCAAGACGGGCTGAAGTCCCATCACGATTGATTTTGGGGTTAGTGGCAAACAGATACCTTTCCCTTGAAAAACCATACTCAATCATCGGTCTGCCCCGCTGCACATAGATATCTTTACTATCGGTGATGATACCGAGTGAAAGGGGATGGAGGCCGGTTATGTTTTTGACTGCGCCGGGAACATCTGTGGCATAATTACAGCCTCTAAGCTCAGGTACAAACTGGCTGTAAGGGCTCATATTATAATCTATTATATTTTCAAATGTCTTATTGAGCGTTACCGTTGAATTACTTCTATAATCCTTAAACTGATAATCATTTCTCGCAACTGATTCAAATGTATCCAATAGTGACGATCCTTCACATACCAGGTGAGCTTTGAATGTAAAATCATTACCGGGACTCATCAGCGATTCTGCGCCGCCGAGTACCGGAGCAAACAATGCAGGCTGAGCCATTCCCTGGTTATCACGAACCATAATACCAAACATCGAGTTCTTGGATTTGGGTATGGGCATAAACGGTATTGCTTCTTTATCGGCCAGCACACCAACAGTAACCCCCTTATATTCAACCAAAGCGGTAGGCAGAGGACATAAAAACGCCTCAGTTAAATATGGCAGTTTAGGAAACCGTTTTTCCTGCCAGATCATCGGCTGCCACATTTCTTCCATATCCTCAGGATTGACCTTTGGTGCGCCTGTATAACCAACAGAATAATAACCCCTGAGCTTAGGAGTCAGGGTAAATACAAGTTCGGGCTTAGCTGAACCTTCAGGCAGTGTAACCACTGCCTCAAGACTGAACTTGTCGTTATCCGGGTAAATCCATTCTATACGGTCTGACTTGATTACTGCTTTTTCAGCAATCATCTTTTCACTCGGAGCCGCAAGATAATAATTGGCAGTCCTTCCCTTTTCGAGTTCCCTGTCTGTTGCCGGGTCGAAGCCATCCATTACATGCTCGTCTGGGTCAATGGTTTTAAGTTCTTCCCTGCCCCAAGTGGGAACCTTATATAATATTTTTTCCTGCTGATTATGCCCCTCGTCAGGCCGCCTCGAGGACTTTTTTGGATCTTGATCAGTGAATAAAATGGTGAATTCTGAACTAAAGGTTCGCGGCAGAGCCCCTGGGCAACTAATTTTCAGATTCACACTATCTTCCAAAATGATTTTATATTCACTATTGGAGAGTATAGTAAATGAAGACCGGGCTTTTGTTCCCATACCGGATACAAAAGAAATTGCCATACCAACACAGATCATGGATGTGAGTAATATTTTAGTAAATCTCATTATGCTTTTTCCTTGGATTTAAATGTAAATATTGCTTTGATTGTTAATAGACTCCCAAAAAACAGCCATTACTTGAACGCATTCAAGTCCCACTGGTCTTTCCATGGAATAGCAATCCTGCTGCCCTCAAATTCGACGGGAAGCCAGATATAGCCGCTTTCGTAAGGATGATCCGGTTTGTTTATGTCAAACATCGCGATATAAGCATCCTTTTTGCCCTCAACCTTGATGATGAAGTTCGACTGCCCGCCAAATGTTTTTTCAGGGCCAAGTCCGTTGATTGGATTGATTCCTGAAGTCGGATTACCATTGGATACCCATGGGCCATAAATCGAACCCGCAGAAAAACTTCTTGCTGCATTTGGTGCCCAGCCTGAAGAACCGGAAGCCAGCATTATATACCTGCCTTTTCTTTTGATTACAGCGGGGGCCTCGGTCTTAGCTGTAACCCCCTCGCATTTCTCGTATTTTCCTTCCGGCATCAGGTAATCATCACGCATCTTACCGACAACAAACGCTTTGCCAGGCTTGCGGACGCTAAAATGATACAATGTCCCGTCATCGTCTTTGAACATCGCGAAATCACCAGTTCCCTCAGGCGAATTACCGCCGAGGAATTTATGCTGATAGTTGAACGGACCGGCAGGACCAACGGATTTTGCCACACCTACGTAGGCCACCCTCGAGCCCATACCACGCAGGTACAGCTTGAAAAACATTACAAACTGACGGGTCTTTTCATTGTAAACCACCTTGGGCCGGTCTGAATTGCATTCGTGTGTCAGGTCTTCGGTTTGGGGCCGGTCTAACCGAATCATCATGCCCTGGTCGTGCCAGTTAATCAGGTCCGAGGAGGCATAACAGTGAACACCGCCGTCGGCATGATTCTTTTCCGAGAGGCCTTCAATCTTATGCTCTCCGTACCAGTAATAAATGCCGTTATGGTAAATAACGCAGCCGCCATGCGCGTTAATCGGCTTTTTGGCGGCATCAAGCCATACTTGTGCCGGCTTAATAGACGATTCTTTTGCACAGCAGGTACCACAAGTAACAAATTGTAGAACAAATACACCTAATAGAACAACTGTCATCTTATTATAAATTATGCCACTCATTTCTTCTAACTTTCAATGTTTCTTAAAAACCCCGGAAGTTGTTTCCATATTATCAATGTTGATATCTGCTGTAGTATCTGGATCTATACGAACCTTCTCAACAACATTGATAAATCTATTGTTTTCTATCAGACAATTATTAAGATCCTTTAGATTCATAGCTGCGCCAATTTCAATTCCCCGGAAAGTATTTCCCTTTATCAATACATCATTGCACCTTGGGAGCTTGTATTTATTTCTGTTTGCCGAAATTATCGCACCTTTTAATCCGCCTTTGCCTCCCCACCCGCAGTCAATGAAATTTGAGTTTAATATTTGAATGTTTGTCCCGCAGACACCCGCTGATGAGCGATTGCTTCCGAGAACTATCGCGGCGTCTGTCGGCCTGAAGTGCAGATTGTTCTTGAAAGTTATATTATCATGAAACGCTATAATATCTGACCCTGCGTTGTTTTTAAAAGTGCAGTTGCGGATTATGACTTCATCGGGCATATAGATGCTTGATTTTACAGGAGTAGAAGCTGTTACCCAATCAGGAATATCCGCCTGAAGTGTTACATCAAGCCCTCTGACCGGTTTTGAGATATATTGAGACGATTCTACTTTGATTTCACAGGGCAGACCCTCTTTATCCCAGAATACTATTGAGTCTCCCTTCTGCGGAACAATACTTGAGGGCACTAAAAACTGACAATTTAAGTTTCTCTTATTTTTCACTTCGTGTACATGTCCGTATCGGGTTCTCAATACGATAGGGTCAAGCCTCACCCCTTCGATATACACATTATCGACAAGCATTTTTCCGCGGTTTGTTGACATATGAAAAGCATCTCTTGAACCAACTGCCATGCTTGAGTTATCTGATTTGAATACAACATCTTTTATCAGCACATTGTCGTTAAATGAGAGATTTACAAATGCATGAAGAACATTGGGAACATAGATGTTCTGCATCACAAGATTTGTATTGTTTTGCACAATCATCTGGTTATTGCCCATTGCCCCGTAGTGCCATGACATGTATTCACCGACATCAACAAGATCAAGGAAGTCGAGTTTTTTGCCATCGTTGTGGGTCAGCTCCATGATCCTGTTTTCGCGGTCATGTATTCTCCATGTTCCTTTATAGTTCCCATAGGTAAGGCTTCTGACTTTTTTGAATACAGGCGGCTTTGTCGGCAGCCACGCGTTTGACGAATCGCATCCGGTTTTATCTACCATTGGTAAATCGTCGAAAACCCTTACTCTGATCCAGTAACCTTCAGGATCCTTTTCAACAACAGCACCCGCTGAAGTAGCTCTGGGGAAGTTGTCGCTTACTATGTTTTCAATAGTAATATTGCTACAGCCCTTTACAGCCATAATCTGCGGCAGATCAACTCGTTTTTCAGGGTCAATATCAATATGCCGCAACAGAACCGTAGCTGGTTTACCATTTTCTGTTGCGCCTTTGATTTTGATATTTTCTTTATCAAATACGCCGATATGGCATTTGTCTTTGTCGAATACAAGGTGCGAAATAAAATCATAGACACCCTTGTCGAAAACGAGAGAATCGCCTTTTTTAACAGATTCGAGAGCCTTTTTGACCGCCTGAGTATCGTCTTTGCCGTCATTGGGGATTGCTCCAAACCCTGCTGCATTTACATCTGCGGCAAGAGATTTTCCCGAAGAGGCAATAATCAGAGCCATAACAACTGCTTTTAAAGTCTTTTTAACCTTCACGTTTTTCCTTAACATAAACATTTCCATTAATTAATACCCATAAAACTGTATTTCGCTGAGACCGGAATAACTTCCATCAAAAGAAGAATTCACCTTGATATACATCCATCTGACATAGATATTGCCGGGAAAATATATTTCATCCGGCATGGCCTCGTTCGCTGTCCCATAATCGGCTTCACCAGGGGCCTCTGTTAATGTGTAGTGCCCTGCATAATACCAGTTTCCGGGATTACTCAGCGGATCACCCGGCTGAGATGTATTGAGTGAAGAGTAAAATACCTCAAGATCTTTTACCCCCCTGCCTGTATAGCCGGCCATATTAAAATTCCATATCTTCAGTCGATCCAAATAATAAATATCAGACAAGTCAATCTTGAGCCACTGCGGCATTGAAGAACTATAACTCATCCACATCGTGC
This sequence comes from Limihaloglobus sulfuriphilus, assembly GCF_001999965.1. Taxonomy (GTDB): domain Bacteria; phylum Planctomycetota; class Phycisphaerae; order Sedimentisphaerales; family Sedimentisphaeraceae; genus Limihaloglobus; species Limihaloglobus sulfuriphilus. The sequence continues at coordinate 3,701,203 of NZ_CP019646.1, read as the reverse complement.
CGTTGACGGAGTTTGTGTGAGCATCACCGGCCAAACCGGATCCATTGACTGCATACAACGCCAGCCTCTGACCCCATTGAGTACTTTCACTCGAAGCAGTTATACCAATTGTTGACGGATCAATTATCCCGGCTGTTCCGGTTGTCTCCGCCAGTAATGCGAAATCATATTGATCAACCCTGCAGTCGCCGCTGATGTCCGCTGCCAGGCCTTTCTCACAAACCGCCAGTCCATCGCAGAAAACTTCATTACCGGCAAGCCATTGCAGCGCTATTATGTTTAATTTGTCATAGACGGTGAAAAATGAATCACTGCAGAAGAAATCAAGACCTGAGATATAATCTGAACAGAACTCGGCTGTCAAACTTGCAGGCCAGAAGAAAAAACCTTCCTTTTGAGCAACCACCGTTTTAGCGCCGTCAGAGACAAAATCAAATTGGTAATTCCCTTCTTCGTCGCTGAATACCGAATAACCGTCTCCACAGTTAAGCTCAACTCTATTGACATCGCCGCCATGAATATTTATGATTTTTCCGGAAATCTTTCTGGAATCAATATTTTCAAAAACTGGAAGGGTTACGCTGCCTGTCACCTCACGGATTCCGTCAATCTTTACTGCCTCAACGTTGTACAGGAACTCAGAGACATTTGCGCCAAGCGGAACAGTAAATTCAAATGGATATTCGCTGTCTGTCAACTCATGCCACTGACCGCCGATTGAAGTATAATGAAGCGTTGCCTGTTTAACCTGTGTTATATCCGCTTCAAGCCATACATAACCGCTTGTAAGCTGGTGAGAAAGGGAGATCACCATACCGGTAACCTTGCCAAAAGAGGTATTGGTATATTCATTAAAGCTCTCCGGCTTCAACTTCTCTGCGCTGTCGCCAATGTATTTATGCTGGAATGAGGTTTTAGCAGTTACGCCATTCACAGCAAGCACTGTAATACCTTCTGATGCAATATCGACAGTGACCCTTCCATTTACAAGATTCTTATCGGGAGATACTGCATTTTCCTGCCAGACGTTTACTGCATGATCAACCTGATAATTTACAAGAGAAGGATTCAGCGAAACTTCTGTGCTTACAGGTTCTTTAGATTGATTTGTCAAAGCCAGATAGAGTCTGCCATTTCCATAGCCGGCAATATAATTTACCTGGACATTATCGAATGAGACAAGTGCCCCGGGCATCCAGAGCCAGACGCCTGTCTCTCCATAGAATTCACCGGGCCTGTCGCCGTATATTTTACCCCTGAAGTAGGCCCCTGAATCGGTAAAGCGAGACGGGAACTTGACTGCCCTGTCCGAACGAACGTAAACATCGCTCACTAAATAATCAATTAGAAAGCTTGCCAGGGGCATCGGGTGATTATAATGCGCGCTGTTGGCATAATTATCATAAGACTGAAGCGGATAATCAGCCTGCAGCACGTCTGCCCTGTGGCGGTCACGGTACGCATATCCCGGGTAATTTTCATACCTGCCTATCATAGCACTGCGGCCCATATCATGCAGGAACGCATCGTCTCCATATTCTGCCATTCGAAGCATATACGGCGCATGAGGAGTCATAAATATTGCCCTGTGAGAAGCTGCGGTGCCGGCAGCCTCGGTATTAAGCCCCGCCGCGGAGATCCGCCAGGCCGGAACAGTCACTCCGTCAAGAGTTATATCGGTATCGGGAATCCGGGGACCTGTATAGTTATACGCAAGCCGCTGCTGAGCGCCTTTTACCGCCGCATCGAGGTATTTCTGTTCACCTGTTATATCGTAGAGTCTTTCCAGTGCCGGATACATCGGAGCCAGGTATATCCAGAAACTCGATGCCACATCATAGAAGTCCAGCGGCTCTTGGTCTATCCGCCAGTAGATATAATCGTCCGCCACCTTTTCAGCATCATCAAGGTATTCCTGCTCACCGGTCATTTCATAAATGGCAATAAGTTCATGAAGACAATTTTTGGCGTTGCGCATGGCTTGCTCACGTGAATATACAGCATTAACATCAACCCTGTTCTTCAAATAAGAGTCTGTTGCGGCGAACTGAGAGAATGAAGGAACTCTCGAATTGCTTATCAAGTCGAGAGCTGCCCAGTCAACAGGCTGATCTATCGGCCCATTCATGCAGGGAATGCTGCCGTCAAGTATCACATATTGCCTGTTGCGCGAACACATATACTCAATAGTCGGCAGAGCCCTTTCGTTATACATTTTCTCACTGTCACGAACCATGGCAAGGGAGAGAGGAATCACAATAGACTGCTGCCTGCCCCAGCCGGGTTTGTCATTCTGATAGCCGTTGACCTTCTGGTTTTCATACCAGTATGAATAATTATTCCCGCTCGTATTCAATATAAAATCAACAAGATTATCAAGCGTTTGATTCATCGATATCTCTGCATTGCTTCGGTAGTCGCTGAAACCAACAATCCCGCGGGCTATATGCTTGAAATTATCGTACCAGCTTTCTCCGTTAAGAATCAGGTAAAAACTGAAATCATAGCGGCTCTGCGCAGACATAAGAGATTCCGGCCCTCCAAATATAGGAGCAAACAGCATGGGCTGCATTCTGTCTGTAGGGTTTCGCAGTCCCAGGGCAAAACGGGAATTATCCCATAAAGGAAGCCGAAACGGCATCTCCGCCGGATCAGCACACACACCAACCGTGAAACCATTGCTGTTTAGAAAAACCCCCGGAACAGGACACTGAAACTCCGGAACCACGCACGGCGAAAGCGGAAAGCGTTTGCCGGTATAAATCAAAGGCTGCCACGCCCAGCTCAACAGCGAATCAGCATATTCCGGTGAACCCGTATAGGCAGCGGAGAAATAACCGTCTGATTGAGGTACCAGCGTAAAGGTTATCTTAGGCTCAGAGATGCCGGCAGGCAAAACAAGTTTAGCAGAGAAGCTGAAATCAGTCTGGTCCGCAAAGAGCCAGGTTATTTGGTTACCATCCCGAGAATAACTTTCCGGCGTTATTACAGTCTTGCTGCCCGGCGCATTGAACGGGTTCATATCTCCGTTCCAGCTCGGAGTCTTATAGTTAAACTCCGTAAGGCTGCCGACAGGCTTCTCTACCTGGGGTTTCAGAGCAAATTCCAGATCAGGGTTTGAAGAATTATAAAGGACGGTAAACTCAGGTTCAAAATAGACACTGCCTCCAAAACCAATATTTTTAACCTTTATCCTGCCCTCAGTTAGCTGCATTACCTGATAAGCCTCATTCTCAATTGTAAAATCTATACCAGCCCATACAGTAACTGAAAACGTCATAAAGAGGCTTAAAACACAATTCCTTAAGTTCATACGATAAGGCTTTCATTCGGATATAATAAAGAGGTATGAGACTAAATAGTTACCTAATCCCATACCTCATATTGACATATTGTTTCTTATCTTAAGGATCAATAGTCCTTGAAGTCACGCATCCATTCAGGCCAGTACGATTTTTCCATCCCGCCTGCCAGAGTACACCTGTTTTTTGTGTCAAATTGCTTGTGCCATTTAAGTGTCCAAAGCTCTTTTAGGCCGACCTGTCTCATACTGCCGTCCATAAATGTTGCGTTTGTTGTTCCAGAACGCTTGCCGTGCCTCTGAACAGTTACCCGTGCCATCTCGCCAAGGGCACCGCTTACCTCGTTCCATGCGTTCTGGCCATTGTATTTTGAAGGTCTGTCAGTGTCGTCAGGTCTGGCAAGCCACATCGGGCCTTCAAGAAGAAGCGGTACATTGTTGGCTTCAGGATGCCCTGTTCTCCTCCAGTAGTTTTCCTTTGGCCTGCCCTGCGGATAAACCGGCTGACCGAGCCAGTGATTTACCGTGTAACTGCCCTGTAATCCGGACATATACCTGTAAGGCTGGCTCCCATCTATATCCATTTTAGGAAAACTCCAGCATTTCTGTTTGAGCTGGGCGTCATCTTGTGTCTTTGTCGCGGAAGGACACATCAAGAGAGCTACATCATCATAATAAGGTTTCAGGGCCGCGGCCCAGATATACTGTCCTCCGTCATCAGCCGCAACGCCATGCCAGCCGCGGGGGTAGAGGTTGTCATTGTCGTTGTTGTACCCGGCAAATACGATGGCCCATTGACGCATATTAGATTTGCATATTACATCTTTTGCCTGCTCTCTAACCTTTGTTAAAGCCGGCATTAAAATTGCCATGAGTACGGCAATGATTGAAATTACAACAAGCAGTTCAATAAGAGTAAAGCCTCTTTTATGTTTCATCGTAATTACCTTTCGCTTTATTTTAAACATATATTTAAATTGAATATGTTAATTATACCACAAATAAAAAATGAAAAAACGCCATATTGCGATAAATTATCGCCAGATCACGAAAAAAAATTGTTTCTAAAAAAGGAGTCTGCACATTTCCGTGCAGACTCCTATGTTTAATGATTATTATGATTTACAATGCTGCCGGCCACCTCTGATCCTGAAGCCATACATCAGCCATAATCTGAAGATCGCCGGTACCAATATCGTCGCTTTCATCAAAATCAACATCTGAAAGGATATCTTGATGATAAGTCGGGTCAGTATAGCCCGAAAGCGTCAATATTTCAGCGTGACTCAGCTCTCTATTGTAGATTTTAAAATCATCCAGGTCGCCATTGTACATAAGGCTGCCCGGTGCAAACCCGCCGAGAATAAAGAAGCCTATGTCGCTGCTTGGCGGAATCGCTGTTGTAGCCGAACGGTTCTCGCCAACAACTACACCATTGAAATACAGCCTCTGAACACCTGTAGCAAGATTCTTGGTACATACAACATGGTTCCAATCGTCATAGAACACAGTGTCATCACGCGGGATATCCATTCCTGAAGAATTCCAGCCCCAATAGAACCATTCCCAGTCTTCCTGGCGGTCGGTGTCATGTCCCGATTCAAATACAAGGCTAAATTCCTCTTCTGAATAATATTGAATATCAAAGTTGAGAATATGGCCTTCATCCGCCGGAGTTCTTGAGCTGAAGATCATCTGCCGTACACCATCACTGGAGGCATCACCTCTTACCCACATGGAAATGGAGAGCTCACCGGTATTAGCAATATTGTCAATAACCGCTGCCGGTATGGTCACAAAATTGTCTCCGTCAAAGCTCAGGTACGCCCCGCCGTCAAAACCGCCTGTTGACTGCCAGTTATCAGCGGTGGTTGCACCGTCATAGCTGCCGGTCTGGTCAGCAACTGTAACACCTGTGTCATCAAGAGGATAGTAAAGAACAAGATCACCGCCAACTGCCTCAGGCGATACATCGTAACCAGACAACATCCAGTCATCTGCCAGCGCCAGATAGTCACCAAAAGTTACAACACAGTCATTATTCATATCGGCGATGGTATAATCAGCTATACATTGAGCCTCAGCAAACTGTATTTGATCTATGCCTATGGTGCCCGATGCAGATGAAATTCCGTCGCCAACCGTGATTGTAATACCGGTGATATCATTGAGATCGACACCTGCAAAATCCGTAAGCGGTATTAGCCATCTCTGCCAGCCATCTTCTGAAATCATGCCGGTGTATGCAACGGCAGCACTACCCGCAGAGCTGTCCAGAGTTACAGACAATTCTGCTTCATCATTGCCCGAATCGCCTCTGACATACAGTGAAAGAAGTCTGGCTTCTATAGAAAGGCCGGATACATCAGCTGTTATCGAGCGTGACAGGTTCGATGATGTTCCTGAGTAAGTCATCGTCATAGCTCTGCTGCCTACAAATGGATCCGTATCATCAATCTCGGCAGCAGCCGTACCACTCCACTCGGCCGTAAGGGCCGCTGTGTCAGCATACTGGTCAAATGGATCAATTACAGTGCCGTCAGGAGCTATAGCGGTAAGTGTTGTGGTATCCGTATCGGAGTCATAAACTGCCGAAAGGGTGCCAAAACCGCCATAAGCAGAAATCTTGGACGCATAAGTCTCGGTGTAACGGACAACCTGGTCTCCGGCAGATATGATCGTACCGCCGTCAATATTCATTGTACCATTGTTCCTGAGCTGTACCAGGCCCTCAATCGTTCCACCTGTAATGGTAACATTACCGCTGCCGGGGTAGCTGTCACTGTATGGAACAAGTAAGCTCTTAGTTCTTAGAGTACCGCCTGTAACTATCAGAGAACCATGATGTTTATATCCAATACGGCTGTTGTTAGGCACATCAACGAGGCCGCCGTTTATTGTCAACGATGAATCCAGCCCGTTAGCCATAATAAGGTCTTTGCCGGGTGCGACACTAAGTGTCCCGTCATTAACTTCCACAAAGCCATCACCAACTCTGCCGATCCAGAAATTATCTGCCGAGTTAACCTCTCCGCCGTTTATAGTTAAAAAGCCCCTTGCGCCGGTACTGCTATGGCCAAGGTTAATGGTTGCTGTTCCGCCCACGGTTCCGCTGTTTACAGTGAGCGAACCTGTTCCGTAAGCACCAATATCAAGCAAACCGGCGACAGTCAGCTCGCCGCCATCAACTACAACACTTCCGCTTAATCCGTCAGTGCTGCCTATAAACAGATTTCCGCCCATACCTGCTACTTCCGGTGTTGTCATACCAGCGCTTATATATACGGGATAATCCGGATCATCTATGTTTGAAGTGGTACCCGCGCCTGCGCCGCCGGTCCAGTTAGCCGGATTTGTCCACGAAAGATCGCCCGGATCCTGGGGTGCCCAGCTTGCCGAAGCGGCAGGAACAGTCCTGAAGCTAACCACTTCCGAAGCCCAGTCAGTCACACCGTCTGTTGCGACGACCCTCCAGAAGTAGGTAGTATTATTAACCAGTGTATCAATATTATAGGGCGAGACTGCCGGGCCCACCATAACAGAGGCATCCATATCGATAACGAGCTGCTCATCTGCACTGATATATACATAATGCTCAGTCGCCTGTGCGCCGTCTGCCCAGCTAAGGTCAGTGTCGATATCAACATCAAGACCCTGAGGCTGAAGATTTTCAGGATATGGGGATTGGGCGACAATTGTAACGCTAACAAACGTTCCCGGCCATGTTGTTACTCCATCGCTCTCGTCAACTACCCAGTAATAGGTATTTCCTGGAACATAGTTTTCAGGTGCTATAAAATGCGGAGAAGTAACGCTGCCCTGATACCCTGCAGTTCTGGCTGTAACACCAGCCTCATCTGTACTGAAATACAGATGATGTTCGGTTGCCTGTCCTCCATACTCCCAGGTCACTTCCAGACCATTAGGATCTGAAGGCTCATAAACCTCCCCAGTCGGAGCGAGTAAATATGCTTCGTCTGGAGCTGTTGCCGTTACTGTAGTTGTATCACTGCCGTTCCAGACGGCCTCAACACTGCCGTAACCGCCAAAACCATAGATCTGCCCGGTGGCAATTTTCCCATCTACGTTGCTTTTTGCAGATCCGGTGGAATCAGCCATTACCAGCTGGCCATTCTTGATATCAATATAGCCGCCATCTTTCATCGTGAGATAACCGCTTGTAACATTTATAGTACCGCCAAAAACTTCAAGCAGACCTAATGCTCCGGTCGCCTCAGGCACATACAGAGATTTCGTGTTAATAACGCCGCCGGTCATTGTGAACTTGCCGTTTCCGCCGGCATTTCCGCCGCCAACCTTTAGATTACGGGCAATATTAATAGTTCCGCCTGACATATTTACAACACCTATACCACCGGCATCAGCAACCTGCAAATCATAGGTAGGAATATTGATGGTTCCGCCGGTCATATTCATTTCACCGTAACCGGCGTTACCCACGTTTATAAATCTGCTTGTTCCTGCGTTAATGACCGCACTGCCGGAAATATTCAAGGTACCGTGGCCTGTAGCTCCGTCACCAATCTTGACATCGTGTGTCATATTTACTTCGCCGCCTTCAAGGTCAAACACTCCGGTACCGTAGTCACCAAGCTCTAAGTGGCTATTGATATTTAGGGTACCGCCGGTCATGAGGATATTGCCGTATTTGTCGGCGTCAGAGCCTAAACGGAGCCTTTTACACACGCCAACAACATCTGCATCAATCAATATTGGGGTATGTTCAGGATCATCTAACTTAACCGTAACGTCGTCTGCCGCCGTGGGTATGTCGGGGTTCCAGTTTAACCAGAGATCCCATTCATTGTCTCCATAACCGCCTATCCAGTCAACCGCATAAACGCCTGCCTGAACACATAACAGCACTGCCAAAATCCAAATAATCTTACTCATGATACTCTCCTGTTTAAAAAGTAATTTAAATTTACTAATTCTACTGCCTGCAATAATTTTAACATCTTATCACATTTAAACAGCATTAACCACGCCATATTACGCTAAACAGTAGCCATAATACGAAAGGTTAAACTGACTATTCTCTACTAAATTTGCCCGTATTTCTGCCGGTATTGATGCAAACTTATGCCTTTTTCCTTTTTAAAGTAGCGGGAAATATGGTCAATGCTTGTAAATCCAAGCGATATAGCAATAGATTTTATAGACATGTTTGTTTCACAAACCATTCTGGCTATTGTCTTTACACGAACACTCCTGATTTCCTGCAGTACTGAGCGGTTAAGATTTTTCCTGAACCGGCTCTCAAGCACCCTCCGGGATATACCGGTGGCATCGACTACATCCTGTACCTGAATGGCCTCTCTTGCTTTCTGGCGAATAAAACCCAGGGCACAGGCAACTTCCGGGTCTTCTATTGCAAGGATATCGGTTGACTGCCGTGCTTCAACATACAGCGGCTGCAGCAGGAGCCTCTGACCGGTCATTGTTTCTTCACCGTTGATTAACCTGTTAAGCAATTCTGCCGCCTGGAATCCTGTTTTCTGGGTGTTGAGAACTATACTGGAAAGTGTCGGATTTGACAGGTTGCATATGAGGTTATCATCGTCGATACCCAATACCGCAACTTCTTCGGGTATCCTTACACGTGAGAGCTTGGCCGCCTGAATTATATCTTCACCCCTGTCATCACTGCATGCCAGCACTGCAACCGGCTTAGGTAATACTTTCAGCCAATCGCCGATAATCTGGATGTCCTCTTCCCAACTGCTCTCTGACGGCGGGTCATAACACAAGATTTCATATCCCAACTCTTTTGCATAGACCTTCAAGGCTTCTCTTCTCTGGAGCGACCAGGACACATCGCCAAACCCGCAATAAGCAACATTGCTAAACCCCTGCGAGATGAAATAATCCATAGCCACCTGAGCAATTGCCTCATTGTTTGAAGTAATTGTCGGATAATGCGGATCCAGTTTGAAACCCGGGGGAAGCAGCACTGTAGCAACGATTGCCGGAATACCAAGCTCCTGAATAACCGGAATTTCCTCCGGAATTCGCGTAATAATGCCTTCAAGGTCATTCTTGATAGTGTCAAAATCGAATTTATCAACATTGCCATAACGGAAAAAAGGAGGTTTACGGTATGTTGTCCAGGGATTGTACATGCGTGTGAAATCTGATATCCCGGTCAGAAGATCACGGCCAAACCCTCTCGAACTTTCAACAGACAACAGTATTCGCGGCAGATTATGCATCCTATCTGACCTCCCAGGCAAAGATATGGACTTGCTCTGCGCCCCAGGTGGCCTCTGGGATCAGACGAATTGCCTCGGTTTCAAGATTCAACGGTATTTTTACAAGCCTCTGATAATTGTTTGTTTCTGAATAAACAACAGCCCAATCTCCATTTGAATCCTTAGCTTCAATACGAAAAGCCTTAACCATAGACTCTGGAACAGTCTTGGGTTTTTGGTCTAAGGGATAGCAGCACCACATATCACGGGCAGATGCGGCGGCAGGATCCCCTTCACCATTGACCTGATCTGATGACAATTTTTTCGTTCTAAGCATTCGATTTAAATTACTGTCAAAAATAATGCGGATTTCACTTATATTTTGAACTGAACTCCAATTATACTCGATCCAGTCATTTATTCCAGCTTTCCAGCCGTTTTCCTCTCCGTCAATATCCCGCTCGATACCGTTACGTAACTGCTCTGGATTACCGTTTGAGGCAATCAGCTCTGCCCGCACCGACATCTCTGATATATCTCTGCGATTCCACGGCAGATAACAGTCATTATCCATAAGCATCTCTTTGAGCTCACTGATATACCCGTCCTCATATACCTGGCGAGGTGTTATATTCTCATGTACAGCGATCGAACAGGCCGTTCCGACCGCCTGGCCAAGCAGCGAACAGGTAGCCATTACACGTGTCGAGCTCAATGCAGCGTGCGTAACACTGATATTCCTGCCGGCAAAGTACAGGTTATCTATATTTTTGCTGTAAAGGCATCTATACGGAATGCCGTAAGGTGAAGGGGCATTATAGAAATATGTTGGATCTCCGGTATAGCTAAAGCCCCCCGGATGGTGATCGTCCATAGGCCAGCCGCCGAACGCTACAAGGTCGTCAAACCGGCCTTCTGACTCCACGTCATGCTGTGTCATTATGTAATCGCCGACATACCGGCGGCTCTCACGCTTACCCGGCAGCATACCGACCCAGTCAATCGCCCAGTTCTTAGCCTGTTCTTTTTTCTCACAATGGTTTTTTATGTGATCCCATGCCCCGTAAACGATCTTGAGCAGCTCATCACGTATAGTTTCAGCATCTGCGATAGTGTCCAGCCGGCCGCCGATCTCTATCCACCAGAAATTCTGTGTCTCGCTTAAGTTATGTGTTCGGTGCTTAAAGTCATCGCATGAAGTGTATTTATATGCCCACGCCGGAGGAGTAAAAGGCTGCTCTGTCGGCATTTCGCGGGCCTGGATCAGGCAGCTGCTGCCCATAGTATTATTATCTGCCTCTTCGGGGCCTATATCTTCATTAAATTCAGTCTTAGCCTCACGACCGACGCGATATTGGGCACCGGTAAGTGGTGCCAGGACCGAATCGCCGGAACAATCAGCAAAAATTTTCGCCCTTACAATATGCCATGACTGCGTTGTGCCCTGCCAGCCTCTAACCGATTCAATTCGTGAGCCATCCATTTCCGCGTTGTTACATGAACAGTTGAGCAGCATAGTCGTAATGTTGGGCTCATAGCGAACCTTTTCAAAAAGAATGCTGTCCCAGATAGAGTAATTCTTATTGGGATTTCGATACAGATTCTCCAGCATAAATTCTTCAACAAGCCCTGTTTCCTTATTGTCCCTGCCGCGGGCACCGCATATCCACATTCTTATTTCACTGGAACAATTGCCGCCAAAAACAGGCCGGTCCTGCATTATGGCCACTTTCAGGCCATTACGTGCCGCGGCAATCGCGGCACACATGCCCGAAAGACCGCCGCCGACTACACAAAAATCCACCTTATGTTCTATTGTTTTAAATGAATCACTCACTGTATAAGTCTCTTTAGAAATAAGTCTAATATTTAATTATATACCTAAATATCGCTGCCTGCCAGTTCAAGTTTTGCCAATGCTTTCTTTCTGCTGAAATATGAATGCCAGGAAACAATCATTATCAAATAAAGAACACCAGCGAAAATCGATATAATCTTCCACTGATCGGGGTTTACAATAGCCAGGATAGTCATGATTAAACCAAAAAAGCCAACACAGCAGGCCACCACTAACGCCGGCAGCTCACTGACTACAGGTACCTTTACAATAATCTCTTCCTTGATTTTCGCAGCAACATTTTCATAACCTCTGCTCTTTGTGGTAACGGTCAATTCAAAATAAGTAAGAATAAGAACCGGCAGCAGCACTCCGAGAAAAACCTCGATATTCCTGTTGTTAGCCTGACAGAATTGAATCACTGAATCAAATCCTTCGATACCGGTAAACCAGCCGTTCTGAGAGAATCCAAATCTGTACAAGGCCCCAAGAGTAAAACAGATACCACCTGTAAACCAGACCGCTGAGGTATTGATCTTTTTACTGAAAAGCCCCCATATTGAAGGTGCAAGAAGAGGCCCGACTATCAGACTGGTAATACTCAAGATAACCTTCTCAGCACCGCCGAGATACGGAATCAGTATTGCAATTGTCACAAGAGCGGCTCCAAGCAGTATCGTCATAATACGCCCAACATTTACAAGCTGTCTTTCGACGGCGTCGGGCTTGAATATCCGGCAGTAGAAATCGCTGGTCAGCACGCCGGCAAAAACGTTCAACTGGGCACTCACCATACTCGCGGTAGCTGATACCATGGCGGCAAGAACCATTCCAAGCATACCTTCGGGCAGCACTGTCTGACAGGCAAGGATGTATGCCTCTTCAGGGTTAGCATCTGCATTCATGCCTTTATACAGCATTGGCGGCAGCATCCAGAGCCACGGGCTTATTACATATAGTATGCCAAACATCCATGCTGCCTTTTGCGAATCCCTGGGAGTCGGCACACAAATAAATCTCTGCACAAACGCCCATTCTGCTCCAACCATAAAGAAATGTATCGCACACCAGCCTGCAAGGAAGAACCAGGTAAATTCATTGTTGGTAGGTGAAAAGAATGAGTTGGGAACACTCTCCACAAAACCGGATACACCACCCATGTCCATAAAACACAACGGCACGACAAATATAACCGCAAGGTTGAGAACGATAAATTGCAATACATCAGCCATCAATACTGACCACAACCCGCCTGCCATGGTATAGAATACCATAAACGCACCAAACAGCACTATTGCCCAGTTAAGCGATAAATTACCTGTATCGCTGTCTCTCATAAAGTTACCCTCAGACAGCGGCATAAGTGCAGTCAAAAGTACTGCCAGAGAATACAAAGCTACTGCCACGCCCACCATGCGGTAAACAAGCATAGTCCAGGTATAGAAATTGATCGCTTTTTTGCCAAACCTGAGCTGAATGTATTGGGCAGGCGTTTTAACCCCCATGGTTCGCCATCTACCCGCTACAAAGAAGCCAACCAGTAAACCGGCGACACCGTAACACATGTTAATTGAAATAGCTACGATTCCATATTTATAAGCGATTCCGCCCCATACGACAAAGGTGCCGGCAGAAAACATGGTCATAAACCCGCTCAGCCCGGAAACCCACCAGGGCGACTGCCCGCCCGCAGCGAACATGTCCTTAGAACTCTTAACCTTACTGCCAAAAAAACCGCCAATCGCAAACACGCCAACGATATAGGCCAGTAAAACAGTATAATCCATACCTGTCATATTAGAATCTCCATTAAATCGCCATAATATAATAATTCGATATATTAACAGAAAGCCCCACCCAACAAACGCCAAATTACGCTAACATATCGCCAGTTTACGAACGTTTGAAGTCAACTACAGAAATTGCTGTGGTCTAAATAAGCATTTTCTAATACCAGACAGCGTCTTTAACCTAAAGATTTCAGCATGGGCAAAACAGGACGCGGCAACTGACATGGGCACCAGTTTCCTACACCATAAAAGACTATTGAACATATACTTACCAGATATGTCAGCCCGGAACATCTTTAAAAATCAGATTTCATAAACACTGCAAGGCTTCGCAAACAGGCTACATTTTAACGCTAATTGGCGTTTATGTTATTTTAAATTATGCTATTATTGTCAAAATTGTTTTTCCAGCGATAGTTTGATTTTTCTCATAAAATTACTTACTTTATTCTAAGGTTACCACGATGATAAAAAAAATCTGTATTCTGGTCTCACTGGTTTGTTTTAAGTTTGCCGCAGCTGAGCAGAGTGTCTATATATCAAGCCCTGATGGCAGCATTAAAGCAGAGGTATTTGTTGACCAATCGGGCCGATTAAGCTGCCAGGTACAATTTGAAGGCCAGACTGTAATAGAAAAATCCGATTTGGGAATAACAGTTGACGATATCGATTATGGAAGCGGGTTTGCTGTCGATTCAGTTAAAAGCAGTACATCTGACAATACATATAGCACCCGAGGTGTGCATTCATTCGCCCGGGACCACCACAATCAGCAAGAAATAACGTTAAAAAAAGGACTTACAACTTATAAGCTGCAGGCAAGGGCCTTTAACGACGGCTTTGCATACCGGTATATTATCAATGGAAATGGCAGCAGAACAGTAAAGGGTGAAACCTCGAGCTGGAAGATTACCCCGGATAGCAAGGTATGGTATTTCGAAAGGCCAAATTTTTATAAACTCAAAAGTTATGCAGGTTACTGGCTAAAGACAAATGCTGAAAACCTCCACAAGGTCTCACCCAAGGGCCCAATACAGGGACCGCCGCTGGTCGTGGAACTACCGGACAATAAAGGTTATATGCTCATTTCAGAGGCCGCTCTTTATAATTATAGCGGCATGAGGTTAAAGTCGCTGCCCGGGAGGATTGTTCAGGCCAACTTTACCGAAGGTTCTGCGGGCTTTAGAGTTGATGGAACTATTACCAGCCCCTGGAGAGCGGCTGTGATTGTAAAAGAGCTCAACGGACTTGTAAATAGCGATCTCATCAGCAATCTCAACCCGGATCCCGACCCAAAACTTTTCAGCGACACGAGTTATATCAAGCCCGGCAGAAGCGTCTGGCGCTGGATCACCCTTGGAACAGGCACCCCCGAAGAAGAAATGGATTTCGTTGATTATGCCGCTGAGCTTGGATTTGAATATACAATTGTTGACGATGGGTGGATATCCTGGGAAAACAACTGGGAAAATGCTGAAAAAATATGTGCTTACGCCCGCGAAAAATCGGTGGGAGTTTTTTTCTGGGCTAATTCAAACATGCTCGATAACCCCGAAGATAACTGGAAAGACATGCGGGATTTTATGGATAACCTTAAAAAGGCGGGGGCCGCGGGCGTAAAGATTGATTTTATGAATTCAGAATCAAAAAAGACTATCGATTTTGAAATAGCCGCATTGACAATTGCGGCACAAAGAAAACTTATGGTAAACTTCCACGGATGCCACAAGTCAACGGGCGAATCCAGAACATATCCTAACGAGATAACACGGGAAGGAATCCGAGGGCTTGAGCTGAACAGAATGGGGGAAGGCCCCGTCACAGCATCTCATAACGCCGCCCTGCCGTTTACCCGTTTTGCCGTGGGGCACGCCGATTACACCCCGCTGGGCTATCACCTTGCCGGCCCTACGACCTGGGCACATCAGCTTGCAACCGCAATACTTTTCACATCACCTATGCAGGTCATCTCTGAGAATCCCGACATCCTTTTACACGACAATAATGCCAAAAGAGCTCTTGACGTATTAATGGATATTCCGGCAGTCTGGGATGAGACTATCGTCCTGGACCAAAGTAAGATAGGCGTGCTGGCTATGTTTGCCAGAAAAAGAAACACTAAGTGGTTCTTAGCAGCGATTAACGGTAAAGAACAAAAACAGGAGCTTAAAGATATCTCCCTGTCCTTCCTTGAAGACGGTGTTAAGTATAAAGCTATTGTTATATCCAGCGGGAAACCTTTAATTCAGGCAGGAGTCTTCATACGTCAGGTTTTTAAGCGTCAGGAGTTTTCCGACATTACATCTAATAGTACGATTGATATTCCGCTTGATCCAAATGACGGTTACGTCGCCGAGTTTATCCCTGACGATCAGGCCGTTCATACTGTAAGAAATGGTAACTGCCATGTTAAGATCAACTCGGACGGTTTTAAATTCTGCTTTACAGACGGGCAAGAAAATATAACCGCACCGCCTCATTCTGTAAATGGTCTGCAGATTAACAGGCAGCCGGTTATAGAAGTAAACAAAAAAGATTCATCAGCCGGAGGATTCGATGTCTGCACTAAGGACGGTCAAAAGGCCGAGGTATATGTAACAATCAATGATGGAGTGGTGTGCTTTAAGGTTATTCCGGAAAACACCGGCATAAATGATGTTTCGATCTCTACAGGCGGAATGCCCGTGGCTCACGGATTGGGAGATGCCGGCGGTTACGGCCCTTCATCGTTTAATCTCGTTGAAGATCAGGCCAAGACATACAGTTTTCTCAATAACGGCGGAAGTAACAGATGGATCAGCACTTTTGCCGTTTTCCCTGAAAACAACCTTGCCGGAGTCTTTTTCGACGAGGGAGAGAAATATGTTACATTGTCAAAAGACCAGTACAGTATGGCAATAAAGACACAGGGGGCTGTTTCCTTCTACTATTTTTTGGGTGATATGCACACGATATACAAAAACTATCTCTCTCTGCGTAAGCAATATGGTTACGCAAATATTAAACCTAAATTCAGGTTATTTGAATTAGGCTGGGAGACCTGGGATGCCTTGAAATACAATACGAGCATCGATGCCGTTGAAGATGCGGTAGAGGAATTACTGAAAGAGGGTTATCCAATTCGCTGGCTGGTAACCGGCTCTGGATTCTGGGAAGAGGGAGGAACCACTACCAGCTTTGGGAAATTTGGAAAACAATTTCAGAACCATGAATATTTCAGAGTTTGGTTAAAGGAAAACAATTTGAAATGGCTGATCGGCTTTAGAAGCAATATGCTGCCCCCCGGCGGGCCGTATCCTTCAAACGTTAAGCCGGACGGAAGAGAGAAACCTCGTGAATTCAAAGGCAATCCCTTGTCGCAGTACGCCCTGGACAATGATTATTTCCTAAAGTCTCCTGAGGGGGAAGTGATAAAGATAGCATCACGTAATTACCCTCAAACAGACTGCTACATGATAGATGGACGAAAACCTGATGCTGCAGAATGGTTTATTGAACAATACGACAAATGGCGTGTTGACGGCATAAAAGAAGACACCATGATGAATATGGGCACATATTTTGATATTTTCAACGGGCCGAGTGCTTTGATTGCCGAACAAGGCGGACTGGTTATGGCACGTTGTGGAAGTTACAGCTCACCGGGAACATTACTCCGTATCAACGACACCTATGGAGCAAAGTCTATGCAGCGGCGCTGCCCTCTAAACTACATGCAATATGCCGCGTGCGGAGCACCTAATGTTTATTCAGACACAATTGGTTTCGGCAATATTGATAATGCCGAGAGTTCTATCCGGCATGGTTGGCTGATGTCAGTTACCGCGGGGTTGGCAATGGGGAAAATCCCGCCGGATACGTGGACTGCTGAGCAAAAGAATACGTTTAAGAAGATGGTGAACTTCCATTATGCCCTTGCCCCATACATGTATGATGCTGCCATAAAATCCTATGACACGGGTTATCCATACACATTAACGCCCCTGAGCATTGCATACCCTGAAGACAAAGAGACCTCGAAGCTGGAACATTATCAATGGATGGTTGGTGAATCTGTCTTGGCTGCCCCTCTGGTTAAGAATTATAAATCATGTAAGCTTGATCTCTATTTACCCGAAGGGGTCTGGTTCGATTATGACAGCGGAGAAAAATTTGTCGGCCCTGTTACGCTGAGTGACTTCAAAATGCCCCTCGAGAAAACCCCCTGTTTCGTTGGCGGCAGAGGGATAGTAATTCTTAGAGAATCAGACGAATCTCCGTTAAAGGTGAAGATATATCCAATAGCAAGGGAGCAGACAGAGTTTACATTTAATTACCCTGACGGCGTTTCTCAAAGCATTATTGAGTTAAAAGCCCTGGATAATAAGATAACTGTTATTGATTCAGCAGCGGGCAGCATCATCCCATTTGAAGTGGATGCTCTAACAGGTGCGATTTCATTTGACATTCAGCCCGGACATAACTATAAACTCAAGTAGGACCTATACCATGAACAGACGTAATTTCCTCAAAAGTATCGGAATCGCTTCAACCGCTTTATTACTTAACTCATGCGTATCTCCGATGAAGAAGGCAGCCAAAAGACCTAATATCATCTATATCCTTGCCGATGACCTGGGCTGGGGCGATCTGAGCTGTTACGGGCAAAGCAAGTTTGAAACACCGAATATTGACCGCCTTGCTGCAGAAGGGATGAAGTTCACCCGGCACTACTCGGGCAGCACAGTATGCGCACCGTCACGGTGCAGCCTCATGACCGGCCTGCACACAGGGCACACGGTTGTCCGGGGAAACAAGGAGATCGAGCCCGAGGGGCAGTCCCCTATGCCGGCAGATACGGTTACAATTCCCAGGCTTCTCAAGACTGCCGGTTACAGAACCGGCATGTTCGGCAAATGGGGGCTTGGCGCCCCGGGTTCGGCAAGCGACCCTGCTGAACATTTCGATGAATTTTACGGCTATAACTGCCAGAGGCAATCCCATACTTTCTACCCGGATCACCTCTGGCACAACCGTGACAAGATAGAGCTTGACGGCAAAACATACTCGCACGATCTTATAATGGAGGCTGCAAAGAATTTCATTCGATCCGGCAGCAGTACTCCTTTTTTCTGTTATATACCGGTAACAATACCCCATGCCGCAATGCACGCTCCCAAAGGCCTGCATGACAAATACCGAAAAAAGTTTCCGCAATTCGAGGATAAAATTGGCAGATACCGCGGCCCTGAGGTGCAAAACCCGGTAGCGGCTTTCGCGGCAATGGTAGAGCACCTCGACAATGGTGCAGGTGAAATACTCGCATTGCTCAAAGAGCTTGACATTGATCATAACACGCTCATAATTTTTACCAGTGACAACGGCCCGCACCAGTCAGGAGGACACGACCCTGTTTTCTTTGACAGCAACGGACCGCTCAGGGGATACAAACGCGACCTCTACGAAGGCGGTATCCGCGTGCCAATGATCGCACGCCTTCCCGGGACAATAAAACCCGGCTCACTGACAGACCATATCTCAGCATTCTGGGATGTCATGCCGACCCTCTGCCAGATTGCTGATATCGACACACCCGGGGACACTGACGGCATATCATTCCTGCCCACCCTGCTCGGCAGCAAACAGCAGCCCCGGCATAAATACCTGTACTGGGAATTCCATGAACGCGGCGGAAAACAGGCTGTGTGTATGGGAAGATGGAAAGCAATCCGGCTTGACGTAAATAAGAATCCTGATTCCCCTATAGAGCTCTACGACCTCGAAGCAGACCTTGGCGAAGAGAATAACATAGCAGATAATCATCCGGATATTGTCGCAAAAATGTCAGAGATCATGAAAACAGCAAGGACATACAACGCCGACTGGCAGTTATTCAAAAAGCAGTGAACGTCTCTTTACTGCTGCCGCGGATAGTTCCATGCGGTTTCCATAAAGGTAATGTAATTTTCGATCATCTGCCGGGGCAGGGGCTCGAGAAACGGCCCCGCTGTCGGCGATAAGATGAAGCGTCTGCCTCTGCATTCATCAAGTACGGAATTTATCGCGGCGGCCATCTGATTTTTTGAAAATGACCGAAAATCATCATATTGAATGTTGCCAATAAGTGTAACATTATCACCAAGCTCTTTGTAGGCCTGCGTTAATGTGCAATTGCCAATTGGAGGAGCTTCAATTGTATGTATCGCATCGGCTCCCATATACGAAAACTCACTTAAAACCTCTCGTATCTGCCCGTGATAATGCTGAATTACCTTTTTGCCATAACTGTGTATCATATCAATCAGCTCTTTATCATAATCAACGATCCAATTCCTGAACGTTTCGCGGCTGACTAAAGGCGGAGACGCCAGCTCAGTCCCAACTAAAAAATAAATATCAGCCAAATCATTTTCCAGGCTCCACTTATAGATAATCCTAAGGCGCTGCATGTTTCTGTCGAGAAAATCTTTTACAAGCTCTTTTTGTGTTATTGACCACAAAGAATACTCCTCCAGATTGGCCCCGGCATAAAGTGGAATAATCGGCTCGCCAAGATCAAGCATCATTGAACCATATTTCTTTGGAAACTCCTGCTTTTCTTTCTGATACTCCGGCAGGCGGGTTTCAAGTTCGCGGCGAATTCGCCTTTCATCGGTCTCAACCGGCAGTGAACAGAAAAACTCCAGATCAGAATCTGAATTTATCGGTTTTTTGATCCGGCTTCCCGATTCGCACATATGCTGTTCCTCAAAGATAGATCTGCCCCTGTACACAATATGCTCTCTAAGGATTTTAGCACCGTCCTGCTCAAAAACCTCGCTTCTGTAGCTGACTTCAGGGGTAAACAGCGGTATTGAGTTTTTTCGTACACTTAGAAGCCGGGCATCCGATGGTATCCCCAGGTTTCGGCGATTGAGCATGAGAGCATATTTCTTTGAAGCGTCAAATATCGGCTTATAATCAGGATAATTCCTGACATCAACATAGTAGTGGCTGGGATGATACGGAAACAGCAGCCATACCGGCACACGATCAGTAGCCTTGCCCTCTAAACAAGCAAATAATCGTTCTCGCGCTGTCATTTCCGAGGCCACGTCTGAATTTCCTATTTGAACAATTCGACTGTTTCTGACGCCGTTTCTTTACCGTCATTGCCGGTTCCGACGATCTTGAATGAAAACCGTTCTGCGTCAGCATTGATCGGCACAGTAAATTCCCACGGGAATGCCTCATCAACGATCTGCTGCCGGCCGTCTCCCAGCTCGTAAACCAGCTCGACGCGGGTGAAATCCTTTTTGCTGTCTTTGAGATGAACATAAACGGTCTTGGCAACCTTACCAAGGTTAAGAACCATCGCACGGCCCGCAGGGTCTTCGAACTCGGCAAAGCCTTTGCTCCAGGCCTTCTCTTCGGTCGCTCCCATAACCTTATACTGAAAACGTGAAGCAATATCCACACCTTCAACAGTGATTGCGGTAATGCCCTTAGGAGCAATCTCTATCGAGAGGTTATTTCCAGTCATTTCGCCGCGTTGTGTTTTCTCGCTGCCCTTGCGGGTATGTATTTTGTAGCTTCCCTGCGGGATTAACTCATTATTAAGCGACACCTGTGCCGTCACGGGTTCGAATGACTCATTCATAAACGCAAGATACAGTCGGTTTTCCCCGCGGGCTGCGATATAATTAACTTCGACATTGTCAATCTTGAGCAAACCCTTGGGCATCCAGAGGATCGCATCGTCATTGTTATAGAAGCTGCCGGGTTGAGTTCCGTAAAACTTGTTCTGCAGATAAGCGTATCCTTCGATGAACTTGGACGGGAACCGAATCGCCCCGTCAGAACGTACCATCGCCTCGGTTACCAGGTAATCAACCAGCATGGACATCATCGGCCAGATATGATTGTAATGGAAAGAATTAACACTCAATTCTTTATGCTCTCTAAGCGGATAGTCCGCCTTCTCGTATGCCGTTGTTCGGGCAGTATTCATATGGTAGCCGGGGAAGTTGCAGTATCTGCCCAAAATCGCCGACCGACCGATCTCACTCAAATAGGGATCATCTGCATAATAGCCGATCCGTATCAGCCAGGGTGCGTAATTGGCCATAAAAATGGCCCTGTGCCCGGAACAGGTTACGGAAGATTCAGGTGTCAAACCCATTGAAGAGAGCCGCCATGCGGGAACTGTTTCTTCCGGAATAGACATCTGCTTGTGACCCTTGCTTTTTAAATACCAGTACAAAGGTGCCTTTCCGCCTTCGTTAACAAGAATATCCTTGTCGGGAATAGCCGGACACATCCATGTAAATTGTGTAAATTGGCGGGCTCCTTTGTGAGCCGCATTCAGATATTTTCTCTCACCTGTTACTTCATACAGTTCGAGCAAATCTATAAAATTCGGCACAAATGCCGTCCAGAAAAACGGACTTGGCGAATCGGGATCTTTGAAATCTGTTTGCGGGCTATCAATCCGGCGTTGGATATAGTTATCGGCACCTTTAACAGCCAAATCTAAATATTGCTTATCACCGCCGGCCAGATACATAAACAACGCATTATCCCAGCTCCTTCCGGTTTCGGCGTCATCGAGATTACGAACTCGCGATGAGTTGAATTCCTTTTCCGCCAGTTTCAGGAACGCCGGTGTGCCGCGTTCAAAAATGGTATGAAGCGAAGTCAGCTCTGATATCGGGGCACAAGGTCCTTCCAGTGTGTAAGAGGGGCTTTGGATTTTCTGCTTTTCATCTACTGTAAAAAGGAATTTTTTTCGTGAAAGCATATATTCTATGTAAGGATAGGCGCGGCGATTGAAAATATCTTCATTGTCCGTAATGATTGCCAGTTCCAGCGGATTAAGCGATGACACATTTTTAACAGTTCCCGGCGCATCAGTATCATAACTGCATCCCTTTTGATCTTCCAGAAAACGGCTCCAGTGACTCATGCCGTAATCAACCATGTTTTCAAGTGTCTGGTTGAGTGAGCATATCGCATTTGTTCGATAGTCCCTGAATCCGTACATGCTGCGGGCAATATGCTCAAAAGCGACCGTCGAATCACCCTTTACGATCACCGGCCGCATCGTGAATGTAAAACGCTCTCCAGAATCCATCTTGGAATCTTTACCGCCGAGTACCGGTGCAAACAGCATCGGCTGAGCCAGATGTTCCTTGTTGTGAACTGCCACACCAAACCGGGAATTATCCATTAGAGGCAATTCTTCAAAAGGGAAATCTTCCGGATCAGCAACTACGCCTAATGTTACACCATCTTTGGTGATGAACGTCGAGGGGACAGTGCATCTATAAGCCAGGGTCATAATACTTGTATTTGGAAAACGCTTTTCCTGCCAGAGCATGGACTGAAATATTTCATCAAGTTCGTCCATTTCATACTGAGGCGCACCCACATAACCGACAGAATAATATCCACCTTTTTTCGGCGTAAAAGTGTATCGGATAACCGGCGGCTCTTGCCCCGCAGGCAAGGCCATGATCACGCTAAGCTCAAAAGCAGGATGATCTGCAAACGTGTACTTGAATCCCTTTTGTGAGGCCTGTACACTTTTTGCATTTATATAGATCCGCGGCGATGCATTGAACAGATTGGCGGTTCGATTGCTGTTGGATGCCTCCAGAATACGGGGATCAAATCCGTCTCCAACTGAAATATTACTCTTGCCGGTATCAACTACTTCTGATGATTGTTCCAGGGCTTTATTTTCCCAGGTAGTCGTATTATAACTTACAGGATCGGTCCAACCTTTACGCAGGCCTAACTTAGGGTTAACATCTGAGTAGAGAACGCAGAATGAAAGATCGAATGTCCATTCACCACCCTCTTTGTGCGTGATCAGAACTGTATCTTTATCAACCGTTCGTATTGAATAGACTTGGTTTTCTAACTTATCGGCACCAAAAACGGCAAACGTTAAAATCTGTATAGCAAGAGTAAATAATATTTTTTTCATAGTCAGTTGTTCCTTTTTCCATATAGGTTTAAAAGCTCTTTTGTTCAACATCGCCGCACCTGATATTACATGCGTCTAATTCTATATATTCTAACTTCACCACATGACTTTCAGCTAAATAAATGTTGAGATATTATAATACCGGCATTCACTTAAATTATCCGAAAAGCACAATTAAACAACGCCATTTTGCGGTTAATTGTAGCCAATTTACGAAACAAGAAGCAAGTTATCATTTCTATGGTTAAACCTGAATTCCTCAATTATTGTTATGCGTGTAGCACTTTTTGCGGGATAATATTGTCGTTGGAAGCTCTACGATTGCTTTGCCGATAAACATAGATTAAAATCATCATAAACCACTTCAAAATAATATTTAACATTACAATAAAATGTTACACACACATTATCGGCGGCAAAAAAAAACAGCACCCCTGGCGGCATGTAAACCGCCCGGACGCTGTCAAAAAATCCAATTTAACCCGATAATTGAGAAATTCGGGCTAAACTCTTGCTGTTTTAGTGTTTATCTCACTCGCAGTTTCAGGCTCAATCACTTTTTTGTGAATCTTTACGGGGTTTTCTGCGGCGTTTTTTGTTCTGATTCTGGTTTGAGCTGTCCTGTTTACCGCCTCCCTGAGAATTGGAGGCTGATTTTGGTTTCCGCCGGCGGGAGTTTTTCTTCTTGTCGCCGGATTGGCTTGATTCGCTTTTTGCAGACCGGCTGTCTCCGCGGGAATCTCTTCGCCGGCCGGAGCCGCCCTTGCCGCGTGAACGCTGTCCGCCCTGCCTGGAGTCACTTCTGGGCCCTCGCGGCAATCTCGGCGGAGCGGCCTGTTCATTATCAAAATCCGGATAGAGCATTGGCTCAAGATATTTGTCAGTATATTTTTCAATTCGGCTAAGCTCGGGACCTTCCTCTTCTGTAACAAGCGTTATCGCGTCGCCGGTTGCCTCTGCCCTGCCGGTACGACCGATTCGGTGGACATAATCCTCGGGGTGTTTTGGCACGTCATAGTTTATCACATGGCTGATGCCCTCGACATCAATACCGCGTGCCGCGATGTCAGTGGCTACCATAATCTGGTACCTGCCCGCTTTGAAACCCTCCAGCGCTTTGAGCCGCTGGGATTGTGTGCGGTTGGAGTGTATCGCGATGGTGTTAAAGCCCTCTCGCTGCAGGTTGCGTGTTATTCGGTCTGCGCCATGCTTGGTACGCGAGAAGATAAGAACTGTTTCCATCTTTTCTGTGTTGAGCATATGCTTTAAAAGCACAGGTTTAAGCTGCTTACGGACAAAATACACCCTCTGGTTGATCGTCTCGATGGGGTTTCTTTTCTTGCCGACAACTATGGTCAGCGGATCCTTCTGGATTCCGCCGGCGAGCCGGTCAATATCATCAGATATCGTAGCGGAAAAAAGAAGAGTCTGGCGGCTCTTTGGAACGCTGCGGACTATTTTCTGGACGTCTTTTATAAAACCCATATCAAACATACGGTCCGCCTCATCAAGCACAAGCACCTCTACATCTGAGAGACTGACACTCTTGCGGTCCATATGGTCAAGCAGCCTGCCAGGCGTAGCAACAAGTATATCTATCCCCCGCTTCAGTGCCTGAAGCTGGCTGCCCATCTTGGAACCGCCGTAAACGGTAAGTGCACGGATATCCAGATAACGGCCGTAATCCTGTATGCAGCCCTCAATCTGCAGGGCCAGCTCACGTGTCGGGGTGAGTATAAGTGCCTTTGGGTTGCGGTGTTTTGCAGGCGGGTCCATTAATTCCAGACGGTGAAGTATCGGCAGTACAAACGCCGCGGTTTTGCCGGTTCCGGTCTGTGCACATGCAATCAAATCGCGGCCTTCAAGTGCGGCGGGAATTGCTTCGGATTGTATTTTGGTGGGGGCGGAGTAACCTGTAGCCAGGATTCCCCGTACAAGCGGGTCTGAAAGACCTAAAGATTTAAACGGCATATATTACCTTAAAATAAACATAAAACTTTACGCAAAAACAAATTGACTAAAAAATGAAATTCGCCGATTCAGGCTGTATATAGACCTGTTTTTGCCTCATCAAAACACAATTATAATATAATCACCTGTTATTACAAGTTTTATTATTCAACAATATTTTTTTCTACGCCCTGTCCCCTGCCGTCAGGTTACGGACTTCCCTCTTGTCCGCAAGTGCATTCACGGCACCAGGATAGATGAATCGGTGGCGATAATTGACATTGACGGCGAGAGCGAGAGACGTGTTAATATAAGATTAAGAATTAGCAATGGCAAAAAACTAAAAAGGGGTCAGACACCCTTTTTTAATTTTATTTTGTAAGTTGTTGTTGTTACATATCTTCTATATTAAAACAGATGAGGTAAAACGCTATCCTAACACCGCGAAGGATGGAGCAGAATTAAATAGAAACGATCAGAAACAAGATGCTCAGGACGGCGATGTACAGTGAGCCTAAGTGCCGGAAATTGCAGTAACCTACAAAAGCAAAACCCCTTGCAACTGCTTTAGTAACAAGGGGCTGCGAGTGGGCGGTATTGGACTTGAACCAACGACCTTCTGGATGTCGACCAGACGCTCTAGCCAACTGAGCTAACCGCCCGGGAGATACGTAATTTAGCGGGCAGGGACAAAAAATCAAGGTTAATTTGATATTTTTTGTTAAATGATTAAACTTAGTCTGGTTTTTGAATTTTCCAATAATGCAGAAAGTATGGTGAGTTATGTTTAACGCCGGCACAAGTATTCTCAGAAGAAACCTCATAACGGCATCGGCGGCGGCAGCGGCCGGCGCGGCGGTTTGCAAAGCAGCTCCCCCGGAGTCTCGCGGCGGCATCGCAGGCCTAAGGCCGGCAGGCGATTTCGGGCTCAAGAGCTCCAACACGCCGGCCCGGAACAAAACTGCGCTGCAGTCGGCTATCGACTGGTCGGCCGAGATTGGCGGCACAGTGCTTATCGAACCCACTGACGAGCCCTGCACTGTTGAATCGGGCGTACAGCTTCGAATGAATGCCTCGCTTGTCGGACTCAGCACGACAGTTCCCCGCGGCACGCAACATCCGTCAAAACCTCAGCCCCTCGGCAGTGTACTCAGGATCGAAGACGCACAAAAGCCGTTTATAACCGTCGAGACCGCCACGCAGATTGCCGGCATACAATTCTGGTACCCACGGCAGACACTGCTTGACCCGTCAAAAATAATAGAATACCCGCCGACAATCTCCAGCGATAAGTCCAAACCCGTTCAGGGCGTTACGATGCAGGATCTGACATTCTTCGGCGAATACCAGAGCTTCGACTTCACGGCCGACAGAGAAAACGTTACCGAGCTGATGCGGTTTGAGCATTGTTTCGGCTATCCTCTCAGCGGCAGATTCATCGAGATAGACTACTGCTACGATATTCCGCGTCTTCTGCACTGCCACGTCAACCCCGCCATTCGCCGGTTCATCGACGGCCAGTACAGCCGGGCGGTAGTTGACAGCGTCATCAAACGCGGCACATACGCCTATTCGATAGACCACACAGACAATGCCCAGCTGATGGACATCTTCACATTCGGCACATGGGGCGGCATACGGCTCGGACCCGCCACCTACGGCCAGCTTACCAACTTCAATCTCGACTGCGTCGCCGTCGGCATACACAAAACCGGCGACAGCCAGTTCAACCGCAACTGGCAGATCGCCCAGGGCTCGATAATCGCCAACGCCGGCAAGACGGTACAGGATAACCACCCGATTATAATCGACGGCGAAGGCCACACCGCTCTGAGCGCCGTTGAATCATTCTCCGGCAGCAACGCGGCACTATCTACCCCAAGCGTGGATTATCGCGGCACAAAATTGCCTCTTAGCAATGAGTACCTTCTGGTAAACGGCGATAAGCCGCTTACGGTATCGATGTTCGGCTGCCGCATGTCAAACTACTACGCCGACAAGCCGGTTATCGTAAACAATCCCAACGCACAAATAACCGCTTACGGCTGTTTCCACCGCCGCGGCCGCGAGGATTGGATTAAGCCTTTTGAAATCTAACAGAGGGTTATGTTTGCCGGTACCGGCGTTATAAAGCTATGCTTAGCAGTCACTTGCCGCCACACACAATAAAAAGCATCACACACCTGGAGGTCTAACAACAGCTTCTGTGATCTGAGAATTATGTGCCGGGATTTTTTAGGTCTTCAACCTTGGGCAGATCTTTGATGGAACTAAGCCCGAAGACCTCGAGGAATTTTTTGGTAGTCCCATACAGCATTGGCCGCCCTACAACCTCTGCCCTGCCGGTAATCTTGACAAGACCCTTTGTCATCAGGCTGCGTATCATCTCCCCGGAAGATACGCCGCGAATCGCCTCAACATCAGCCCTGATTATCGGCTGTTTATAGGCCACTATCGCCAGCGTTTCGAGTGCCGCCTGGGTGAGTTTTGTTTCACTGCGTACGTTCACCAGTTTCAGCAGCCAGTGCTTATATACCGGATGCGTGAGCATCTGGTAGCCCCCTGCGATTTTTTCTATCCTGAACGCGCTGTTGCAGTTTTCATACCTCTCGTTGAGCATCTCAACAGCGGCTCTTACATCATTGGCGATACTTATATCAGCAACACTCATCAGCTTTTGCAGTGTTACAGGCTCATCAGAAGCGAAGAGAATCGCCTCTACTACAGATGCTATTTCCGGGCGGGGATAGTCATTCTCGCCAAAATCTTCATCAAGCCCGTGACTCCAGGGACGCACCTCGGAGGCGGGGCCTTCCTGCTGATTTTCGTCTGAATCCTCGGCCGGGGCCCCGTCCAGAGAATCCTCACTGCCCTGATCAGCAATTGAGAGCTCTGATTCTATCCGGCAGTCATCAGAAGAATCGGTTTGGGCTTCATTGTCCGCCAAAACTTCGTTCTCGTCAGAATCAACCTCCCGGGCAGGTATATTCAGGTCTTCTATCTGCTCATTCCGGCTCTCGGGGCTATCTTGAGCGGCAATCTGAGAATCTTCGGATTCAGAAGCCTTATCTTTTTCATAACCTTTGGGTTCTTCCTGCATATTTTACAGCCTTAACAAAATAATATCTTAAAAAGAAATATTATATATTATTTGCCCGGGATTAAAAGCCTCTAATTGGCGGCTTTAGTTGGCATTTATAAAAAAACACAAGGGCCGGTTTTGGGCCGACCCTCGTGGTGTTGTATTTAATCAGCAGTGTTTTCATCTAAACCTGCTCTCTAAAACTGTGTTTATTATCCGCACAGTGCAAGCAGAACACCCGCGGCAACCGCAGAACCAATCACGCCCGCCACGTTGGGGCCCATTGCGTGCATCAGCAGGAAGTTATTCGGGTTAGACTCAAGACCGACCTTATTGGCAACTCTGGCTGCCATCGGCACGGCTGAGACGCCGGCAGAACCGATTAACGGATTGATCTGCTCCTTGCTCAGCTTGTTCATCAGTTTCGCAAGCAGGATACCGGTTGCAGTTCCTATACCGAAAGCGATAATACCAAGCAGCAGGATTCCTACAGTCTGCCAGTTAAGGAACTTGTCATAAGCAAGTTTTGAACCTACTGCAAGCCCGAGCATAATGGTAACAATATTTATCAATGAATTCTGCATGGTTTCGGAGAGTCTGTTGACTACGCCGCACTCTTTACAGAGGTTGCCGAACATCAATGCACCAATCAGCGGACACGCCGACGGAAGCAAAAACGCGCAAAGACCGAGAACAACCAGCGGGAATACAATCTTCTCAACCTTGCTGACGTGCCTGAGCTGTTTCATCTCGATCATGCGTTCTTCTTTGCTTGTGAGAAGTCTCATGATCGGCGGCTGAATCACCGGCACAAGCGCCATATATGAGTAGGCCGCCACGGCGATAGCTCCAAGCAGATCCGGCGCAAGCCTGCCCGCCAGGAAAATGGCCGTCGGGCCGTCCGCACCTCCGATTATGCCGATCGCGGCAGCATCCTGAATAGAGAAGCCAAGCGGGGTTACAGCAAGTGCCCCCAGCAGTGTCGCGAAGATGCCGAACTGGGCCGCGGCACCGAGAAGCGCGGTTTTGGGGTTGGCAATCAGCGGACCGAAATCAGTCATCGCACCAACACCCATGAATATCAGCAGCGGGAAAAGCCCCGTCTTTACACCCATATCGTATATGATATACAGGAATCCGTCAGGGTTGCCCGGAAGCCCCGGCTCAGCAATACCCGCCATTGGAATATTTGCCAGAATACAGCCGAAACCTATCGGAACCAGCAGCAGCGGCTCAAAGCCTTTTCGGATCGCCAGAAACAGCAGAACAAGACCAACAAGAATCATTATAACCTGACTTAGCCCCACAGGCAGAAAACCTTTCTGCGGCTCAGTCTCCATCAGCTCTGTCTCACGCTCTTTGGCAATGAGGTAGTCTCTTTCTTTTTCCTGCTGGGTTTGCGGGTTTACGAACCTGTAAAGGCCGGTCTGTTTCCAGAGCTCTTTCAATTTTCCGCCAAACGATGACTGTTGATCGCTGCTAAGCCCTTCAACCTCATCTGCCTGGCCCGTCATAATTTTCATATCCGCGGTTTCCGGAGCCTCTGCCGCGAACAGTGTCGCGGAAAAACCCGTCAGCAGCACTAAAACAAGCATTGCCCGGAAAGTACAGATGTTTGATAATGTATTTATATTCACGGAAATACCACCTAACTTATAAATTGATCTCTACAAGAACCTGATCCGCGGTAACCTGGTCACCGACCTTTACGGGGATTTGCTCGATAGTTCCCGAGACCATAGCCTTGACCTCGGTTTCCATCTTCATCGCCTCAAGGATCATGATTGTCTGGCCGCTTTCAACCGAATCGCCTTCGCTGACGAGAATCTTGATAACGGAGCCGGGCAGTTTGGCTTTGACTGTATCTGTCTGGCCGGTAGCGTTTGAGCCCTTGCCGTTGTCTTCATAATCGCACTCTGAAGCCTCATAGTTGTAGGTCTTGCCGTTTACTACGGCCTGTGAGCCTTTGAGGGTTACCTTGTAGTTCT
The DNA here is from genome assembly GCF_001999965.1 of Limihaloglobus sulfuriphilus. Taxonomy (GTDB): domain Bacteria; phylum Planctomycetota; class Phycisphaerae; order Sedimentisphaerales; family Sedimentisphaeraceae; genus Limihaloglobus; species Limihaloglobus sulfuriphilus. Next base: position 3,671,094 of record NZ_CP019646.1, on the reverse strand, counting down.
TGTTATCGATTTTTACATTGAAGCAGTTTGCATCAGAAGAGCCTGTGGAGGCCTTTTTCTCAGCTGCATTTTTACGAACACCAACCTTGGCCTCACCCTTAAGGAACTGAATACCTTTGTCTTTGCAGGTTGCCGCGATGAAGATGTTCTCTTCGCTGAGGTCTGTAATACCGTTATCTTTAAGCAGCTTCTTAGCTACTTCTACACCCTTAGTCGGGTCTTCGTCGTTTATCTGACGCGGGTCTTTAGTCGTCGGCTCAAGGCCAAGCTGCTCGGAGGCGATCTTGACGATCTCAGGATCCGGCTCGATCGGTGTCTTGCCGAAGTAGCCCAGAACCATCTTGCCGTAGCCGTCGGCGATCTTTTCCCATTTGCCGAACATTACATTGTTAAACGCCTGCTGGAAATAGAACTGCGATACCGGCGTAACTGATGTGCCGAAACCGCCCCTGCGGACTACTTCGCTCATCGCCCTGATGCAGTCGGGGTATTTATCCATTAGGTTGTTATCACGCATCATCTGGGTATTTGCCGTAAGAGCGCCGCCGGGCATTGGTGACCAGGGTATCATCGGCTCTACCATCTTCGCCTCCGGCGGAATGAAGTATTCTTTCATGCAGTCCTTGAATACTTCTTCTGCCTTGAGAAGTTTGTCAATATCAATTCCCAGATCAAAATCTGTGCCGCGTAGTGCGTGCCACATTGTTGCGATATCGGTCTGAGCCGTGCCGCCGGAGCATGGAGCCATCGACAAATCCACACCGTCAGCGCCGCCCTCAAGTGCCGCCTTGTAGCAGGTAACGCCGCAGCCGGCAGTTTCATGAGTATGGAAACGCAGCTGAACCTCTGAAGGGAGAATCTTTTTCGCTGCAGTAATAGTCTCATAAACCTTTTTAGGAACTGATGTTCCCGACGCGTCTTTGAAGCATACAGAATCAAATTCAACATCCGCAGCGAGTATCTGCTTGAGGATATCAATATAAAACTCTGCTGTGTGTGCACCCTCACATCCGGGGGGCAGCTCCATCATTGTTACACTGATTTCATGGCGAAGACCGTGATTCTTTATGCACTGACCGCTGTAAACCAGGTTGTTGACATCATTTAAGGCATCAAAGTTTCGAATTGTCGTTATGCCGTGCTTCTTGAACATCTTCGCGTGCAAATCAATCACGTCAGAGGACTGTGACTCAAGACCTACGACGTTGATGCCGCGGGCAAGTGTTTGCAGGTTTGCATCCGGCCCGGCTGTCTGACGGAACTGGTCCATCATATCAAAAGCGTTTTCATTACAGTAGAAGAAAAGCGACTGGAAACGCGCCCCGCCGCCTGCCTCGAAGTGAGTAATGCCGGCTTCTTTGGTTGCCTCGACTGCCGGGAGGAAATCTTTTGTGAATACACGAGCACCGAAAACGGACTGGAAGCCGTCACGGAAAGCTGTTATCATTACATCGATATCTTTTTTAGCCATAAGGGTTTACCTTTCTAATCTATTTGTTTGCCTGGGCTCTTGCTGCCGCAATGACCGCAGCTATTATTGAATTGTCAGCACCGCCGCCAGATTGTGCCGGCTGCTCTTCCGGGAAATACTTGGCCAGTCTTTTCAAAACAGCCGCGGAGATGTTCATGGCAAACACCATCAACACCAGAAAGCAGAACACTACTATCATGCCCGCCGCCATTAACTGAAGACCTTCTACAAAGAGGTTATCATTCACGTCTATCTCCGTGTCTTAACAGTATTTACATTATTTTCCGCAAATGGGCATCTGCAGGGATACACTTTCCCTATGATAACCCATTGTCTTGTTTGAACGTATTAAAAGGATTTTTACCGTTGAGTCAACCGGTATTGTGAAGTTTTATTGAAAAAAAGCGGCATAAGCTGTTTATCCTATGCCGCTGATGATTGTTTATTGTCAGGTTTTTATCATTCTTCTTTCATTGCGGCTTCGGCTTCACTATAGCCGCATTTGGGGCACCTGTCATACCAATCCTTGGTATTGTTATAGTTAGGAATGAAAACATGCTCGCATTGCGGACATTGCATACCTATTATTGCTTCCTTTTTGCCGCATTCTTTGCACTCATACTTGGGCACAGACATCATCATCGGGTCCATCATCGGCTGGTCAGCCATCTGCTGTTGCAGCTCTTTTGTACTCATTTCAAAGGTAGCTCCGCACGATGTGCATACCAGGTGCTGCGCCTCAGCGAGCCCGTCACCGCCGCCGCCTCCAAATTGCTTGTACATTATAAACCCTGCAAATCCAAGACATACCACGACAATAGCTATCATGAAAACCTGCTTTTTGGATTCTTCCATTTTATACGACCTTTCAGAAAAATGTTATAATTTCAAAATCTTAAAGTAGTTATATGATAATAAATACGCATTATTCTTGCAATTGTTTTCTCAACCCAGGGCTGATTTTACATAAAATCTTTACTAAAAAGACTTTAAAAATTAACAAAGCCCGCTGTCTTACACTTTTAACGCCATTTGAAACATCTGCCGCGACGGCAGCTGCCCGGCACACGGAAAAATGTCGCACACCTTTGAATATTATTTTAAATTTGTTCTTGACAAAACACCGTTTATTTTCTATAAGTAGTATCATAAAGATTGTTTTCGGGAAAGAGAAAGAGAGATGCTAGTGGTAACATCCCTTATTTCCCCACATTTTGCTATTTGTTAGCGTATTTTCAGCGTTAATAAAGTGTATTTAAGCAAGGAGAAATTGCTATGAGAAAGATTTTTGGGATTCTAACTGTAATTAGTGTTTTTACTTTGGTTTCAGGTGCAGGCGCTGCAATCATGACCTATAACACGCAAAGCTCTTATGCCAGTACGACCTATCAGGTCATAATGGGCGATGAAACTGGTTCTGACTCGGATAACGCTATTGGTTTTGTGCCGTTTGTCGGCTACGCAAATGTTTCCTCACAAGACGGCCTTACCTACGCAAGCTCCACTGTAGGCGGCAGCTTCAATGATGACCTGCTTTCAGCTTCAGCTAACATTGAGGCCACATCAACGGCCTCAAGCTCCACAACATCTAACGCCGACGGTGCTATAAACTTCGAAATGACTCTCAGCCAGAGTGCTACAATATTCTTTGACGGCTCAATCAACTCAACTGCTAATGCTTCTGCACAAGTGAAAATCCGAAAGGCCGATTATTCAGAAACATACGACATTGCTTTGAGCGATTGGGGACAGACAGATGTGTACAAAGCAGTCAATGAATCGATAGTTTTACCTGCCGGCGTTTACCGTGTTGATATCTACAGCAGCACTACAAACTTAGACGGCGGAACAGAATCAGCGGGTTTTGATTTGACAATGACAGTAGTTCCAGAACCGGCTACCATGATGATTATGGCAGCGGGAATGCTGGGACTGCTCAGAAAACGCAGCTAAAATCGAAAAGGCTTAAACGCCTGTTTACCAACAATTTAAGTAATTAGATATACACAAGACGAGGTCATTAAACGGGCTTCGTCTTTTTTTTTCATTTTCCTGTTGACATTTTTGAGAATATTCGTAAATTTACGGCGTATTTTTTGGGAAATATGGGATAGAGATGCGAATCGTTTGCGTTTCATTCCAACTTAGCTCTTGCAGCTATTATTAAACAGGGAAATTAAAAACCGAGGGAAAAATGAGAAAATCAGCAATTGCCGCAGCATTTGTAGTCACTTTAATCTGCACTTTAACTTCAGGGGCTGCCTTAATGACTTACAATCAGCAGGCATCTTACACGTCCGTATCAACTAATGCCGGTTTATGGCAAGACGGCAGGGATGATGCTGTGGGGTTTGATCCATTCAACAGCTCATTAAGTCTTTCATCTGCGGATGAGTTAACATCAGCCGATTCTACATTGGATGTTTCTTTTAACGATGACCAGGTTATCTCACTGGGACAAATAAGCACAACAACCACAGCAAGCTCCTCAGCAAGTTCATATAGTGTAGTTGATTTCAATATAACTTTGAGCGAAGACGCGACAGTTAGCATAACCGGCACAATGAGTTCAACCTTACATGCCTCGACAGAAATCATAGTGTATGATTCAGGCAACAATTGGAAAATATATGCATCAAGCCTGTTATCCGATAGTCATAACAATCTACCTGTAAATGAATCGGTTGAACTATCTGCCGGTAATTACCGTGTATTTTTCAGATCGTTTGACGAAAATTACAGCAATAATCAAACATACTCAGCAGGTTTTGATTTGACAATGACAGTAGTTCCTGAACCGGCTACAATGATGATTATGGCGGCGGGAATGCTGGGACTGCTCAGAAAACGCAGCTAAAATCGAAAAGGCTTAAACGACTGTTTACCAACAATTTAAGTAATTAGATATACACAAGACGAGGTCTTTAAACGGGCTTCGTCTTTTTTATTTGTTTAACCTTCGCAGAATCGTAAATTCGGGCAGCTGCTCACCTATGGCGACTTTCTGCTCGTTGTTGGCAAATTCCAGCTCTCTGCCGGCATCGTCAAACAGCGGATGCGGCAGTTGAATCTGTTCAACAGATCCGTCCGGTTTGAGAACTTCGAGTGCCTCGCCGGCATGAACCTTGTTGCGAACACGGAAAAGCCGGCTGCCGTTGTATATTTCGTTTTCGCCGAGAACATTACCCACAAACGTCGCTGAGCTGCCGGAATGGTTGTCCCCGAGCTGATAATCGTCCGGCGTAACAGAGCCCTTTATAAAACCCGTGCTGTAGCCGCGGTTTTTCACTCTGGCAAGCAGCTCTTCGATACGTTCTTTGCTCAGGGCTTTGCCGTCTATAATCTGGCGGTAGAGCGAGACAACAGAGCCTATATAGTGTATAGACTTCATACGCCCCTCGACCTTGAACGAATCAACTCCGGCTCGCATAAGCTCCGGTATATATTCAAAAAGTGCAAGATCTTTTGAGTTAAAAAGATACAGCCCCCTCTCGTCCTCAAACACAGGGTGATACTCGCCGGGCCGCTCTTCTTCTACAACGCTGTATTTCCACCTGCACGGATGTGTACATTCTCCGCGGTTGGCGCGCCGGCCGGTGAGATAATCACTGATCGCGCATCTACCCGAGTATGAAAAACACACAGCACCGTGCACAAAGACCTCGGTCTCGATACCGCTGCCCGCCAGAGCGGCCTGTATCGACTGTATCTGCTCCAGCGAGAGCTCTCTTGCCAGGTTTACCCGGGCGGCGCCGAGCTCTTGATACGCACGCACAGTCTGGAGGCTCAGCGTGTTTGCCTGTGTGCTTATGTGAATTGCGGCATTGAGGTTGAGCTTTTTCAGCTCAAATAGAACGCCCAGATCCGCGACAATAAACGCATCAACGCCTATTTCGTCATACTTCCGGGCTGTCTTGCGGATTTCATCGTATTCGTCAGAAAACGGGTAACAGTTAAGCGTGACGTAGCCTTTTTTACCTCTGGCGTGGAGGTAGTTTACACAGTCCTGGACAACCTCGTCGGAAAAATCCCCCGCAAAGCTGCGAAGGCTGAATTTGCCGCCGAAATACACAGCGTCAGCGCCATACTCAACCGCCCACTTCAGTTTCTCGAAATTGCCTGCCGGTGCCAGCAGTTCAGGTTTATTCTTGTCTCTCTTCTCTGACATGGATAGAAGTTACAGCTCGAATTTGTAAGTTATCATCTTATAAAGCAGTTTCGCCGCGAGAAAATCAGGTGCCTTGTTCACTGGATTAGGGCACAGCTCGGATATATCCATACCGACAATGTTGCTGTTTTGTGCGATTGCTCTCAGTGCCTCAAGAGCAGTGTACCAGCCGATGCCGCCCGGCTCGGGTGTGCCGGTTGAGGGCATAATCCCGACATCGAGGCAGTCAAGGTCAAAAGTTACATAAACATTTTCTGAAAGGAGACTTACCATCCTGTCTATCCATGCGGTATTGTTGTAGATGTCTTTGGCAAGAAAAATAGATTCAAAATCTGCCGAGCCCTTTTCTTCTACGTCCATACTGCGGATCCCAATCTGAACAACCGGCCCCAGTTCGCGGCCGCGTGCCATAACACAGGCGTGGTTGTATTCAGAGCCGTGATACTCGTCTCGCAGGTCGCTATGAGCGTCAAACTGCACAATCGTCGCTTCCGGGTGCTTCTCGCAGTGAGCCATCATGGCACCAATGCTTATCGAATGCTCTCCACCGATGCACACACAAAACTTATCATCCGCCATATGCTCACGAACCCTGTCGTAAACAGCCTGCACCATCTCTTCGGGCCTGATAAAACCGCGTATAGGGTGGTCGGTATATATGCCGCGTTTGTAAACCTCCGAATCGGTTTCGATGTCATAAAACTCAAGATTTTTAGACGCCTCCAGCAGAGCCGAGGGGCCCTTTTCTGAACCCTTAATCCAGGTGCTTGTGTGGTCATACTCCACCGGCAGGATCACTATCTTTGATTTTTCGCAGGAGGTGAACTCTGGTTCAAAATCTCCAAATTCTGCATATGCCATAAAATTACCGCTTTAAATGGGATTCAAGATTTCTCTAAATGAAATTAACTATTATCAGCATTATACAGGCGGCAGCAGCAACATTGTAGAGAAAATTCACGAATTTTCTCATAACTGCCCCGAAAGTGCTTACTTCATTGAGTTTACAGCCGCTAAAGTCCGGGACCGTGTGCGGCAGCGAGCGTCGCGGCGGCCGTGAGCTTTACTTCTTAAAAATTATCGCACACTGGAAAAAATGAGCTGATATGTTATAATGAGTTTATTATAAAATGAAGGTGACCAAAATGAAAGAAGCATATCTATACGAAAAAAACAAAGACGGTTCTGTAAAGTGTCATCTGTGCGGGTTTAAGTGCGTTATAGCACCCGGCAAAAAGGGCCGCTGCGGCCAGCGTATGAACATCGGCAATGAACTCGTTTCTCTAAATTATGACCGGCTCTGCTCCGCCGCCGCGGATCCGATAGAAAAAAAACCGCTTTATCATTTCAAACCGGGCAGCGAGGCGTTTTCAATCGCCGCACCAGGCTGCAATTTCAGGTGTAAATTCTGCCAGAACTGGCAGATCAGCCAGAGCGATTATATTGATCAGGATGACGCCCCAAAAGACGGGCCAACACCCGATCAGATTGTAAATGCCGCTCTGCAAAGCGGCTGCGAAAGCATAGCATACACCTACACCGAGCCGACCATTTTTTATGAGCTTGCAAAGGATACCGCACACATAGCCAAAAAAAGAGGTCTCTATAACATCTTTGTCAGCAACGGTTACATGAGCGATATGGCAATAGATGACTTTGCCGGCTGGCTTGACGCGATAAATATCGACTTAAAGGCCTTTACAAACGATTTTTACAAAGACTTCTGCGCTGCACAGCTTGAGCCGGTACTCGATTCTATAAGATATATCAAAAAAAATACAGACATCTGGATCGAACTCACCACGCTTATAATCCCCGGCGTGAATGACGGCGAGGAAGAGTTAAAAAAACTCTGCGAGTTTATCGCCGAAGAGGTCTCACCCGAAACACCCTGGCACGTCAGCGCGTTCCACCCATGCTACCAGATGTATGATGTGCCGCCGACGCCGCGGGAAACTATAATAAAAGCCTGCCAGACAGGTCAGGAAGCCGGACTCAAATACATATACCCGGGCAACATACGTCTTGACCACAGCCCAGACACCAAATGCCCCCAGTGCGGCAGGACTCTTATTGAGCGGGACAACTGGACCATCAACTCAAATGACATAGAAAACGGTAAATGCCCGCATTGCGGCGCAGCTATCGCCGGCATCTGGTAGAAATTACTAACGGCCGCTTTGACGGCAGTTATTTACAAAAATTGTCGTATTTCATATAGACATACTATAATATAAAGCTATAATATCACTATCAAAGCGATTTAAATAAACCAAAAATGTAAAACAACCTGAATACTATGGATAAAAATCAGATATTAGACTATCTAAAAACCAGCGATGAAGCAAAACTCGCTCAGCTCTGGGAAAAAGCCGACCGTCTTCGCAAACAGTACGTCGGCGACGGCGTGCATCTCAGAGGCCTGATAGAGATATCAAACTACTGCTGCCGCAGCTGTCACTACTGCGGCCTGCGCAGGGAACATGAAGACATACAGCGTTACCGTATGCCCGACGATGAGATAATCGAATGCGCGCAGATGGCGGCGGAATACGGCTACGGCACGGTAGTGATACAGGCAGGCGAAGATTTCGGCATAACCGCCGCGAGAATCGCCAAAATTGTAGAGACCATCAAAACACAAACACCCCTTGCAGTTACACTTAGCCTGGGCGAGAGAGGTGATGATGAGCTGAAACTCTGGCGCGGCAGCGGCGCCGACAGATACCTGCTGCGGTTTGAAACATCCGACCCCGATCTTTACAAAAAAATACACCCGCAGCGCGCCCAGACAATCAGCGACCGGATAGCGATAATACGCAAACTGCAAGAGCTCGGTTACGAAGCCGGCAGCGGCGTGATGATCGGAATCCCCGGCCAGACTTACGAGACACTCGCAAATGACCTTCTGCTATTTAAAGAGCTCGATCTGGACATGGTCGGCGTGGGCCCCTACATTGCCCATCCGGATACGCCGCTGGGACAGATGCCCTTGCCGGACAGCCCGCAGCAGCCGCGGCCGACGGAGCTGATGACATACAAAATGATTGCCCTGATACGCATACTCTGCCCCGAGGCAAACATCCCCAGCACCACCGCACTTGCCACGATAAACAAGGCAACCGGCAGGGAATTCGGCCTCCAGCGAGGGGCAAACGTCGTTATGCCGAACATGACGCCGCGTAAGTACAGGGCGCTATACGAGATATACCCTTCCAAGGCATGTATCGACGAAACCGCCCAGCAGTGCCGCCACTGCCTGCGGGGACGCATCGAGTCTATCGGCAGACACATCGCCGCCGGCCCGGGCTCAAGAACCAGACGATCAAAATTAAACCCTTCTAATGCAAATACAAATCCAATCCCCCTCTTTTAGAGGGGTGCCCGAAGGGCGGGGTGTTTAAAATACATATCCGCTGATTACGCAGATTAGCGCGGATTATTTTGCGTAGGTCGGGCTTCCAGCCCGACACAAACTTTTCTATTTATTGGACAGGATTTACAAGATTTACAAGATTAAAATAAATCCTGTCAATCCTGTTAATCATGTCTATTAACCATTGCTTATGTCTGAACCAACCGCTCTATAATTCTTCACTTGTTTGGCAATCTGATATTATTGATAAACAAGTGAAGAACGGCTCTGATGATTTACTGCCGCCTGTTCCTAAAATTTTCAATCAGCGAGAATCTGCGCAATCTGCGGATTTCAAACTTGTCTATTACCCATTGCCTGATTTCTTTACGGTTTGGCCTTCACGGCGGGCAACTTCAATGATTGCATTGGAATTATCATTTAGCCATTGCTTTTCGCCGCAGGGAATCGGTTCTATCCGGCTGTCCGTTCTGGCGGCTATCCGCCATAATCTGTTTACAAAATCCCGGGATACAACGCCATCGAATTCAGGCGAAACAACAAGTAAATCGATATCGCTCATCTCATCGGCCCCGCCACAGGCATATGAGCCGAATATGACACCAAAACTTATGCTTATACCAGATTTGGATACAGCTTTTAGGTATCTGGCTGCGATTTTTACAACTGGCTCTTTAACGATATTAAAACCTCTTCGGTCTTTTTTATATATCAGTCAAGCGGAACACATGCCGGATCGCCGGGTGTCTGCTTGCAGTCTATGAGCCAGTTGGATGCCATCTTAGCTAAATCCAGCAGATCCACCCTGCAGTCACCGTTAAGATCGCCCATCAGCGAATAGTCGCAGCTTCTGATCGAGCCGATTGCTCCGACTGCGTCGATATCCGCCCCGACAGTAGAACCCGAAGAGCCGCCTTCATTATAGTCGTCTATGAGCTGGACAGCGTCAAAGACAAGTTCTCCGGCAAGGTAGCCGGGGAATATCGCGTCAATGTCAATAGACGAGGTGCTGCCGTAAACTTTTCCTATCTCATAAAATCCGTCTTCGTTTGCGTCATAAGTGGCAGGATCGAGAATCAAAGCCGTCTCGGCCGTCGGGCGTATGGCTACGTAAGTATCCTCAACGTCCGGGCCGACTTCAAATATGTGCAGATCGTGGCCTTCGCCGCCGCTGTTGACCAGATAATTGTCAACAAACAGCAGTTCAAGCAGTCCGCCCCTTCCCAGTGTGGCGTGTTCATCGTCGTTACCGACCCAGTCGGGGATGCCCAGCGCAGCCTGTGGATCAGTACCGGCTGTTGGTGCCGGGCCGCCGCCATAAAGAGGATCGTATCTAAGCACCGCATCTGCAAAACTCAGATCGCCGTTGGGAAACTCTATACCGCCGTAAGTCTCCGCATGAACGCAGGAACAGCTCAAAGCAATAGTCATTGTAAGTGTAAGTAAAAGTAATCTCTGCATAAATAACTCCTTATTAAGCCTTTAAGTCAACTAAAACGCACTTTATAATACTCTCTGATGTCTATTTGTCAAGATAAAAGAAGAACCACACTGCTTAAATAGATACTCCAAAACGAGATGCCAGCATAATTTGTGCCATTTTACTCATCTGAGTTATTTGAGGACTTTGAGGTTTGCATAAACGGCGGCTCATTTTGGATTTGAGTGATAAAGCTGTTAGCCTTTTCCACGTTGGCTCTTTGGCCGCGGAACACAAGCCAGCTTGCTCCCTCGGCCCCGGCAACGCCGCCGGCGCCCGCCTGAAACGCTTCAATGCCAAAGAGTATGTCTATGGCTTCAAGCTCGGTAACGATGGTGCCGTTGAGCAAAAACATTGACGGCGTATAGTTGAGGCTCTCCACCGGCTGGCGCAGCCGGTTTATGGTTTCGAGGCCGGAGCCGGCGACCTGTTTTTCGAGGCCGATCGGAATTATCAGATGTGCTTTTCTGGCAACCACATAGGGCATAATTTTACCCGAGGTCCCTCCGTCGGGAGCACCGATAAAAACGCCGGCGATTTTATTTTCGTAATCAAGCATGTTGCCGCCCTTTATCACGACATCTCCGGGCTTGAGCTGCTTTAACGCGTCTTCAAAGCTGATCTTCTCGTCAACCTTGCCATTGATAATAACAATTTCATCTGTTTTCTGCTCGGGCCGTTTGGGAGCGGGCTTATCCGGCGGAAAAACCGCGCCAAGCACAAACTCCAGCGGCATCAGCTTTTTACCCGTCAGTTCCTGGGCGATATAAGTATTGGTTGTGCCGCGTGTTATAATTATCATCCCGTCTTTTTTCGCCTTCTGCACTTCCGGCATCTGAGCGACGGCTTTCGCTATCAGCCGCTTACCCTGGGCAACGGTAAGTACAGCCGAGGCCTGAACGGTATCTGTCTCTTTTGCTAAAAGCTCTGACCCGCCTGAGAACAGCAAAAACACAATTGCCGGCACAAATATCTTTTTTATGCTCAATTTTAATTTTCGCATATATTCCGCCTTTCGTAGAAATAAATACTTTTTATATTACAATTTCTGTAAGAGCTCCCCGTAAGAGCTCCCCGTAAGAGTTCACCGTAGGAGTTCACCGTAGGAGTTCACGCTTTAGCGTGCTTCTATTTTATACATTATCTGCATTTTAACAAGCTGAAGCTTGTACTCTTACGGGGCTTGTACTCTTACGCAGCTTGGACTCTTACTTATTACAATCATTTATCCCACTCCTTACCATAATCAAGGACAGGATACGCTTTCCAGATTTCTTTAGCCTTCTCTCTTCCAACCTCGTTCAGAAATTGTACCGCACTGCAGAAAACCCATTGTTCCCACCTTTGAGCAAACCCGTGCTTTACGGCATTATGGTGAATATAATTCACCGTTGCCCAATAATGCCTCTCACTCCTTATAATACGCTCTACGCAGTTGTGCCACACCTTGCGCCCGAGACAGTTGTCCTCTAAATTCCACTGCCGCGAAAGCCTGCCGTGCATCCGTCCAAGCGAATATCGCAGCTCCGTAATATGTTCGGTCTTCACCAGAACATGGTAATGGTTGGGCAAAATGCTCCATGCGATTGTCTTCTCAGAGCAGCTTTCGCAGATTTCCAGAACGCTCTTTTCAAGCATCGCAAGCCGTGAAAATACTGCACCCGCGATATGCTTGTGCTCATAACATGCCGCTGAAACTATATAGTACCGGCTCTCCCCGCTGTCCCAGTGCGGCGGGCTGTGCCAGGGCCGTATAAGCTGTTTCCGCAACCGCAGCGTTTCCGCCCGTTCCTGCGGTGTCATTTTTCGCCAGTCATACATCCTGATGATCGTTTAAACGTTTAATTGTTTATAAATACACAAGCTGAAGCTTGTACTCTTACTTTCACCGTAAAAGCTCCTTGTAGGAGTTCCCTGTAGGAGTTCACGCTTTAGCGTGCTTCTATTTTATACATTATCTGCATTTTAACAAGCTGAAGCTTGGACTCTTACGCAGCTTGGACTCTTACTATCCCTGTAGGAGTTCACGCTTTAGCGTGCTTTTTTTACTTAACAAGCTGAAGCCTGTACTCTTACGGGGCTTGTACTCTTACGCAGCTTTAACTATTACAAAAAAACTAACGGTTTGGGTATGAATTTTGCAATATGGGTTGAAAATAGCATTCGCTATGGTTATAATGCGCACAAATTAATGTGGTAAATCTTTTAGAAGGCAGAAGAAAGCCACACCAATCAGTCAAGATACAAACTTTTGCATAACAGTACAGGCATGATAATATGAGCGCAATGAGACTAGAGTTAGGCAACCAGATGCGGATGGAGCAGAAGATGCTTCTGGCTCCCAAGATGATCCAGTCGATGGAGATTCTCCAGCTTCCCGCGATGGAACTCATGCAGAGAATAGATGCCGAGCTGAGCAAAAACCCCGTACTCGAAGCCGAATACGCTGACCCTGACGCCCCCGAAGCCGACAATTCCGACCAGGTGCCGGACAAAAATTATGACGAAAGAGACCTCGTTGTCGATAACACCGACGGCGTCGACGATTTCAACCGGCTTGACAGCCTTGATGAGGGTTTCAAAGACGCCGTCAACCAGACCGGGCCAATCCGTGAAACACGAAACGTAAACCAGGACGAAGACCCTAAATACGAGGCTCTTCAGAATACCGCCGATACCCATATCTCTCTTTACGAGTACCTTGTGCGGCAATGGAGCGTGACAACCGAGGACGAAAAACTTCTCGAGGCGGGCTTCGCGATACTTGAGCAGATTGACAACAAGGGGTATTTCACCGGCAGCCTCGATGAGCTCCGCGGCTACGAAAATGAACCGCTGGAGAGAAAGACCTGCGAAAAAGCATTAGAGATGATACAGCAGCTTGAGCCGGCAGGCGTCGGCGCACGTGACATCCCCGAATGCCTTAAAATCCAGATCGACAACCAGGAGGAGCCCCGGAGATTCGAAACCGCAAGAAGAATACTCACAGAGTGTTACGAGCTTTTGCTGGCCAACCGGCGGGCTGATATCGCCAAAAAACTGGGCAAAGCACCCGAAGAAATTGCAGACGCGATAAAACAACTTGGCAGGTTCAATATTGCCCCCGGCGATAAATTCAGCCAGGGGCCTAACCTGGCGATAAGGCCGGACATTATCGTTGAAAAAAATGAAGACGGCGTATATGAGCCGCGCCTGGCGGACACGAGCCTGCCTGATTTGTACATAAACAGCTATTACAGCCGCATGGCAAGTGATAAAACCGTTGACGGTAAGACGAAGAATTATCTTAAACGCAATATAAACTCCGCCAACTGGCTGATAGAGGCGATTATGCAGCGTAAACAGACGCTGATGAAGGTCGCCACGGCGGTAGTCAACCGCCAGCAGGAGTTTTTCGAAAAGGGCATAATGCATCTTAAACCCCTGACAATGGTGTCGATTGCCGAGGAGATAGAAATGCACGTCTCAACCGTATCCCGAGCCGTGGCAGAGAAATACGTGCAGTGCAACAGGGGCGTAATACCGCTGCACGATTTCTTCAGCACCGCCCAGAAACAGGCTGACGGCAGCAGCCAGAGCACCGATTCTATAAAGGCGGTTATAAAAGAAATTATCGACAACGAGGACAAATCAAAACCGCTCGGCGATGAGAAGATAATGAAAAAACTCGAACAGAAAGGCATCAAGATAGCCCGCCGAACAATCGTTAAGTACCGTCAGCAAATGAACATCCCAACAGCAAAGATGCGAAAGCTCTACTAATTGATTTGATTGTACCGTGTAAGGGTAAAGTTCATGGATCCATTTTACTTTAGAAAAGTTACTCTGCTGATTATGTTATTATTTTTATTACAATTTACCGGCTGCAGCAAATATCTCGCTGAAAAGGTTGTCAAGGCCCCGAATTTCGGCAAAACCGCTGACGAACTTGGCGAGCTAAGCGAGGAGCAGATGGCTTACCGGCAGTTCGATTCCCAGGGCAGGATCACAATCGGCTCGCCTGAAATTTCAATGCACTATGTTGTAATTGAACCGAGAAATGAATGGGCGGCGGCCAAAGGCACAGCCATACACGATAAACTTTCAATGGAGTTTGACCTGCACAACAGCGGCATACCCTCGCAGGAGTGGGCAGAAATCCCTGAAATCATGTATCTGGACCAATACCCCGATAAAGGCGATTTTAACAACATGGGACTGAAGTTCACCGCGGAGAGACAAACGCCGCCGCGATCAGGGCCGCGGTTCAAAGGCACTGTAGTTTTTCTCCACGGTCTCGGGGTTGACAAGATGTTCTATGCCTCAAGCTGGGCGCAGCTTATGGCTTCGCACGGTTACCGCTGTATCCTGCCGGACTTGCGGGGGCACGGCAGGACAACCGGAGATTATGTGACATACGGCCGGCGTGAAGCAGAGGATGTCAGCAGACTTCTTGATCGGCTCTGGGGACCGCTGCCGGTGGAGCGGCCGGTTATACTCTTTGGCACTTCGCTTGGCGGCTCAACCGCTATACAAACCGCCGCGAAAGACAGCCGCGTAGATGCGGTAATAGCTCTCGAGCCGTTTTCCTCGCTGCTCGAGACGGCTTACGACTTTGCCAGGCTCGAACACCCTGTTATATCGATGTTTACCTCCCGCAAAATCATAGAAAAAGCGGTCGAAGACGGGGGAAAGATAGCCGGTTTTGATGCCCGCAGAGATACCGCGCTCGATGCCGCCGGCGGGCTTGAGACTCCCCTGCTGGTGATTCACGGCAGTGATGACCGGCACGTCACGGCTGAGCACAGCTTCAGACTCCACGAGGCAGCCGCAAACAGCACGCTCATTATCAAGGAAGGCAAACACCATATGAACCTGGGCTGCAATGACATTTACGATCTCAGAGATAAAATATTTGATTGGCTGGAAAAATCTTTGTATAATCATTTTCCGCGATAATTAAGGAAAAAAATGAAAAACACCGACCGCGAAATTATATATTCAGAAGTGCAGCGATTCAGCTGGATTATAAATTTGATTTTTATCGCCGTGATTATCATCTCTTTCGCTGCCGCCGCGGCGGCATTAACCGCAGCCGGCAAGAGCGAAGAAGAACCTTTGGAGCCGGGAATGATGCTTTTTACAATAATAATCAATTTAGTGTTATTGGCTCTTTTAGTAACATTTCAAATGCAGACGCGTGTGTATAAAGACGCTGTATGGGTTCGCCTGCTGCCCTTTATGCCGTGGTTTAAAAAGATTCCGTTCGAAGATATCCGGGAATACTGCCCCCGCAAATACAGACCGGTATTCGAATACGGCGGCTGGGGCATACGTTACAGCTTTAGAAACGGCAAAGCGTACAACGCCAAAGGAAACAAGGGTTTACAGATTACATTAAAAAACGGCAAAAAAATTCTCATTGGCTCACAAGATCCGGAAAAACTGGCAGATGCAATCAAAAAACACATCAACTGACAGATTTACAAACCCTTTTGGCAGAGGTTTTTGCGTTTTTTTTGGTAATAATGGCCGCCCTGGGAGTTTTCCTGTCGTAAAATTTCTTGAAAGAATTTGATAAGTCTATATAATTTGAATATTTGGAATCTGAATAATTGTTTTAATACATATAAATATTTTATCTAAAAGGATTAAGCCTAATGGCTGACGAGTATTACACGATTGCCCAGGCAGCTAAGAAGCTGGGAAAAACGGAAGACGAGATCAAAGCGATGTCGAAAGAAGGCGATTTGATCGGGATGAACAACGGTTCCGAGGTCGTTTTTGATAAAAAGGAAATTGACCGGCTTGCAAACTCCGATAAGACCGCAGAGGCTGATGATTCTGTATTTTCAATTACAGACGATACCCTTGCCGGCGGAACAAACGTCTCCGACCAGACGGACATGGATGATTTCGACAACACAGCCGACAATGAGATGTCGAGCATTCTCGGACTCGCTGACACCATGAACGTTGACGGTGACACTATGGCAGGGTCAACTGTTGACCCGCTTGAGGACCTCGATGCCGAGCTCAATGACGGCCAGGCAGAGGAGAAGACAGATTTAGACCTGGCAGGTGATGCAAACCTCGAGTCCGCCGAAAGCGGCTCTGGCCTGCTGGATTTGTCTATTCAGGCAGACGACACATCTTTTGGAGCTGTCCTTGACGATATAATGCCCGGAGATGACGAAAACCAGGTTGAGGGGATCGACGACTTCAATTTCGATGAGCCGGGACAGGAAGAAAAGCCGGCAGAGGAATCCGGACTGAAGCTGGAAGAAACTCCGGCGATAGAGGAAGAGCAAAGCCCTGATATGCAGAAAGATCTCACACGCGAAGCGGTCGCTTTCTCTGCTCCCGCCGCGGCCGGCCCCGCTGAAACGCCCGCCGATGTTGATTCCACTTCAGGCGCTTACGGCGCAATGCTTCTGCTGCCGGTTATCGGCGTTGTTATAGCCGCTATCGTTGTCAGTGCCGCGGTTTCAGGCGTAACCCCGGGTATCTTTGAGATGCTCCAGAAGTACATCTGGTACGTGGTCATTGCCCTGGCGGTCTTGTCTCTACTGCTGCTGGGCATAAGTGCAATGATGAGCTCATCAAGCGATAAGCCCAAGAAGGCTAAAACTAAAACCAAAAAAGAAAAAAAGAAAAAAGAGAAGAAACCCAAAAAGGCTAAAAAATAGCCCAGACGGTATCTAAAATAATAAACCAATCTACCAAATAAAATGAAGGGCATAAGGCATGAATAAAACGAGATTTTTAATTGTTGTCAGTATTGCGGCCGCGGCTTTAATGACCTCCGGCTGTGTAGCTAAAAAAGATTACGACAGCCTCAGGATGCAGAACCGTCTCCAGGCCCAGCAGCTTTCAAACGCTGAAAGCGAGCTGAGAACTGCAAAACTCGAGGTCGAAAAACTCCAGAAGCAGTTAGACGCTATCAGGCAGTCCCAGGCCGCGGGCAAGGGTGCCTGTTCAGAAGAAATAGCACTGCTGGAAACCGCAATCGCAGAGAAAAACGAGCTGATTAAACAGCTTCAGGATCAGCTGCTAAAGAGCGGCGGCGTCCTGCCGACAGAGCTCAATATGCTGCTTGAGGAATTTGCCGCCGGTACCGATATGGTGGAATTCGACGAGGAAACCGGCTCGCTCAAGTTCAAGAGCGACCTGCTGTTTGAGCCCGGCAGCGACAAACTTAGTTCTAGTGCCGTCAAGTCAATAGAAACGCTTTGTGCGATCCTCAACTCACAGGAAGCGGCTGATTTTGACGCGATTATCGCCGGCCATACCGATGACATGCGTATCGCCAAACCCGCGACCAGGCAGAAACACCCGACAAACTGGCATCTCTCTACAAACAGGGCTATATCGGTTATCCAGGAAATGACTGATAACGGAATCGCACCCCAGAGGCTCAGTGCAAGGGGCTTTGGTGAATACCGCCCGATAGCCGAGAACAAGCCAAACAACCGCGGCAACGAGAAAAACCGCAGGGTTGAGATTTACATCGTGCCAAAAGGTAAATAATTTATTCAAAATCATTCAAGCGGGTTTTATACAAGCCCGCTTTTTTAATTGGTATAATATAAGATGCAAGAGAGAACTTTAATAATCATAAAACCCGACGCCGTTCAGCGTCAGATAATCGGCAGGGTAATAGACCGCTTAGAGATGAAGGGCTTCAGGGTTACCGGGGCCAAAATGATGCACATAAGCCTCGAGCTGGCAGAGAAACATTACCAGGAACACAAGGGGCAGCCTTATTACGACCGGCTCTGCCGCTACATTTCTTCATCGCCGTCTCTGGTTATGGTATGGCAGGGCGAGAACATCATAAAGCTGAGCAGAAACCTAATGGGCGAAACCTTAGCCAGTCAGGCCCGCCCGGGCACCATCAGGGGCGATTTCAGCACGGCGGAGAACTACAACATTGTACACGGCTCGGATTCGCCCGAATCGGCTGAATCTGAAATATCGCTGTTTTTCAATGAAGATGAAATCGTTGATTACGAGCTGACCATCGAGCCCTGGTTATCGGGCACATACCACGAAAAAATCCGATAAAGATAAACACGTCAGAAATTCCGGCCCCGCGAGAGTAAGACCACGAGCTAAGTAAGAGTCCGCCGTAAGAGTACAAGCTTCAGCTTGTTAAAAAAATACACGCTAAAGCGTGAACTCCTACCGGCTTGTTAAGACGCAGCCTCAAGCTGGTATTTTATCCTTTACAAAGACCTCTAAAAAGAGATACTGTTGTCTTTAATCAGGTTTGCCGGTATTCATAAAAAATACCCCCGGCAGGCCAGCAACCTGGAATTATTCTAAACATAATATTTTAGTCAAAGAATCATATGGCAATACGAATTATTGATAAACAGGATAAGGGGCCGTCTCTGTTTGACGAGCCGGCAGAAGAGCTGAAAACACCCGCTAAAAAGCCGCGGGAAGAAGCCGCCGAAAAACCAGCCAAAGAAAAAAAACAGCCGCCAAAACCGAAAAAGTCCCCCGCAAAGACCCAAACGGTATCTCTGTTTGATGAATCCGAGCCGGAACCATCCGCCAAGGAACAACCGGAACCGGCAGAGGAGACCCCCGAGCCCGCGGCAGAGGATAATAAACCCGCGGCGGAAAAACAGCCCCGCTCAAAACGCTCGGGCAAGAAAAACGGCAAAGCCGCCACCGCCGAAAGCATGGCCGGCAAGCAGCGGGATATCAGTATCAGTGAGTTTTTCGCCAAAAACCGCCACCTTCTCGGCTTCGACAATCCCCGAAAGGCGTTGCTTACAACCATAAAAGAAGCGGTTGACAACTCACTTGACGCATGTGAAGAAGCGTATGTCCTTCCTGCGATAACAGTTACGATCGAACAGCTCGATGAGAACAAGTACCGTGTAACCGTAATGGACAACGGTCCCGGCATCGTAAAACGCCAGGTACCCAACATTTTTGCCCGCCTTCTCTACGGCAGTAAGTTCCATTCGCTCAAGATGAGCCGCGGCCAGCAGGGTATCGGCATCAGCGCCGCGGGCATGTACGGACTGCTCACCACGGGCGAGCCGGTACAGGTAATCTCCCGAACCAACCCCAAAAAGCCCGCCTATCACTGCCACGTGCAGATCGACACCGCCAAAAACGTACCTGATGTAGTCATGGACGAAGAGTGTGATTTCGAGCTGCCCACCGGCACAAAGGTTACGATCACGCTGGAGGGCCGCTACCTCAAAGGCAAACAGTCAGTCGATGAGTACATTGAGCAAACTGCAATGGCAAACCCGCACGTTGCAATGACTTACAATGCCCCCGACGGCAGCAGCTATGTGTATGAGCGCCAAAGCGAGGAGATGCCCTTTATCCCCGTTGAGATAAAGCCCCACCCCTACGGCGTTGAGCTGGGAATGCTCTACAAGATGGCACGTGAGAGCAGGGCAAAAAAACTGCCGCAGTTCCTCCACGAAGATTTTTCACGCGTAAGCCTCAATCTTGCAAAACAGATTGTAAAGGATGCGGGCCTGAGCATTCAGCTTCGCCCGTCGAAATGCACGCTGCAGGAAATGGAGGCTGTGCACAAAGCCGTCAACAAGACAAAGATTATGGCTCCTTCTACCGACTGCATCGGCCCTATCGGCGAAGAGCGGCTCGAAGAAGGCCTAAAACGCGTTGTCGAGGCGGAGTTTTATGCCGTATGCAGCCGTAAACCAAGCGTTTACCGCGGAAACCCGTTCCTCGTCGAGGCCGCCCTTGCATACGGATTCAAGGATAATGACAGCAAAAAAGACGATGATGACCGCCAGCCGCTGATGCAGCTCAAACGCGTTGCCAACAGGGTACCCCTGCTCTATCAGCAGAGCGCCGGTGCTATATATAAAGCCGTGCTCGATGTTAACTGGCGGAACTACGGCGTAAGCCAGAGCCGCGGCGCATTGCCGTCGGGGCCGCTGCTGCTGATGGTGCATATCGGCTCGGTCTGGGTGCCGTTTACATCAGAGAGTAAGGAAGCCGTGGCGCATTACCCTGAAATCATAAAAGAAATCAAGCTGGCGGTGCAGGAGTGCGGCAGAAAGCTCGGCCGCCACCTCAAACGGCAGCGGAGAGTAAAACAGGAACTCCAGAAACGCAGCTATATACAGACATACCTGCCGCATATCGGAGAAGCCCTGCGGGATATTCTCGCACTCAAGGATAACGAGGTTACCGACGTGGTAGAAAAACTCAGAGACGTTTTAGAGCGGTCAAGGAAATTCTAAGCCCGCGGCAGCAGCAGATAATAACCAGAAATTGCAAGATGCAGTATAAAAAGGAATAACACATTATGGCACAGGAACTTATTATAAGCATAAGCGGCATGAGAGGCATTATCGGCGAGAACCTTTTTCCTTCAACAGCGGCAGAATACGCCGCGGCGTTCGGTACATACCTAAGACGCACCGCCGGCGAGGGGATATCGGTAGCCCTGGGCAGGGATTCCAGGCCCTCGGGCATGATGCTCGAGTCTGCCGTCGCCGCGGGACTGTGCAGCGCGGGGGTGAACGTAATCCGGCTGGGAATCGTTACAACGCCGTGCGTGGGCGTGATGCTGCGGCATCTAAAATGCACCGGCGGGATCGTGATAACCGCATCTCATAACCCTATCCCCTATAACGGCATAAAACTGCTGCTCGATAACGGTATCGCCCCGCCCGCCGACAAGACCGCACTGATTCGCCGGATGTACTTCGATAAAGACATAAAATACACCGCGTCGATCGACTGCGGCAAGGCAGAGGATGAGGGCCGCACTGATGATATCCAT
The DNA here is from genome assembly GCF_001999965.1 of Limihaloglobus sulfuriphilus. Taxonomy (GTDB): domain Bacteria; phylum Planctomycetota; class Phycisphaerae; order Sedimentisphaerales; family Sedimentisphaeraceae; genus Limihaloglobus; species Limihaloglobus sulfuriphilus. Next base: position 3,649,828 of record NZ_CP019646.1, on the reverse strand, counting down.
ATAGATAAGGTGCTCGCCCTGTGCGACAGGGACAAAATCGCCTCCCGCGGCTATAAAATCGTGCTCGACGCAGTGAACGGCGCCGGCGGGCGAATCGGCTCTAAGCTGCTCGAAACGCTCGGCTGTGAAGTTGTCGGCATGAACCTCGAACCGACAGGCATATTCGCCCATACTCCAGAGCCGACCGCCGAAAACCTCACAGGCCTCTGCGAGGCGGTGCCCCAACACAAAGCGGATGCGGGATTCGCCCAGGACCCCGACGCCGACAGGCTCGCAATTGTAGATGAGAGGGGCACTTATATTGGCGAGGAATACACGCTTGCCCTGGCGGCAAAGTATGTGCTCTCTAAAACGCCCGGCGATGTCGCGGTGAACCTCTCAACCTCCAGAATGATCGATACGATCGCCGACGAATACGGCTGCCGCGTTATCAGAACACCCGTAGGCGAGGCTAACGTCGCATCGGCAATGCTCAAAAACGGCTGCACAATCGGAGGAGAGGGTAACGGCGGGATTATCGACATGCGTGTAGGCCCGGTACGCGACAGCCTCGTCGCTATGGCACTTGTACTGCAATACGCCGCGGAAACCGGACTTGCGATAAGTGAGCTTGTCGCCGGGATTCAGCCGTTCGTCATGCACAAGGCCAAAATAACAGTCAACAAAGACAAACTCGAAGCCATGCTCGACAAAGCGAAGCAAGCCTTTGCACAAGCGAGAGTTAACGAATCTGACGGCTGCCGGTTTGACCTGCCCGAAGGCTGGATACACCTCCGCGCAAGCAATACAGAGCCGATAGTCAGGGTTATTGTAGAGGCGGAAAATGATAAAACCGCAAAAAATTATCTTGACACAACTCTCTCTTTGAGTTAGATTTAGCCTGTTAGAAACCTCGGGGCACACGTCCCTGTTAGTGGTAATTTATAAAGTTTATAAGATTAGATTTTTGTTAGAAAGCATCAAAACTCATCAAACCGCAGCAGACCTTGCTATATAAACACCTGCACGGTATGTAGTTGCGCGAGCCAAAAAGAAATTTTTAAATTTGACGCAAAAGTTCTTGAAATGCTTTGTTAAATCATGTATATTACAAATTGTAATTCCTCCTTAAAAAGAGGATTAGTGTTAATGCCAAAACCTGCTTTCGGGAACGTGTCCTGAAAGTTTAAAAGAAAATGTAATATTTTAATCGAAAGGAAACGCAAATGAAAAAGATGTTAGCAATCGTTGCTGTACTCACATTTGTAACAGGCGCCATGGCTGCGACAGTCACATTGACTGACGGCGGCGTGGACGAGAACGGCCTCGTAACTGTAGGCTACACCTATGACGGCGAAGACGCTCCTGTAGCATTCGGCCTTGTTGTTGACTCTGATGTAAGCATCAGCGCTGTAGCAGTTCCGGCTTTCTACGACGTATTCATCGACTCAGCTTATACACTGGGTGATGGCTACACATACCCGGGCGAAGGTACCAGCACTGGTATCCCCACTGCTCAGGTTGGCGTAGCAGGCGAGCTGGCTCTGCCCGCAACTGATTTCGCTATCAGTGCAGGCGGTCTAAAAGACGGCGAAACTGATCTTCCTCCTCAAACAGAGGCTGAACAGTTCTTCACACTCCAGATCGCTGATTTCGGCAGTCTGGCAGAAGGCACATACGAAATCGCTATCGCTGCTGACGATGTTCGCGGCGGTGTTGTAAGCGAAGCCGGTGCATTCGACGTTGTTGGTACAACAATCACAGTTGAAGTTTCAGCTGGCGCTGAATGTGACTGCTATGGCGATGTCCCGACATTCAACCCTATAGAAGGTGGTTTTGTCAGAGATGGTGTAGTTAACGTAAATGACTTAAATAGAGTGATAGATGCGTATGTTACTGCTGGTGGTCCCTTTGCAGTCGATGAAGCAGCTGAACTTTATTGTGCTGACGTTCCTACTTTCAATCCAATTGAGGGTGGCTTTGTCACTGATGGTCAAGTCAATGTTAACGACATTAACGCTATAGTAGCTGCTATTATTGATGCAGGTGGCGGAGACGCCCCATGTATTCAACAATAATATTTGATACAAATTAGAATTCAAAATAACTCGGGGCTATGGCCCTTATAGCCCCGAGTTTTCATTTTGCCGACTTTTTCGGTAATCTAAGCTCTTTTTAAAAAACGGTCGAAGAAAGAAGGAAGTCACAAAAGACGGAGTCGTTACCACCTTTTCTACCACTTCCCCTTATATCCTTATCACGGGGTATCATTGCGCACATCCTTTTCATTCTTTGATCACACGAGGTTCGTTGTGTCTTTTGAGCACAGATTGAGCCGTGTTTGTTAATTGTTTATTTGCTGTAACGGTTACAGCGGTAATACGCTTAAAGCAAGCGTGTGATCCGGCAAAGAGTTGGCCTAATTTCTTTTTGTCCGGTGATTAATAAAAATTGTTCGAAGTAAAGAAGGAGAACAAATTATGAAAAAGGCATTAGTTTTAGCAATGGCATTAGTAGCAAGCGTTTCTTTTGGTGCATTGTACACACTTACAGATGGCGCTGGAAATGAAATCAGTAGCGACATGGATGCCATGGAAGGTACTTTTACTCTAGTTGCAACATATGGCAGTGGCGGAATGCCATTAGATGGTTTTGGCTATGCTTATACCATTAGTGAAGATGCCAAGAATGTTGCAGCACAAGTTACAGAAGCTAGCTATAGTATAGCACCTACGGTAACTGTAACAGGAAACACTGTTGATGGTCTGGCCTCTGGTGCAGCATCTACTGCAATTACAGAAGCATCTGAACTTTTCAGGATTTCTTTTGACGCAGTAGCTGGCAGCACAATTGCCATATCAAACCCTGGTTACCATGGTGATGGCACTAGGCCAGCTGAGTGGTCAAACATTAACGTAGTACCTGAGCCGATGACAATGGCTCTGCTGGGTCTTGGCGGAATGCTAATTCGCCGCAAGAAATAAACCTGGCACAGAAGCAAGAAGAAGACGAAGACGAAGTGATTTGAACTTACGCCGGAGGGAAATGAAGAATCCCTCCGGCATAAAAAAAGTTCAAACGAAAAAAGTATATGCATCTATTTAAGTTGGCCTAATTTCTTGATAGGTGTGAAAATGTTGTTCGAAGTAAAGAAGGAGAACAAATCATGAAAAAGGCATTAGTTTTAGCAATGGCATTAGTAGCAAGCGTTTCTTTTGGTGCATTGTACACACTTACAGATGGCGCTGGAAATGAAATCAGTAGCGACATGGATGCCATGGAAGGTACTTTTACTCTAGTTGCAACATATGGCAGTGGCGGAATGCCATTAGATGGTTTTGGCTATGCTTATACCATTAGTGAAGATGCCAAGAATGTTGCAGCACAAGTTACAGAAGCTAGCTATAGTATAGCACCTACGGTAACTGTAACAGGAAACACTGTTGATGGTCTGGCCTCTGGTGCAGCATCTACTGCAATTACAGAAGCATCTGAACTTTTCAGGATTTCTTTTGACGCAGTAGCTGGCAGCACAATTGCCATATCAAACCCTGGTTACCATGGTGATGGCACTAGGCCAGCTGAGTGGTCAAACATTAACGTAGTACCTGAGCCGATGACAATGGCATTGCTCGGTCTGGGTGGTCTCGTTCTCCGCCGCAGGAAATAATTTTTCTGCATGAAGAAAACCTGGGACACTAAACCAGATGTCAAATAGCGATATTTGACTACAATTCAAACATTAAGGCACATCCTTATCAAGGGTGTGCCTTTTTTTAATTAAGAATTAAGAATTAAGAATTAAGAATTAGGAATTAGGAATTGAAAACGACAATAGACATGATTTACCCGGCACTTGTTTTTCTAAATCGTTATAAGTTAAACAAGTGAAGAATTATAGAGCGGTTAGTTCAGACATAAGCAGCCATGTAGAGCAAATTCACGAATTTGCTCAATTTGAAAGTTAATAACTAAAAGTAATCAAATAGACATGATTTACAGGATTTGAATTTACCATGAAGAGCATGAAGGACATGAAGAATACATATAATAAAAACTTCAATTTCTTCAATAACTTCATGGTTAATAAAAAATTAATCTTGTCCATCTTGTAAATCCTGTCCAATAATTAAAAAGTTAAGATTTAAGTAGAAAATATGGAACGACCGGCCCCAACGGTTGCAAATCTCGTCATAAGCCGGATAATTACGGTTTATGCGATAAGGTGTACGTAGCACCTGCCAATCGCGGGTTATTACACTGTGGCAACAGAGCCGCATACAATACGAAAGGTACCGGTCGTTATGAACAATATTATAACATATGTAGGAATGGATACACACAAAAAACAACATAAAGCTGCCATAAAATACCCTGATCGGGATAATGTTGTTGAATTTACAATCAAAAATACGCCCTCTGATATTAAACGGGCAGTAAAAAAGATAGCCCGTCAGGCACCTGGGCCGGTTGAATTCTGCTATGAAGCCGGCGTTTGCGGCTTTTCTCTCAAGCGCAGGATTGAGGCTCTGGGCTTTAAATGTGCGGTAATCGCCCCATCTCTGGTACCGGTAAAACCCGGAGTTCGTATAAAAACAGACCGCAGGGACGCAAAGAAGCTTCAGGAGTACTACAGTGCGGGCCTGTTGACCGAGGTTCACGCTCCCAATGAGAAACAGGAGGCAGATAGAGAGCTGGTGCGTCTTCGTGAGACAGCCCGAAAGGATGTCCAGAGAGCACAACATCACATACTCAAGTTTCTCAATCGTCATAGCTATATTTACCATCAGGGCAATCACTGGACAGATAAGCATATAACCTGGCTGCGTGGTATAAACTTCGAAGAGCCCGCCCTGAATGAAGTCTTTGAGGCATATTTCGCCCAGTACATAAACTGTTGTGAAAGGCTCGACAGGTGTGATCGGCGTGTTGAGGCGCTGGCAGAAACGGATGACTACCGCGAAATGGTAGGTATTTTGAGTTGTTTTCACGGCATCAAGACCATCACGGCAATATCCATTCTGGTGGAAATTTTTGATTTTGCCCGTTTTGAATCAGCCCCGGCTTTTATGTCATACCTCGGTTTAACCCCTAAAGAGGACTCCAGTGGAGAATCAGAAAAAAAAGGCCCGATAACCAAGGCCGGCAATAAGCGGGTAAGGCGGCTGCTCAATGAAACTGCCCACCACTACCGGCATCGATATGTTCCATCTAAGGCCCTTAAAAAACGTAGAGAGAGCCGGCCGCAATGGGGAATAGAAATAGCTGACAGGGCCGGGCAGCGTTTGAGTTACCGGCACAGGTACCTTCGGGCCAGGGGCAAGATTCTGGTAAAGGCCAACATCGCAGTTGCCAGAGAGCTGGCCGGGTTCATATGGTTCACAGCAACCCAGTATTACGCAAGAAAACAGGCTCAGCCGCAGAAAGTTTAGTTCATATACTTTTTATCACCCTGGGAAAAAAACATTTAAAATTTAATACAGAAAAACATGACAAATGGTGGCGTGGGTACGAAAAAAACCACTTGCGATTGTCCTATATGACAGATATGCCTTATCGGTAAGTCTGACTCATGCCCGTAGAAAGCAAGGTTTGCGACGGAGTATTTCAATGTCGGCTCTGGCCAAAAGCTAATCCACGTATATCAGACTGAATCAACGTCGAAGAATCCCACGCTATCATGCGTCATTAAAATAAGATATGTAAAATTTAAAAAAAAGTAAATATAATCTCATTAAAACTATTGACAAAGGTCGTTCCATATCAGCTGACAGGGCCGGGCAGCGTTTGAGTTACCGGCACAGGTACCTTCGGGCCAGGGGCAAGATTCTGGTAAAGGCCAACATCGCAGTTGCCAGAGAGCTGGCCGGGTTCATATGGTTCACAGCAACCCAGTATTACGCAAGAAAACAGGCTCAGCCGCAGAAAGTTTAGTTCATATACTTTTTATCACCCTGGGAAAAAAACATTTAAAATTTAATACAGAAAAACATGACAAATGGTGGCGTGGGTACGAAAAAACCACTTGCGATTGTCCTATATGACAGATATGCCTTATCGGTAAGTCTGACTCATGCCCGTAGAAAGCAAGGTTTGCGACGGAGTATTTCAATGTCGGCTCTGGCCAAAAGCTAATCCACGTATATCAGACTGAATCAACGTCGAAGAATCCCACGCTATCATGCGTCATTAAAATAAGATATGTAAAATTTAAAAAAAAGTAAATATAATCTCATTAAAACTATTGACAAAGGTCGTTCCATATCAGGGCAAGCGTCCCCGCTTGCCATTTCAATGTCAACCGAGGACGGTTGACCTACTTAGTATGAGTACACGCTTTAGCGTGCAAAACACCCCGTCTTTCGGGCAGCCCTCTAAAGAAGGGGGAATTGGACTTGTGTCGGGCTGGAAGGGCGACCTACGAAGATTTAAAAGTTAAGATTTAGGCAATATCACAGAACGCAATCAGAGCCGTTCTTCACTTGTTTATCAATAATATCAGATTGCCAAACAAGTGAAGAATTATAGAGCGGTTGGTTCAGACAAATGCAGCCATGTAGAGCAAATTCACGAATTTGCTCAGTTTAAAAAGTTAATAACTAAAAGTAATCAAATAGACATGATTTACAGGATTTGAATTTACCATGAAGAGCATGAAGGACATGAAGAATACATATAATAAAAACTTCAATTTCTTCAATAACTTCATGGTTAATAAAAAATTAATCTTGTTCATCTTGTAAATCCTGTCTATAAATCGCCAATGTCGCTGCGGATTAACATATTCTGAGAAAATTCGTGAATTTTCTCTACAATTTAATAAAACTAAAACATAGAATGCTAAAACACATAACATATCCAATACTGGTTATCTCTCTGAGCCTGCTCTTTGGCTGCGCTGCCGGGCGGCCTCTGCCAGTTGAGCATGAGCGGGACGGTGAGCCGGTAACGCTGGAGGAGCTGGCAGACCCCTCTGCCGCGGAACTGGAGCCCCGGGCGGAAGCGGTATTGCTGGAGTTTACCTTTCGCGGCAGAGACACCGAGCTGCTGTGGGCTGTGCAAAAGGTGCTTAAGCCGTTAGAAACAAGCGAGATACAGACAGAGCTCTTTAAACACAACTGCTTATCCGCAGGCAGAGGAGATTCCGGGCAGTTAGAAAAGTTGCTGGCGGTACTTGATTCTGCCGGGGCAAGGCTCAGCAAACGCACCAACATCCTGCTTTTTGATGAAGATGGCCTCGCCGCACCAATAAAGACTTGCAGCACAGAAGAATACATAAATTATACCGACCAGAACGGCGAACGCGTGCAGCTTCGTCTGCAAAACGCCGTGCTTGAGTGGTATATATCTGTCACTGCCGCGGAGGCCCAATCCCTGAAATATTCAATAATCCCCAGAATCAGAAAACCCCAATCGCTGATCGAAAAGCGATATAAAATTGCCGAGAACACACGCTTTGACTGGGCGGGGATTGAGGGCCTGGCACAATCCGGCGGTTTCGTGGTATTATCCCCCTGCCACTGGCCGGTTGCCTACGATGATTTGGCTGAACACATTTTCTCCGCCGGTGACTCCCAAAGCCTGCGTATATTCTGTTTTGTTTTTACAAAGGTATCACAATGACCGGCGGCTCCAGTGGATATTCGGACAAAGTCTGCATTCGCCGCTGCGCCGGCTACAGCCGCGAGCTGGTACGTGAGAGGCTGATTTCACTTATTGACGGACTTGGCGGCATAGACAACTTTGTCCGCCGGGGCGATAGGGTGCTGATAAAGCCCAACCTGATACTTCCCCAGGGGCCCCAGACTCCCGCCCAGACACACCCCGCGGTCATCGTAGAGACTGCCAGGCTGCTATTAGACGCCGGCGCCAGACCCTTTGTGGGTGATTCCTCCGCCTGGTCGTCCGCACCGCGATGCGTTGAGGCTCTGGGCATATTAGACGAGCTCAAGGACATGGGCGTGGAGACGGTAAGCCTGGGTAAACCGGTCAAGATACGGCTTGAAGGCTGCGACGCCCGCCCGTATGTCAGCCGGTATGCCCTGGAAGCGGACAGAATATTCAACCTCGCCAAGCTAAAGGCACATCAGCAGATGGTATTCAGCTGTGCGGTGAAGAACATGTACGGCGTTATGACGGACAAGCGCAAATCTCTCTGGCATTACCGCAAGGGACACAGCCTGAGCGAATTTTCCGGCTTTGTGATCGCCCTGCATATGAGCGTGCGGCCGACGCTGAACATAGTTGACGCGGTGATATCGATGCACGGCCAGGGCCCGATACGCGGCAGCGGCATCGATACCGGCTTTCTGGCTGCCGGCGAAAACGCGTTTACGTGCGACCTGGCCTGTTCGGGACTGGTGGGGTATAAGCCCGATGAGATACCAATACTCAAAGAAGCTCAAACAATGGGGCTTCTGCCCGAATACGGCGAATGTGAAACAGATTCAGACCTGCCGCGGGATTACAGCTGCCCGGACTTTACCAAAGCAGAGCAGACGCCCCTTCGGTTTACCCTGCCGCGGATAATAAAAAGCGTGATGCGCCAGGCACTGATAATGCTGCACCTGAAAAAAGGCGGCTGATGATGGCCTCCTGCCCGGAAGTGAAGTCGTAAAAAAAAGCCCTACTCGCTTAGGAATAGGGCTTTATGTTTATTTCAGTGCGGCGGTATCCGCGGCGTTTACTTCATATTGACGACGATCTCAACGCGTCTGTTTTCGGCCTTGCCCGAAGCTGTCGCGTTGCTGGCAACCGGACGTGCCGGCCCGCAGGCAACCGCGCGGATTTTGGCCTGGTCAATACCGTTATTTTTGAGGTAACGCAGTACCGAAAGCGCCCTTTCGGCTGAGAGCTGCCAGTTGTCCGCCCAGCTGGATTTGCTGATCGGGTCAGAGTCGGTATGCCCGACAATGTCGATATCCTTGCCCTGGTACTTGCCCTGCAGCACGCTGATGATGTGGTTCAGGTCGGCGTTTCTTGCGCTCTTGAGCGAAGCCTTGCCCGGTGCAAACAGTATGGCGTTAGGCAGCGTTACAGTGAGCGTTCCCTTTTCAGCGTCATACGCCACGTCGTACTGGTCGCCAAAACCCGAAGCCTCGCCGGTGCTTTTGTTCTGAGCAAGCTGATCCTCAAGCTCGGCGATGGTGGATTCATAACTCTGGATGCGGCCGGCAAGCGAGCCGGTTTCAGCCTTGGCAGAATCGAGAGAGCCAACGCATACCTGGTATCTGCTCTTGAGGTTTTCGTGTTCAACTTCGAGCCCCTCGTACCTTTTTTTCCAGTTTGTACAGCCTGTAAACATGGTGATTACAAAAACGCCGAGCAGCATAACGATTACTGATTTCCCTGTGTTACGCATTTTGAGCCTCCACAAATAATATAAAAGATTTCGTTTTGTTATTTAAATAGCTATAAACAATGAGCTTATAGTTAATACATGTCAATAAAAGTACAGATTAAGTATCTGTTGTATCTGATCATTGAATATGATAACCAAAATAACTGAAAAAGACAAGAACGGACCGTAAGGAATTTGATTAGTTTTTTTAAATACAAGATACAATACAGAACATAAGATGCCGGAAAAAGGTGAAATGAGAAATGCCAGCACCGCCCCGCCGCCGCCAATGACCGCGCCCGCGGCACCGAGCAGATGAACATCACCAAGGCCCATCGCCTCTTTGCCGAATGCCAGCGTGCCTCCGATTCGAGCCGCCCATACAACCGCACAGCCCACGAGATACCCCCACAGAGCCCCCATAATGCAGGAAATCGAGGGGATTTCGCCGAGCCTGTCCCAGAAGGCGGCAGCTGATGAGAGATTTTTATAAAGAACCAGCGATAAAACACCCAGGACTATAACCGGCAGCAGAAATGCAACCTCCAACATGGCTTCTTTGCGGTGATTGTACTCTTCGAGCTCATTTCCCTGGTCATCGAGCGGGTAACTGCGTTTTATTATGCCCTTTTTCAAAAGATAAAACGACAAAAACAGCCCAAGCAGCGAGCCGGTTGTGACAGCCGCCGCCGCGGGAGAAGCCGCCGGCAGGAGTTTGTAGCTGACTATCTGTTCATAGGGGATAACGGCCGGTGCTACGCCGGCGATGATGATAGCGGAGATAAACACAAAATAACACAAACTCAGCGGGATTATGTAAAGTTCAAGGTCAATCGCTGAGGCCGCCAGAAATGTTGAGATGAGTATTATGTGCAGCAGAAAAATGATCCAGCCGCCCTCGGTGAAGCCGCTTAAAGCCCCGCCGGTGTCGGCAAAACCCATCTCGCGGATTCCATACACGAAATACAGGTAGAATAATCCGGCGAAGATTATGCCGGTAAAGAGTTCCACGATGAAGTACCGCGGCGATATCGCATATCCGCAGTTGCGGCATCTGCCGCGAAGCATCAGCCAGGAAACGAGCGGGATGTTGAGATACGCCGGTATGCGGTAATTACAGCCCGGACACGATGAGGGCGGTTTGATAAGCGAGAGCCCCCGCGGGCTGCGGTATATCACGACGTTGAGAAAACTGCCGACACAGCAGCCAATCGCGAATACATATATCATCGCAAGAATCAACATTGCCGCCCCCCAACCCGTAGAGACGCATATTCGTCAATCGCCGCGTAGGATCTACAATTCAACGACAACCGCCCCCCATGAATATCCCACGCCGAAGCCTACAAGCAGGACGCGGTCGCCTCGCTGGACAACGCCCTGATCCATAGCGTCTTTGAGGGCGATCGGGATAGTCGCCGATACGGTGTTGCCAACATCGGCAACGTCAATATGGAATTTGCTCTCATCGGCACCGATTTCGCGGCAGATGTAGTTGAGCATGTGCTTGTTGGCCTGATGGCAGATGACATAATCAACGTCTTCAATCGTCATCTGGTTTTTCCTGAGCACCTCACGAACAGCAACCGGTACGGTGTTGATCGCGAACGTAAACAGCTTTGGCCCGTTCATATACAGGTGGTTTTTCGTCCTCCAGTTGCCCGGTGAATACTCGAACGGCTTCGCCTGGGGATCGGTCGGGTTTCGAAAACCGCCGTTATCAACGATGAGATTCTGCGCGCCGGAGCCGTCTGTGCCGAGAACGAACTCGTGAAAGTGATCGCTCGGTGCTTTTTCGATGATTGTCGCGGCGGCGGCATCTCCGAAGAGCGTGCGGTTGCCGCGGTCGCCCTGATAAAGGTGCTTGCTGTAAGTCTCTGATGTTACCAGCAATACGTTCTGGGCGATGCCGGTCTCGACGAATGATTTTGCCATGGCGAGCCCATAGACATAGCCGGAACAGCCGAGATTGTAGTCCAGGGCGCCGATGTCAGTCCGCAGTCCGAGACGATCCTGGAGGATACAGGCGCTTGTCGGGAGGAAATAATCGGGGCTTTGGGTACATAGCAGCAGGAAATCTATCTTGCCGCGGTCGAAACCCTCTTCGTCGAAGAGCTTTTGACATGCCTTTTCGCCCATGTCCAGCGAGGTTTCACCCTCAGCGGCAATGTGGCGGTTGCGTATGCCCAGCCGTCGCTCCACTTTGTCTCTGTCGAAGCCGGGAAGCTCACGCTCAAGCTCATCGTTGCCTAAGGTCTTCGTCGGCAGGTAATATACTATACTGCGTATTCGTGCGCCCATTTATAAGATTCGCTAAAAAAAGTAAATAAATTCCAATAAAGGGCGTTATTATAGTGAATTCGGCAAGATTATCAAACAGAGTTTTGCCGCGGGGAAAAATATTGTTATATCAGCAGTAATTTAAACCGGCGGCAGGACTAAGCCCCGAAACCGCAGATAAAGGGCCAACCCAGCACCTCACCCAGCCAGATGACGACGGGCAATCAGACCGCCAATAAAAAACACAACAAACGTCGCCGGCTCTGGAACCGGCGTAAGCCGTATGGCGTTGACAAAAACGTAGGAATCTTCAGTGAAAGAACTTATCAGCAATTCACCATCTTCATTTGGTGACACGGAATCCCAGACTAGCCAATCGTCGTTCTGCAAAGCAGTTTGATAATTCCATGCAGAAAGAGATTCTTTATCAGTTATGGTATTAAAGCGGTTTCTGTCAGCAGTGTCACTGTCATCAACTGTGTGTTCAAATACAGTCCCAATTGATGTTGTCCTAAACGTGCCTCCAACTCTTATATCGGCTATAAAAGAATGATCGCGGGCGGCAGCTATTTCAACGGAATATTCCTGGTCAAAATCTAAACCCTGAAACCTCATAATTACCGGTCCAAACGAACCACCGCCGCCAGGTTGTCCAGCAATACATTTGCTTACGGCTAGCGTGGATATCCATGGTGAAGACTCATCAATAGTCCAACTCGAATCTAAAACACTCGTCCAATATGACCTTTCGTATGCCCCGTTAGGGTTTCCTGAGCCGTTGGGTTCAACAAGCTGACCTGTATAGAATGATATTCCTGTTGGCGATCCATCTTTGTGATCTTTCATTGAATATGTCGCCATATCATTATTTGTTATAGTGTTCCAATTGCTCTCAATCAAAGATGCATCGCCACTAAAACTAACACGAATCTCATCCCATGCAAATGAAACGGTCGCGGCGGCGAGAAGAATTAGAATTCCAGTTCTCATAAGAATCTCCCTGTAAATCTCTTGTTGTCATTTCCCTAAAATAAAAAACTGAGCACAAAGTTAATTTATACTCGAAAGCCTATTTCCCGTAAGGCTTTATAACTTTTTTACAAAATTCCGTACAGAAATTCAACAAAAAAAAACAAAAAAACAGCAATATTTTTAAAAATTTCCGTAAAAACAGCAGGTTTTTTATCGTTTTTTATCCTGATTTTAATTCACTGGACAGGATTTACAAGATTTACAGGATTTTGGGGTTCATCCCAAAATTGCACAAAAGATCATGCGGCACAGCGACATCAACTTAACTATGTCACGTGATACCCACGTATTGAATGGCCAGGAATTTGAAGCTGTTTCGAAATTCCCAGATTTTCCACAAGAAAATATCGGTGCCTCAACAGGAACTGATGGTAATGAAATAAAGGACTTACCGGAAAACTTACCGTTTTCAGGCGGAAAACAACGAACTACTGCGAACTGGGGCGAACAGTCAAACCGCGTTAACGGCATTGTAAACGCGGTTTTTGAACGTTCCCGGCAGGATTCGAACCTGCAACCTTCGGCTCCGGAGGCCGACGCTCTATCCAATTGAGCCACGGGAACAATCGCAATTTATTGCTAAACTGACATTATGCCTCTATCGCGGCCGCTGTCCAGCATTTTTAGTAAAACTTCGTGTAAAAAAAAGCCCCCGTGTGCGTCGGGGGCTTTCTATTTGAAGAAGAAGACAATCTTATCGATTTTTGTTACCGATTGGTATTTTGCTCGTTTACGTTTTTCTTCTCTTTTAAGGTCTTCTTCCAGGCTGATAATCTCTAAATCTGCAATCTCAATTCTTCTGCTCTCCGCCTTCCACTCTCTACTTTCCACTCTCTACTCTCCACTCTCTAAAACAGAGGCCGGGGATTTTCGGCTCCCCGGCGGGCCGTGGTTTTATCTTAAAAGGCTCTCGCGGCCTTTTGTTATTCTGGTTATGCCTTGCGGCGGCGGCTAAGGATCAGTCCGCCGATTCCAAACAGTGCAAGCATTGAGGGTTCCGGAACTACTTCGAAGCTGCCAAGGTAGGCACTGCCGTTGTCGGTGTAGCCGTAAACATTCACGATGCCTGCTCCAGAGAGGCCAAGGCCTTCAAACACGGTGCGGGCCGCTAAAGGACGGAACCAGCTGCCGCTGTCGCTCAGAGAGATATATGATGAACTCGCTGCGTTTACTTCTACGCCTGACGCCGGCATAAAGCCTTCAAGGACAAATTCAAGTCCGCCTGAGGCTTCATAGCCTTCGGCCGATACTGCTACCGGCATCTCTGAACCTTCAACCTCGAGGCCAAGTGCCCAGTACAGGCAGTTATTCGTAAGAACGCCGGAGATAACCGCACTCTCGTCAACCTGATAGAGCTCGCCCATCTCAGGGTCTTTAAGCTCAATCATTGTATCGTCCGCGAACAGGTCGATATTGCCTGCCGAGGAGAGGGCTGCCGTTTTTACAGGGATTGCTGATACTGCGGATACTGCGATTAATACTGCTGCTAATGTGATAAGTGTCTTCTTCATGGTAATCTTCCTTTTGTTTCTGATTGTTTCTTCTTCTTTTTGTTTTTGACTCAGACGCGGAATCTTTTGCACATACACCGCGGGTGAGTCTTCTTTTGCTTTACTGTTCTGTACCCACCGCCCGCACAGGCGGCAAGGCCCTTTTACTGATGAAAGCCCGAGCAACACACTCTTTTGGGCTTACATCTGACGCTCCCATATCTTTCCGGCAACGCAATGCCTCTAACGGGAACGTGAATCCTTTCTTTTAAGCCTTATGCAGGGTAAACAGCCGCACTTGCTTAACGGATATGCCGCACAACGTTCTTATTTTGCCGTTGGGAACATCATACCTGCATTCCGTTATAAAGTTTCTAAAGAGCTTTCTTCTACTTGACCGGCCTTTCATCAGCCGGATAACATTTTTTAAAGTTGTATTAAAGAACTGTTTAAGTCGTGTCAGGATTATGCGGGGCAGGTATTTACTGACCCGCCCCGCGGATCATTTTTTTACAGTACTCTTAGCGTCTGCGGCGTATCATCAGACCGCCAAGGGCAAGCATTGCAAGCGTTACAGGCTCGGGAACCACAAAGCTCTGGCTGAAGCCGCTTATGTGGGCAAGGCCGTCGGTGCCGCCGCCGACAAATACATTCTTGGTTATCTCTACATGCATCTGGCCGGGGCTGTAGTCGGCTGTGTCTCTGTTCTGTACGCCAGAGGGACGGCTGTAAACCAGCTTGTTGGCGATTATATTGTCCATATCATCTATTGAATTTTCTGTGATAAGGGCTCTGCCTGTGCCGGTTACGCCATAAGCGTCCAGTCTCAGGGTATTGCCGACTATGGGGGCTGATAATGATGTAACATCAAAGTTTATCAGCGTATCCACGGTCTCACCCTGGTCTGCCGTCCAGCCGCCGCTGAAGTAGAGGCGTACTTTGTCGCCGTCAACTTCACCTTTGATCGCTACGCCGGAAGCATCTACTTCCGAGCCGCCGCCGGTTGCGCTGGAGAGGACGGTAAAGCTGCCGAACTCAAGGCCGCCAAGGGTAAAGGTGCTGCTCTCCCAGTCGCTGACATTGCCGAAATCGACAACCGCTGCCGGGGATGCTGCGATAAATACCGCTGCAAGGGCTAAGGTAAAAACTGTCTTCTTCATGATACTTTCCTCACTTTACTTAAATACGTTCTTCTTCATGTAAGACCCGCAAGACTATCCTGCAGGATACAACTTAAAATCTTATTAGTTATTCCGTCTTCCAAAACCTCGGACAGACTTTTATCGGGGCGAGCCAAACCGGCAGGCCCCGGTAATGTCTGTTTAAAAAAGTTGAAGAAAAACGGTTTACGGACGTTTTCTTATAATCAGGAATTAGGAATGCAGAATTAAGAATTTTGGAGTTCGCTTCGCTCACGGCTGTCCTAATTCGTAATTCGTAATTCTCTAAGTACTTCATTATTAACTTGTAAATATTATATCTTTAACCTCTCTTCTGTATTCCAGGCATTAGGCATTAGGCAATAGGCATCAGGCAATAGTTTTGCCGGGCACCGCCTGATTCTTAATTCCTAATTCTTAATTCCTAATTCGTAATTAGAATCAGGAGGTCCGGGGGCTTCGCGTTGGCCCGTGCTAATGCCCCCGAGGCCTGTATCCTGAAATCGAAGAAAGAAGTCGTTCGTTTTCAGAGTGAACGGGTAATAATCGTGCCGCAGAGCAGCCGTTAACCATTCACTGTTTCTTATTAACTTGTAAATTATATCTTTAACCTCTCTTCTGTATTTCAGGCATTAGGCAATAGGCATCAGGCAATAGTTTTGCCGGGCACCGCCTGATTCGTCATTCCTAATTCCTAATTCCTAATTCCTAATTCCTAATTCCTAATTCTTAATTAGAATCAGGAGGTCCGGGGGCTTCGCGTTGGCCCGTGCTAATCCCCCGAGGCCTGTATCCTGAAATCGAAGAAAGAAGTCGTTCGTTTCTAATAAGCTGTCATCTTGCGCGGAGTCTTCGGGGCATCTCTCAGAGATGCTTAGACTTCGCCGCGGACGGGTCTCTTTTACGCGGCGGATAAGCAGCCGCGGACAACCCGGCGGGCAGGTTTCAATATCCCAGCGTGCAGCACGGATCGCGGCATCAAATATGCGGCGTTAAACTTCCGCTCTGCAACGCAGGAAAACTCTGCGCCGAACAGCTTTTAATTATTCAATTGTGAGCCCTGACAACACAGGGCCGATTGAGCTTTACTCGTATCTTGTTCTGCTTCGTTAATAATTCTCCGTAATTAACAATTTCTCGACCAATATTTTAAATTTACACTTCTTTGCCGTTACACGCTCTGCGATAAAGCCGGCTCTGCCGCGGACGGCGGTCTCTCCACCGTCCGCAGAAGCCATATCTTTATCATTAACTCTCTGCCAATATCTAACATAACCAGAATCTGTAAATGAAAGCGTAAAGGGGCTCCGCGGCAGGTGGCCGCCCGCGCAGAGGCCCCATGCTTTCATTTTTCTGGTCTGAGAAATTGGAGAAAGAAGCTGTACTTTGTTACAGGCAATAGGCATTAGGCAATAGGCAATAGTAGAGACGCCCCGAAGAACATCGGAACATGCGTCTCTCTACGCATACAACATCGGCGCCGCCGTGTATGCTTCCGCACACACTCTCTGTGCAGGTATCCGAGGCGGCCATGTCTATATGTCCGCACTGATACGCTCCACCGCCGCACCTTCGCCGCGTGTAATCAGCTCCCGCTCCGAACAGGTATATACATATACCGCATTTCAGATACAGGATACGCATCCCCAGACTAACCACGGCCTTGTATTTAGCCTCTTCTAAGGCCGCTCATCCGGTAATACGCATTACATATTCAATTGTCAGCAGCTCATCAGGGACCGGTAAGGCTCTCCAACCTTATGATCCCGGCTAAGCCTGGGTATTTTGTTCTAACTTCTTCGTTCCAATCATACCTTTCGTAAATTTAACTTCATTTCTCGTTTTTTCTTCAAACCATATATATAACTTATCCTCTCTCCATACCTTCAACTGGTAACGACTCATCGACCTGGCCATATTAAAGGGAAAAACGGCAGGCTCATTATATACGAGCCTGCCGGCTCTTTTCCTTTGGTATCGGGCCGGGCTGCCAATGCCGCTAAACATCAGCGCACCATGCCCCAGGTCTGAAGATTGGAGAAAGAAGTCGTTCTGAATTAAGTGAAAAACTATTAACTATTAACTAATAGTTGATGAATCCGCCTGCGGCGGATAGTTGTTTAAATCGCGGCGTCAGCCGCCTCCACAACTATTAGTTTTTCACTATTAGTTATTAGTTTAAAATGACCCGTGTGCCCGGCTCAATAACCTCCCCGGGCACACGGACCTGTACCACACTCCGTCCGGCTGTTAAGCCGGAAATCATGTTATCCACGCACTTCACGCCGCCTTTGCACTTCTGAACAGATAATTTTATATGCGCGCTTATCTTGCGCTGCTGGGTCTGTTCATTTAAAGAAAGTCCGGAGGTCTTGAATTTGGGCCCTCAAGACCCCGCTGGACTTTCCTTGTGAAAGGAGAAAGAAGTTGTGTTAGTGGTCGTATTAACTAATAACTGTTAAATAAAACTAACAGTTACTCACTTCAGCCTTGCGGCTGAAATATCTTGCTACCTGCGTCTATGAGCTTCTTCGGGACTCAAAAACGCTGCTTTTTCTTCGACTTCTTCTTATTCTTCGATATTTACTTGTAAAATGTATCACAAATCAACTCTGCTTTGTCCTTTGTAGTTTAAAGAAAGTCAGGAGGTCTTGAATTTGGGCCCTCAAGACCTCACTGGACTTTCCTTGTGAAAGGAGAAAGAAGTTGTGTTAGTGGTCTTATTAAACTAATAACTATTAACTAAAAACTAATAGTTATGGTCTATCTTATTAACTTTTTAATATATTATCGTATCCAATTCTCTTCTTCCTAATTCCTAATTCTTAATTCCTAATTCTTAATAAGGTTCAGGAGACACCTGAAGACCCGCGGCCCAGAGCCGGCTCTGTCTGATGAGTTCGGGAAAACCTCAAACAGTTGAGGTCTTCGGTGTACTCTTCTGAAAAATTAGGGAAAAGGGAGAAAGAGATTGTTGATGGTCTTTTATAAACTAATGACTAAGAACGAATAACTAATAGTTGAAAAACCCGCTTCACGGATGTTTAACTTATAACGGTGAAATTCAAAACTCCAGGCGCAAATCTTTCGCGGCTGTTTAAAGGGAGTTTTTTGGGGCTCACTTCTTTCTTAGTCACATCTTCTTCTTTTTCTTCTGACTCAATATTCAGTATTTAAAAGAGCAATTATTACTTTTATTGAGTGTTGAAAAATGGTGCTTGTTAGGCTTGCATTCTTCTTCACTTCTATCTTCATGTTAAAATCTACCACATACGCAACACCAAGTCAACAAGAAAAAATAAAAATTTCAAAAAACTTAAAGTTTTAATTTAAAGATAACACTTGTAAATGAGATTGAGGGCCTTAAAATAATGCTGTTAAACATTATAAAGTACTATATCATAACTGGTTATTGTTAATTAAAAAATGAAAAAAGCCGCAGAAAGAATATCACAGCTCCGAGAGCTTATCCGCAGGCATGACTACTGTTATTATGTGCTGAATAAGCCTGAAATCGCTGATTACGACTATGACATGCTTTTTAAAGAGCTTGAGCAGCTTGAACATGAAAACCCGGAGCTGGTAACCCCTGACTCCCCCACCCAACGTATATCCGCTGCACTGACGAAAGGCTTCGAGCAGCTGCGTCATAAAACACCAATGCTCAGCATTGATAATACATATAATGAGGGCGAGATACGCGATTTTGACGCTTCCGTCCGCAAGTCGCTCAACATTGACAAATGCAGTTATGTCGTGGAGCCCAAAATTGACGGACTGGCTATAAGTATCAATTATACTAATGGTTTATACACAAGCGCCATAACACGCGGCGACGGGGAAACCGGCGATAATGTCACCGCGAACGTGAAAACCATCCGTTCCGTGCCGCTTTCACTGACAGGGGCAAATATCCCTGAAACACTGGAGGTACGCGGCGAGATATACATGCCCAAGGCGGCGTTTGTCTCGCTCAACGAGCTGCGAGAAGAAGCCGGCCAACCGCCCTTTGCCAACCCCCGCAACGCGGCTGCCGGATCACTGAAACTGCTTGACCCGCGTATTACAGCCGGACGCAACCTGGCCTTTTTCTGCTATTGGGCGGACATATCAGAGGCAAATGATATCACGTCGCACTATGAAACGCTTGAAGAGATAAAAAAACTCGGCTTTCCGGTTAACAGAACAATAAAACTGGCAAACGGTATTGATGAAGCGATTGACCAGTGCCGACAATGGGATAAAAAGCGGTTTGGCCTTGACTACCAGATCGACGGCATGGTTATAAAGGTTGACAGCCTGCGATACCAGAAGATGCTCGGCTTTACCGGCAGAGCGCCGCGGTGGTGCGTCGCGTTCAAATTCCCCGCCGAGCGGGCAGAGACAAAAGTTGTCAGTGTAGATGTACAGGTCGGCAAGACCGGCACGCTGACACCGGTGGCAAACCTTGAGCCGGTGCCGCTGGCCGGCACGACAGTAAAACGGGCAAGTCTGCATAATTTTGATGAGCTGGCAAGGCTTGATGTGCGGATCGGCGACAGGGTGCTGGTTGAAAAAGCCGGTGAAATAATCCCCCAGGTAGTTAAAGTACTGACCGAACACCGCCGCGAAGAGTCGGGTACTGTCGAGGTACCGAAAAAATGCCCCGTCTGCGGCGGTGATGTAAAGAAAGATGAAAACGGCGTTTACATCAGATGCACAAACCCGCACTGCCCTGCAAAGCTGCGTGAAAGGCTCATTTATTTTGTCGGGCGGGGGCAGATGAATATTGATAACCTGGGCCCGTCGGTAATAGACCAGCTCATTGAAAAAGGGCTTGTCTGCGATTTTGCCGATCTTTACAGTCTGCAAGCCGGGCAGTTGGCGGCACTTGAGCGGCTCGGAGAAAAAAGCGCTGCCAACATTACCGCCGCCATAAACGAAAGCAAAGACCGCCCTCTGTGGCGGCTGATAGCCGCTCTGGGCATCAGGCATGTCGGCGGCCAGTCAGCTGAGATACTGGCTTCTCACTTTGGTTCACTGGATAAACTTATTGATGCGGAGTTAGAAGAAATCGAGGATATTGATCAGATAGGCCCGGTTATGGCACAAAGCATATATGATTTCTTTCACAATGAAAAAAACCTGGCACTTATCCAGCGGCTCAAGTCAGCCGGGGTAAACACAGTTGCACAGGAAAGCAGTAAATCCAGGGCTCTGGCCGGTTTAACAATTGTCGTTACCGGCAGTCTGAACCATTTTACCCGTGAGAGCGTTAAGGAATTCATACGCAAAAACGGCGGCAAACCTTCTTCATCAGTCAGCGCGAAAACTGACATTCTTGTAGCAGGCGAAAACGCCGGCAGTAAGCTGACCAAAGCAGAAAAACTCGGAATAAAGATCATCTCCGAAGAAGATCTGATAGCGATACCGAACGAACCGGAGGATAATCCGCCGCCGCGGCAGGCAGACAAAACCAAAACAACACCAATCGGCAAGAGAGGGCTTTTTGACTGATGGCAAAGTCTAACAAAAAATATATGGAGCTGGCACTTGAGCTGGCACGCAGAGGCTATGGCGATGTAGAGCCAAACCCAATGGTAGGCTGCGTTATCGTTAAAGACGACAGGATAATCGGCCGCGGCTGGCACAAAAATTACGGCGGCCCTCACGCTGAAATTAACGCACTCGAGGACTGTCTAAAAAACGGCCATGACCCGGCAGGCTCCACCATTTGCGTAACCCTTGAGCCGTGCTGTCATACCGGGAAAACCGGCCCCTGCACTGACGCTATTATCAACGCGAAAGCCGCCAAGGTTATAGCCGCGATGGAAGACCCCTCCGACAAGGTCGCCGGCAAAGGCCTTGCCGCCCTCTCGCAGGCCGGAATCAGGGTATCAGTAGGCACATGCCGGAAACAGGCGATGCTTCTAAACCCGGCGTTCATAAAATACAGCAAAACCGGCCTGCCCTGGGTTATACTCAAATGGGCGCAGACTCTCGACGGCAAACTCGCCGCGGCGGAGATAAATGATGAAAACCGCTGGATTTCCGGTGACGCTGCCCGTAAAGACGTGCACAAGCTCCGCCGAAGCTGCCAGGCGGTACTAACCGGAACGGGCACACTCCTTGCGGATGACCCGCTGCTAACCCCGCGGCCGGACAAAGGAAAAAAACCGCTGCGTGTGGTACTTGACAGAGAGCTCAAAATCCCGATAGAGAGCAATATGGTTAAAACCGCCGGCGAATTTCCAGTTCTGGTCATAACTTCAGTCAAAGCGGAGAAAAACAGCGAAAAGACCCCTGTTTTGCGAGAAAAGGGAATTGAAGTGATGGGCATTGAGCCGGCAGATGGTAAAATCAGGCTCCAGACGGTACTCAAAGAGCTGGGAAGCCGCAAGATACAGCGTTTGCTTGTTGAGGCCGGTCCAAGGCTTCTGACTGCGTTTATGCAGGACAACCTCGCTGATGAGGCCGTGATATACAGCGCACCGAAACTGCTCGGAGCCGCGGGAACCGCTGACATCAACCGCGAAATCACAAGCGCCGGCATAAAACCAACGCTATATCATACAGAAACAGCCCTTCTCGGCTATGACACCAGAATTAGAGCTATGTTTCGCCACGTCTCACAGATCGCCCAGGCCGAATTTTAGTCAGGCCCGTATCCTAAGCAACAACGCCCTTTTTGAGGATTATATTCGCGTATAAGGCCTTCTCGCCGGTAGCAACTACGGCATAGGCTTCTTTTGCCCTGTCATAGAAATCAAAACGGTCAATATGCTCAAAACCGTCAAATTTCTCGCCGGAGGTCTTTATTATGCTTGCGTATTCATCCCAGATAGGAGTTTCAACGGTGTCGCCGGCTACAACCTGCATCAAGGCGGCGGGTTTTTCCACATAGATATCCAGCGGCATCAGCTTGAGAACTGCCTCGAGAACGCCGACCGCGCCGTGCCCGTCCAAACGGACAAGCCTTTGAGCAAGTGATGCGGCGGGGAAATTGCCGTCGGCGATAACAATCTCATCACCATGGCCCATTTCCATAAGAATTTTCAGCAGCTCTGGGCTTAATATTGACGGTATATTCTTCAGCATTGTTATATCTCTCGTTTTCTAAAAGACTAAAATAACAGGCAAACTGCCTTTTTCTATATCCACAATCTAAAAATATACCCGCATTAGCCAAAATCTCAAGCCGGATTTATGAAAAAACTTTTCTAAATTTCTTTCCACTTATCGCCGCCCTCTTTAGCAAAGCGAGGAGCGATCTGAAGCGACCTCTCCCAGCGGCGGAGCATGTCTTTATGCTCGGCAATTATATTCTTAAACGCCGGGTCGGCTGCGAGATTTTTGGTTTCACCAGGATCTGTTTTCATATCGAACAGCAGCTCGTTATCATCGTTGTAATACTTGATGAATTTGTACCGTTTGGAACGAACCATCCTGCCGGTCTGATTTAAATTTCTGCTTGTGCTTCCGATTTCAGTAACAATAAAATCGCCGAGCGGCCTTTGCAGATGATTCTCTTTGCCAAGAAGCAGATTTTTCAGGCTTACACCCACCATGCGTTCAGGCGGCTCAACGCCGACAAAATCACATATCGTAGGCGTGATATCCACACCCGAGACAAGATTATCCCTGTCAACAGAAGATTTGATTCTGCCGGGATAGTTAAATATCAAAGGAACCCTCGCCGAGGCATCATAGAGAAAATCTTTTCTGACCATCTGATGCTCGCCCATGCCCTCGCCGTGGTCGGAAGTGAAAATAATAATGGTATCATCTCTGTACCCTGACTGGTCAAGTGCCTCAAGGACCCTTTGTATCTGGGCGTCAACCATCTCTACGTGGCGGTAATACGCCCATCTGTAATATCGCCAGTCAAGCTCCTGCCAGCTGCCTTCCGCCGGCTGCTGGCTTTCGCGAAGCCGGACATGCGGGCCTGCCTCATTGGGATTGTGGGCAAAATTGGCGGGCAGGGGCGGAAGCTCTCCGGCGATTTCCGGATATGGAAGCGAGTCTTTTTTGTGCATATTCAGGCTCAGCCAGACACATATATCATGCGGCTGAATCAAAGAGCAGACCATCAGGAACGGTTTTTCATCATTTCTGTTCATCAAATACTGTGAACAGGCCTGAGAAACCGTATCATCAGAATTTTCGCCCCAATGTGAGCTTCCGGAGGCGAGCACTTCAAAACCGGGTATATTATACGTATGGCACTGGGGAACATGCCATTTTCCGGCATAAACCGTATCATAACCGCCTTTTTCCCTTAGCCACTGGCCGATGTTGGGCATGCCCGGCTCTACATTGCCGGCGCGGGCACTGTTGAACCACATACCAGTCTCGCTGGGCATTCTGCCCGTCCAGAGTGAACTGCGGGCCGGTATGCAGACAGGGTTTGTGGTATAGGAATTCGCAAAACTCGTGCCCGATTGATAAAGCCTGTCAAGGCCCGGCGTTTTGAGATATTTACAGCCTGCGCTTCTGATGGTATCTACATGCTGCTGGTCAGTCATTATAACCAGAATGTTGGGCCTTCCTGATGACCCGCTGCCGGCATAATTCAATCTGGAGCAGCCCGCGACAATCGATGCCGCGGCACCGGCTGTTATTCCTGTTTTAATTAAATCACGACGATTTATTTTATTCTTCATTTTAAATCTGCCTGTTATTCTTCACGCATTTTCTGTATTTGAGCTTCTACCGCCGGGGGCAAAGCCTCCGCCGCCATCGAATCAAAGACATAAACCAGGGAGCTTGATATCATGGCTATGAATCTGCCCTGAGTGTCTGTCCAGTATTCCACCGGCAAAATTCCAGCTCCCCTGCGGGAGCAGCATTTCAGACGTAAATTGCCAGAACCTGTTTGAAGCTCGCGGCATTCTTTAAGACGCAAATACTGACCTGAACGTATTAGACCCGAGTCCTCAAAGACACTGAATGCCTTTTCCGGCAGTTCATCCTCTGCCAAACCTCTTGCAGCGTGCATCAGTGACCAGTAGCTGCTCAAAGGCCCTTTAACCTTGTTTGAAACAGAGATTTTTCCCGCCCGGCATTTGCATCTTCCCCAGCGATATCGGGCCTCTACATCATGAGATAAGGCTTCTATCAATTTGCCTTCCGGAGTGCGAAACTCAATAGAAGCAGAGTAATCTTTGAGTGAGCAAACGGGGTCATTATTGCAGACCAGAACGGCTTTGGTTCTATGCAGAGTCGGTTCAGAGCCGGGATTTTCGTTAATCAGAAAACTCTCTACCTTAAGGTTTACCTCTTTCGAATCGCTCAGGGCCGAGATAAACACCTTGCCGACCGGAGACGTCGGAAGTGTCGTCATACCCTTGCTGATGAAAATCTGGTATTGCCCCGACCATTTGTCTGCCGACATTGGCCCGGGCAAACACTCAAAGCCCTTTTTTATATATCCAAGCTCTTCGAGTGCCGGCAGGGTCAGCGGCTCTCCTATGCGTCTTCTTACATTACTCTTATTAGAAGCCATCTGTATCTATCCTATTTTGGGATGTAAAGACTTAATTTTTCTTTTACGCTGTCATACTTCTTGTCCGCGGCGAGATTGTGCCACTCGTTTGGATCTTTGGAGTGATCATACAGCTCTTCATCGCCGTTCTCATATAGTATATACCTCCAGCGGCTGTCACGGATTGTAACCTGGTTAGCCCTTCTTTGCGTAACCGCGGGGTAATTCCATTCAGAATCGGGATCCTTGAGGATTGTGGTTATATCCCTGCCCTCAAGATGAGAAGGCATGTCAAGCCCGCACAGGCTGAGAAGTGTCGGGTAGAGGTCAAGAAAGCTCACTGTCCTCTCACATACAGAACCTGCTTCTGTCATGCCGGGCACCCGTATCATCAGCGGAGCACGGCAGGATTCCTCCCACAGCGAATCCTTATGCCATTTATTTTTCTCGCCCAGATGCAAACCGTGGTCGCCGAGAATTACTACAATAGTATTATCTTTGTATGGGCTTTCATCAAGTGCCTTAAGCACTCTGCCCACCTGTGCATCAGCAAACGTGACCGAGGCCAGGTACGCCTGAACAGCCTCTCGTTTTTTAGCGGCACCGGCTGCATCTACATGCTTTGTGTATCCCAGGTTAGCCACGCGCACACCCGCCGGCGGAACATCATCAAGATCATCTTTTTTGACAATCGGCATAGATATTTTGTCGATATGGTGCATGTCGAAATATTTTTTCGGAGCATACCACGGCGCGTGCGGCCGGTAAATTCCGCAGGCCAGGAAAAACGGCTTGTCATGTTCAGCCTTGAGCTTATCAACAGCAAACTGCGCCATTTTGTAGTCGTCCATCTCAGAATCGTCCACATCAAGAGCGCCCCAGTCAAATATCCCAGGTATATCCGTGCCGTTCATTTTAGGCTCGCCGGCGTGGTACATTCTGTCTGATTTGGGAATAAACTCATGCCAGTACTCGGGGTACATGCCGTGAAAGATTTTACCCGCTCCACAGGAGAAGTAACCGTTATTCTTGAAAAACAGAGGCATATTGAGCGCATCAGGTATTATTTCATGATAATGGTCAGTGTTATTGTAAACGCCCGTGGTGGACGCTCTCATGCCGGAGAGAAATGCCGCCCTTGAAGGCCCGCACAGCGGAGATGTGCAATACGCACTGGTAAAGAGCATACTCTCGGCGGCGAATCTATCGAGGTTTGGCGTTTTGGCGTTTGGATGGCCGCCAAGACAGCCGACCCAGTCGTTGAGATCGTCTAAAATAATAAAAAGAACATTGGGTTTCTGTTGATTTTTCCCTGCGTATGATTTACGTTTAAAACCTGTCTTGCAGCCGGTGAGTACAAGGCCGCAGGCGGCGGTCAAACCTGCTGAAAGCAGAAATTTTCTTCTTGATAACATAATTTTACCTTATCTTAGTCTGTTTAGTATTACTGCTGCCATCCCTGCCAGAGGCTCACAAAATCGAGATAGCTGATATATCCATCGCTGTTTGAATCGCTCTGTAATATCTGTCCCTGGCACTGCGGGTTAGAAGCGTCACTGCACGAGAGCCATTCTGCGGCTATAACGTCAAGATCAAGCATATCTACACTGCCGTCGGCGTTGAAATCGCCCGGTATGTATGAAACATTTATCTTAAGCAGCGACCACGCGGGTGTCTGCGGCAGTGAGACCTGGAAACCCGAACCGGTCTCTGTTACCGCGAGCTCTGTTGTGGGGTTCTGCGGCCCAAGCCATTCTACGGATTCCAGATCCATACCTTTGAGCATCTGCCTGTCGAATTCAATCGAACAGCCGGTATTATCTACCGAATCAGTTGAGCTGTCGTAATCCCTGTTAAGAACATGCACTACTATTGGAGCCAAGATATCAGATGTATGTTTTCGGGGCAGAACCCATATTTTCGGGGCATTCAGCGGCGTAACGTTTATCCAGCCGTTATCAAGGCTCAAACCGTTGGGGTGCGAGACAATATCCACCTCTTCGCCAAGCTCATTAACCAGAACCTGATTTTCCTGGCTCCAGCTTGAAAGATCACTTGCCTGGACTATCTTATCATACTTAGATGCCGTCTCATTGACATCTATAGTCCTGCGGGGGTACCTCTCTCCCAGCGGTACAATGTCGAAGGCTATCTTCATATCATAGAGAGCCGCCCCAAAGCTGTCCAGCTCGTCCATAACGCTGTCGGTATTCCAGAGCAGGCCGACCTGGGAATATGCCCTGTAATCGTCAAACAGCTCCCTGTGATTTCTAACGAAATGGGTAAACGCGCCGTGATTGTCCCAGTGACTGTAAAGCCG
The DNA here is from genome assembly GCF_001999965.1 of Limihaloglobus sulfuriphilus. Classification (GTDB taxonomy): domain Bacteria; phylum Planctomycetota; class Phycisphaerae; order Sedimentisphaerales; family Sedimentisphaeraceae; genus Limihaloglobus; species Limihaloglobus sulfuriphilus. Next base: position 3,622,764 of record NZ_CP019646.1, on the reverse strand, counting down.
CGGCCCATCCCCTGCCCATATATTCCACGGGCACTGCATAAACCGCCGCATGAACTGGAAGCAGACCGCCGGCAAAGATATGCCGATAAAGATTGCATTACCACTTACGGCGAAACCTGAATCAGTGAAGATTCAGCCGGACAACGCGGATTACGATTTTGATTACAAAGGCTCAATGCTGAGCATCACGGTTGACCCCGCCGACGTTGACATCCACAAGATTATAGAGATCAAGAAATAAAGGAGAATTAAATGTCAGAACATTTCAGCTCACTCAACAGACGAAACTTCCTTGTAAGCAGCGGCATTTGCCTTGCATCTCTATGCGCAGGCTGTGCCGGCATAGACAGGTTCAAAAACAGTAAAGAAAAGAAGAACATCATCTTCATTTTTACTGACGACCAGCGATGGGACGCTATCGGCTATGCAAACCCCGTCTTACACACCCCAAACCTCGACCGCTTCTCTGCTCAGGGCCTGCGTTTTAATAACGCTTTTATAACTCTGCCCGTATGTTCACCGGCAAGGGCAACCGCGGTAACCGGCCGCTATACAAAAGCCAACGGCGTAACAACATACCACAATCCAATGGATGAGCAGGAAGTCGGCTTTGCCCGGTACTTCAACGAAGCAGGCTACCTCACCGGCCATGTAGGCAAATGGCACATACCCGAAAAAGGGCCCAGAGCATTTGAATTTCAGATTGTCAGACAGCTTGGAAACGGCGCTCCGTACTGGAATCCATCAGTTCTTGAGGACGGCAAGCGGCGGCAGTACGAAGGCTACAGCACAGACTATTGCGCTGAACAGACAATCGATATAATCAAAACATCTCAGCAGCAGGAGAAACCGTTCTGTATCTGGCTCTGCACACAGGCGCCGCACGACCGCAGCGTAGATAAAGGCGGAAACTGGCTAAGCGATGAGACAAAAGCGATATATAACGAACAAAGGCTTTCTCAGCTGCCCGTACCGCCGAACATCAACGACGACCTGAGCGGAAAACCGCCCTACCTCAAAACTTTCCGCGCACGCAGAAACATAATGAACAAGGGCCCCATGACGGACGAGAGATACCGGGACCGCCAGGGATATTTCGGCCAGATTACCGAGATGGATAAATCGCTGGGCAAACTGTTTTCCGCTCTGGACGAGATGAACCTCAGAGAAAACACCTACGTTATATTTATGAGTGACAACGGACTGTTTCTCGGCGAACACGGCCTGATGAGCAAGGCGCTGCATTACGAAGAGTCTATCAGGGTACCCATGTTCGCGGTCGGGCCCGGAATCCCCAAAGGCTATGAAGACTCAATGGTTACCAATGCGGACATCGCCCCGACAATCCTTGATCTTGCAGGCATAAGCGTACCCGGGAATATGCACGGCGAAAGTCTCAAGAAGACTCTTCTCAGACAAAAGCCGCTTAACCGCGAATACGTCCTCTTTGAACTTCCCGACTACAATGAGATGCTTGAGACGAATCCGGCATACACAATCCGCTCAAAACGCTGGAAATATATCCAGACCTTTGAAAACGGCAAGGACAAACCATATACGTTTGAAGAGCTCTACGATCTGGAAAATGACCCGTATGAAATGTCAAACCTGATCAAGGGGTTCAAAGACAAAAAACTCTTGAACAAATTACGCGCAGAACTGGAAAAACAGCGTGCCAGATACAGCAAGTAGCAAACACCTAAGGTTTGTTATTTACCCTTTAGAATCGCGTCAATACGGGCAAGCTCATCATCGCTGAACTCGAGCTTGTCCAGTGCGGCGATGTTCTGCTCTATCTGCTCGACGCGGCTGGCTCCTATAAGAGCGCTTGTAACGCGGCTGTCCCGCAGTGTCCATGCCAGCGACATCTGAGCGAGCGACTGGCCGCGATCTCCGGCGATATCGTTAAGGCTGACGAGTTTTTTGCGAACCTCTTCTGTCACAGCATCCTCCGGCAGGCCGGTGCCGTCTTTGGCAGCGCGTGAATCCCGGGGAATCCCCTTGAGGTACTTATCCGTAAGAAGCCCCTGAGCCAGCGGACAGAACGGGATACAGCCGATACCCTCTTTTTCGAGCACATCGAGAAGCCCGTCCTCAATCCAGCGGTTGAGCATCGAGTAATTCGGCTGATGTATCAGGCACGGCGTGCCCATATCGCGGAGTATCTCGGCGGCACGTCTGGTCATATCCGGCGGATAGCTCGATATACCCGCGTAAAGTGCCTTTCCCTGCCGCACGGCATTATCCAGAGCCCCCATCGTCTCCTCCAGCGGCGTATCAGGGTCGGGCCGGTGTGAGTAAAAGATATCGACATACTCAAGCCCCATGCGTTTCAGGGACTGATCGAGGGATGCGGTAAGATACTTGCGGCTGCCCCACTCGCCGTACGGCCCCGGCCACATCAGATAGCCCGCCTTGGTAGAGATCACCAGCTCATCGCGGTAGCCGCCAAGCTCGCCGCTGAGTATTTTGCCGAAGTTCTCCTCCGCGGCCCCTGGCGGCGGGCCGTAATTGTTGCCAAGGTCAAAATGAGTGATTCCCAGATCAAACGCCCTGCAAACCATCTTGCGGGCGTTTTCGATATCATCAGAATCGCCGAAATTGTGCCACAGCCCCAGCGAGGTCGCCGGCAGTTTAAGCCCGCTTCTGCCGCAGCGGTTATATACCATTTTTTCGTAACGTTTGTCGTCTGCTTGGTATCTCATTTGTTACCTGCTTTCTTTTTCGTTTTTTTTTGGCATTTCGACCGGCAATGGCCAGAATCGTCTGCCTGCTATTTACTCCATTTTACTAAAATATGATTGATCATCAAGCAGTAGCATAAAATATCAAGCCCGAACTTCTCAGACTGCCCGCCAGGCAGGGATGCCTGCCCTGCCTATCACGGTGCCGAGGTTCTGATTGCACTACGCGTCGGTCTTGCATTTGTAGAGCAAATTCACGAATTTGCTCCAACCGTTCAACATCATTTAAACGCACAATTACCCCCGGCTAACGCTGGTACCCTGTTTTGGTTATTTTAATGTTGTTTCGGGAAGTTGGCGTTTTGAGAAAATTCATGAATTTTCTCTACAGAAAGTTAATCGCTTTTTGTCCGTTGAGCGGCGTTAAAAATTTCAGCGGCCTTTCGGACAAAGCAGTTTTAAAAGCGGTTCCACGCTGCGTTTGCCGCCGCACCCCAAAGTGGAGCAAGCATCCTGCTTGCCATTCAAAGCGGGCATTCCGGCCCGCTCTGCCAATGTCAACCGAGACGGTTGACCTACTTATGGGCTTCCGCCCCTTGTTGTCATAATAATACATCCAGGGATAACCCATCGTATTGTCGTCCTTCATAATCCGCATACCGTATATATGTAAAACGGTACGGCTAAGCTGCTTATCGTCTATTGTTCATTATCCACCGTCTATTGAATCATACCACAGATTTTCCGATTTCAAGCCTATAACACTTTTCAACCACACATATAACATTTTGATCTAAAAGGACTTATTAACAAAAAAGACCAAGTTCCTTTATTTCTCTCAAACCAAAACCAAATGACATCAAAATTCCAATAAAGCTATATATAACAAGATATTATAAATAAAAGGTCCCGCAGTCCTTTATTTCTCCTCAAGCCAGTATTCGGCAAAAAGTGCCAAGTCGAAAATGTCTACAACTCCATCCTCATGCAAATCACATTGTTCGTTAAAATTGATATCTTCCACTGTCGACTGCCATGCATTTGCCAGAACAGCAAAATCCCGAAGATTCACTCCGTCGTTACCGACAAAATCTCCAGTTATAAATTCATAAGCCCCCATATCTACAGCCGTCCCAACAATTCGAGTTTTGCCATCCAGATCGAATTCCAGCGGATTGCCTTCCGAATCAATAGCTAAAGCATTACTGCCTGCATCTCTTGCTGGACTGTTGGATTGCAATCTCAAGTCGCCAAGGTCATCATCTTCGGTGCCCCAAACACCATCAGGCCCAGCAGAAGGATTACGGATAAACAGTGGATCTGCCGGTTGGCTTAGCGTACCCGTAATATTGCTGACACCATCAATTAATCCTTCAATTCCCACACCGACCAAACTGGCATTAACTTCAACGGTATCTTCTTCTTTGAAAGAGACATCAATGTATGCGTCATCATCGGATTCATTTTTGGCTATGATAGAATTGTTTACAATGTAAGTACTCCCCATAAATCCACTCAAGCCTCCTCCTCCATTTACTGATTTGTTTCGACTAATCGACGAATTGTTTATTACCAAAGTGCCAGCCATTGTAAACATTCCTGCTCCTGATGTGGCACAATTTCCTATAATAAGGCAGTTATTAACCTCTACGTGATCGCAATTACTCTCGACGAAAAGTCCTGCACCATAAGCAGCAACATTTTGAACTATCAAGCATCTATTAACCTCTAAACGAGTTCCTTCACCGCAATATAAAGTCCCATACATATTGTGTCGTGAACCGTTCTTGGTTATGCAACAATCCGTTAAATTAACTATGCTGTTAACCGCACTAATCCCTGTCCCTTTGACATCACGATAATCACCAAAACACTCTCGTATAATGCAATTTTTCATCATTAGCCTGGCATTTTCACATGCTACTCCTCCACCGTTGTCAGAATAGCCATTTGAAATAGTTAAATTGGTAATTGTCACCGCCGTACCTGTGATCGTAAATATTCGGCTCTCCTGATTACCACTGATCGTCAGTAAATCGGGGTCCGGCCCCGTAATTGTAACAGAACTGTCTATCACAAGATGGGTTCCGTTGAGAACGATCGTCCCTGAAAGCCCCGGTAAAAAAGTTATCTCTGTTCCCAGAGCTTTCTGATATATCAATGCTTCCCGCAGAGATACATGCCCGTCTTCAGAATCAACTATATCGGCGAGGGTATTGACAACAGTGGACGGTGTTTCCAGCGGATATTCAAATGCACCAATATCGACAGTGTCTCCCATGATCCGTGGATTGCCATAAGCATCCGCTACCAGTGGATTACCCTGATTATCAAAGACATACGCACCTGATCCTGCTTCAAAGGCAGGAGTGCCTTGTTCAAGCCGCAAATTACCATAGTCATCATCATCAGTTCCCCAAATACCATCTACACCAGAATATGGGATCGCCATAAACAGCGGATCAATAGGGGCAGTGGCAGTACCAACAAGATTGCCGTTTACGCCATTGGTCAAGGCTGACTGACCGGAGCCATCAGAAAGAATATTGTGCTCACCAGTAATGTTATTACTCAAATCGTATATGTTCTTGCCACCTGGAGCATTATTGTCGGCGAATATACTATTATAAAGAGCAACTGAACCATCCGTGTTAATGAAAACTCCGCCACCGTCAGTTCCTGCAGAGTTACCCGCAACAGAAACATTGAATAAATCTACCTGACTTGTATTGACATAGATCGCACCGCCAGAATCAACAGACTCATTGCCTGCAAATACCGTATTATAATAAAAAGCTGATCCACCTTCAGCACACAAGCCCCCTCCAAAAGTGGAAGTATTACCCTGTATGAAACTGTTATGTGTTACAATGGTTCCAGCTTCAGAATAAACGCCGCCTCCGGATTCAGCAGAATTACGGAGAAAATCCGTTTTGCGAAGTGTTATTTCGCCGGATTGTGCATAGAGCCCACCGCCGGAATAACTTGCGGAGTTATGTGAAATGTCACAGTCTGTCAATTGGGCTGTACCTGATTCAACAAATACCCCTGCACCGGATTCACCAGAATGACCAGTTATACTGCTGTTGTTCAATTGCAATGAACCTGCAGCCATATAAATCCCGCCTCCTAAGTCAGCGTAGTTGCTGGAAAAATTACAGTCACTAATTGATACTGTTCCAACTTCTGCATAGTTGCCTCCGCCACTAATAGCATTATTGGATGCAACGAAAGAATCGGTTAAATTCAGAGAGCCCGATTCGATAAGTATTCCTCCTCCAAAATCAGCCTGACCGTTAATAATATTTAGTCCCGATAAATTCACCTCTGCCTGATTGTATATATGAATGGCTCTGCTATTGCCCTGAGCATCTATGGTCGATATATCTTGTCCGCGACCAACAATGTTTACGGAGTCAAATATTTCCAGGGGAGCTCCGCTTAGGGAAATTATATCATCAAAATCCTCAGACAAAATTATTCTATCTGTGAAGAAGGCATTTCCTGCAGAAGCATCTCCACACGGCGAATTGGTATTGGCGGCAGTTAATGCCTCTCGAAATGTTACGTTGCCGTCAATGGCGATTTCATCAAGGTTGCTGTTTACTTCATAAACCATCTCCTCTAAAACATATTCGTAGGCACCAATATCTACAGTTGAATTAACAATTCTATTTGATCCCGATAGGTCTTCAGACAAGGCGGAGCCATCGGGGTTTACAGCGAAAGTATTATTACCAGCGTTAATAGCAGGACTTACATCTGCGAGTCTATAATCTCCCAGATCATCAAAGCCTTCTCCCCAAACACCATCAGAACCAAAAGAAATGCGACGCCTGAAGTTGGGATTTATGGGAAATTGAGATGTCCCGATAATGTTTCCGTTTATTCCATTTACGAGACCACCTTGCCCAGAACCGTCGCCAATCAGATTATTAGAGCCCGACAATGTTCCACCTGAGTATGAAATATCATCTCCATCTGATCCATCCGAACTATCTGTCATAGAAACAATTGTGTTGTTTAAAACGGTTGATCCTGATTCACCACGTACTCCAAAACCTATGGAATCCGAAATAGTGCAATTATTGATTTCAATGTTTCCGCCCTCATTTCTTACTCCTCCCTGCCACGAGCCATACGGATAATCTCTCTGGCCATTACCAATCATAAGCACATTAGATATCTTAACATCTCCTACAGTAGTAATGCCACTCCAATCGTTGCAGTTTATCTGGCTGTTAGTAACCATTATTGTATCTTCATTATTTCGACTCCAGATGCCATGATGTCCATTATCACTTATCACAGAATGCGATACATTTATATTGGCTCCATTTCCACGTTCAAACGGCATTATCCCGCTCCATTGGTTACCGCTTATCGTACAACCGGATATGCTTATACTGCCTCCATATCCTGCCAGAACTCCAAGGCAACTGCTATCTATTATGTTGCTATTTGTTATGGAGACAACTCCCTCAGATACAGTCATTGCGCCTTCCCAAAAACCAGGAGATTTGGGGCCTGCGTTTTGTAAGTTAATATCAGATAGAAGTGCATCACTACCTAAAAAGGAAAGGGATGCATCTTGACCCTCCACATTAACATTAGTAATTTCTGAACGTGAATTTCGGGCAAGAACAGCATTTCGACCAATATACCCATTACTGGCCTTCAGTTCGGCGTTTTCTATGTATATACCATCACCTGTATTGTCAGATATATCAAACTGTTTATATCTACCATAGTACTTGTAGCTATTTAGAGTCAAAGAACCAGAACTATAAATACCATCACCTGAATTGTTGTGAATTTTGACACCTTCTAATGTCAAGTTGCCTTCGTTGTAAATACAGCCCTTTCCTCCAGTAATATCCATGTACCTCAAACAAACATTGGTATCGGACCCCAAAATAGATATCACATTACTATTATCATTGCCATTTATCGTAATTGGGCGGTAAACAACACCTCCATGTATTGTAACATCATGAGTAATTACGAGAGGGCCAAGTGTAATGTAAAGTGCAAAGTCTGGGCTATGAAAACCCAATATGCTGATTGTGTTAAAACCGGAAACTCCTTGATTGATTTTGCTATAATAAATTGCTTCTCGTAATGAGATTTTCCCGTCATCAGGATCAGAATCTGATGATGTGGTAACAACCACAGAGGGGACATCCGCTTTTTGGCATTCGTATGCTCCAATATCCACTACAGCATCAATGACACGTCCCCGCTCCCCTAAATCAGAGAGAAGAGAACTGCCGTTTTTATCAACGGCACAAGAATTGAGAGCAGCGTCTATCGCTGGAGAATCAAGAAGCAGGCGAAAAACTCCGTCCTCCGCATTTATAAAACGCGGGTCGATTGGAGAAGATTCCGTTCCGATTAGATTCGCAGGGGAATCAAAACCACTTGCACCTTCGATAGTGCCGATAAGATTGTTCGTGCTGGCCGGGTCAAATGCTCCGCCAACATCTGCTGGACTATTATCAGCAACGATACTGTTGTCCATCCTTATCGTAGCTGATACCGCTTCGACCGCTGCATATTCGTACTGGCTGAAATTTCTGGAAATCGTATTCTGGCGAAGAGTTAGACTGCCGCTATGACCGTAAATTGCGGAACCGCCGGCTTTGGCATTGTTGTTTGATAGCAGTGAACTGTGCAAATATAAGTCTGCTTCGCCGTTTTGTTCGTTGCAATAGACAGCTCCCCCCCAATCCGCTACATTGTTATCAAATTCACACCATGCAATTGTTGATTGGCCAGCAGTCACTTCAACAGCACCACCCCAAATGGACTCATTTCCTACAAAAGTAGAATAGGTGATATGTACACCAGATAGTGAACATATCGCACCGCCACCTCCACCGATATCTTCAGATTGAGTTGCTATATTATACTCAAATTCACTATCTGACACTATTATATTGCCAGTATCATTGAGGATAGCGCCTCCGCTCAGGGCAGTATTGGTGCTAAATATAGATGCACTGATATTCAAAGTACTATCGCTGTAAACGGCTCCCCCACTAATAGCTGCCGAGTTAGACTCTAAAGTGCAGTCCGTGATCGTACAAGCGGACGTGCCATGGGAAATTATTCCACCGCCATATTCAGCTTCGTTATTTATAACGGTGGACTGGCTGATAGTCATAGGAGCATCGTCAACTTCCAATCCTCCCCCATATTCAGCGAGATTATTTTCTATTATACATCCAACAATCGATGAAGATGCAACATTTTCAACAGAAATGCCACCGCCATATTTGGATTGGTTATTGTGGAAGTGACAGGAGTCGATTGTTAGTTCAACTCCTGAGCCATCGGCATCTAAGCCAGCACCTGAATTATCCGGATAACTGTTATTGTAAAATTCACAACCGGTGAAAGTTGCTTGGCCGTCGTAGACTGCTACACCTCTTTTGCAGTTTCTGAACAGACTGTCAGTAACTTGGAGGTTGGGGCTTTTTGTGTACAAACCAATCTTTGCTTTTTCAAAAATGCAATGTTCCATGACGGAATTTGGTTCAGAAGTGTCATGAATTTCCAGCAAACGCCAGTAATCAGGAGTCGCATCGTCATCGGTCAGGTCATTATCAGGAGCGGTAAACGTAATCGGACTGTCAGGTTCGCCATCTGCAAATATTTTTCCTTCGTCAATCACCAGGGTTGGTCTTTTGCCTGCTGAGGTGTCGCAAAGGATTGTGGTGCCCGGAGCGATGTACAGATAATCACCAACAAACACATTCTCATGTAAAGTATAGTTCGGATGATTGCCAGTGAGCTTGCCGCCGCTGGAAACTACCAGATCGTCAAGACTAACTGCATAACAGAGCGAACTTATTGTCAGGCAAAAAGCGGAGATAATTAAGGGTCGAGGTCTCTTTGTTTTGACATTTCTACATATTTCCTTTATTTTCATAAAGTTACAATTGCTCAATTTGAATTTTTTGAAAGTATTATTCATATTATCCGTTTTGGAGTTCCGCCATAAATAGCGGACAGTTATATATTAAATTTACCTGCTTTCGTTTAGAATTATTATTTCGTCGTATATCCCCAGTCATCGGTTCTGAACGGGCTTGCCGGCAGTCCCTCGCTGTTAAACAGATTCGCGTATGTCCAGTCTGACCAGCCGTACCGCACGGCGGCGGGCTCGGCGACCTTGTCTGAATACACCAGCACGGTATCGCCGTCAATCTCCGCCTCTGCCCATACAAATTCCTGATCCCTGCCGGCTATCTGGAACCCCTTCGCCGCGTCTGCGTGAAAAGAAAGCCCCGCCGCGGTATGTTCAAAAGATATACGTATCTTTTCGCCCTCGAGCTTGTACCCCTTATAAAGCGGCCCGGAGTACACAATATCATCGAAACCGTATTCCTTTGCCAGCGCCGCCAGGCCGAGCCGGTACCCCACATCCAGCTTATTTTTAGGGTGTATATCGTAGGGCATACCGATATCGATCGTAACCGCCATCGCGGTACTGGGCAGTGAAAGCGTCTTAAACTGGCTCTCGCGAAGCTCGGCCCAGCTGCTCGGGCCAGGCTCTGCAACTTGCGGCCAGAGCGGATAAACTGTCTGTGGGTCGTTCTTGAGATAATTGGTCAACTGCACAAAGTAGAACGGAAAATCACCCTGTCCCCAGTCGTCTCTCCAGTTGTTTATCATCGCCGGAAACAGGCTTGCATATTGCCTGGCCCTGCCGGAATTCGATTCGCCCTGATACCAGATCGCGCCCTTGATTGTGTAGGGCATCAGCGGATGCAGCATAGCATTGTAGAGCCTGCCAGCGCGGTTCTGCGGCCTGAGCCCGAACGGCGGAAACGGCTTTGACGGCGGCCGTTTGCCCAGCTTTTTCGCATCTTCAACCTCGCGGCCCCACTGCTCAAGCATCTGGTCGTATTCCTTCTGGTATTTGTCCTGGTTTGCCAGAATCACCTTGTCTTCTTCAAGTATCGAGACAAAACGCTCATCGTTTTCAAGCACAGAAACCTTTGTCCACGCCTCCGCCGGCGTGCCGCCCCAGCTGTTGTCGATAAGCCCGATAGGGTATCCGGTGTTGGCATGCAGCAGCTTTCCGAAGTAATAGCCGACCGCGCTGAAGGTTGAAAGCGTCTCCGGCGTGCACTCCTGCCACCGGCCGCCGCAGTTTTCCATGGGCGTCTCAGACGTATCAGGTTCTACCGTAAAGAATCGAATATCAGGGTTGCTCTCCGACTTATGGAGTTTATAATGCTCATCGCGGAGCATCGGGAACTGCATGTTCGACTGGCCGGAACATAACCAGATCTCGCCTGGGGTAACATTCTGTATCTCTACAGAACCGTCGGCGTCGGCTATCGTCATATTCCAGCTTTTGCCCGCGGCCGGAGTCTTTATCTGGGCCTGCCACTTTCCGTTCTCGTCCGCTCTCGTCTTGACGGTTTGGCCGCCCCAGCCGGTTTTGATTGTGATTTCACCGCTGCCCCGGCCCCACAGCTTAACGCTGGAAGACTGCTGAACGACCATATTATCCGAAATAAGCGAAGGAAGCTCCAATTGACAAAATCCTAATGAACCTGTTAACATAACAAATAATAAATATCTCATTTTTACGTCCTTTGAAACATATTGCTAAAACATTATTAGAACTCCCAATAAGTCAAATGTCAAGAGTAATTAAACGCGGCAGAATCCTCCCAAAACATTCCCCGCACAACCCCGTCCACTTTTCTCCAGCCTGTCAATGTTAAACACTTTGCAGTGCGCGCGACAACGAGCACAGCGAGGCGGCGCCGCTTTTGCTTAATTCCCAATTAAAACATCCGACGGGATTACAGGATAAACAGGATTAAAAAATTCAATAAAATCCTGTCAGAATTTCTTATGCCTTATGCCTATTGCCTATTGCCTAATGCCTGATTCCGGTTTTCTGTGGCTCAAATGCTTTAATCCACCACGGAGGACACGGAGGGCACGGAGAGCATAATTGATTATTATTTACCATGAAGGCATTGAAGGCAATGAAGAAAATTCGCAAGTTGAACAAAATAAAATACTTAAATAAAATCCTGTTATTCCTGTAATCCTGTCAGAATTTCTTATGCCTGATTCATATTGCCTGATTAGTGTCAATTCTCGTCCATCCGTGGTTTTCATTCCTAGTTCATAATTCTTAATTCTTAATTCCTAATTCCTAATTCGAGCTATTCCGTTTGTTTGTAAGTTGTTGAGCGGGTGGATTTAGCAACGGCAGTGAAACCGATTTTCCCCCTTTTTCTCTGGCTTCAGGCCTGATTCGAGCGAAAAAAACATTAAAAAACCTCAAATTGCCCCCATAGAAAAATGGTAAATCATTTTGCATGTGATATAATATAAGACATTAAACCAAAAGAACTTATATTATATTCTACAAAAGGATTTACCAATGGCTAATATACCACAACCCAGCTTGTTTTGCTACCAAAATGTTGAAAATCTCGGAGATTTAGAGCGGCTCGACCTGTTACTCAAGACGCTCGACGATGAACAACTAATGCAAACACTCGAAAAACGCCGCGGCAATGGACGTGATGACTACCCGATACGGGCCAGTTGGAACTCAATGCTTGCCGGCATCGTATTTGGGCACAACACCATCGAAGCTCTTCGCCGGGAGCTTTCTCGCAACGGTCAGCTCAGGGATATCTGCGGTTTTGATCCTCTCAAAGAGCACCCGGTACCATCATCAAACGCCTATACCAACCTGCTCAAGTCGCTTATGGAGTATCCGGCAGAAGTAGCCGGTATTTTCCAGAATCTTCTGGAGTGTCTTGCCCGGGAACTGCCCGGCTTTGGTCAGCGTATAGCGATTGACAGCAAAGTCATCCAGAGTGCGGCAAACTCCGGTTCAGAAAATAAGCCTGACGGCAGAAGGGATACTGACGGCGGCTGGGCAACAAAAACTTACACAGATAAAAACGGTAAGATTATCAAAAAAACAACGATATTTGGTTACAAGGTTCATCTGGCAGTGGATGCCAATTATGAACTGCCGATAGCACGTATCGTAACGCCGGGTAATGACAATGATATGTTAGAGGCGTACAATCTGGTTGACGCCTGTCCCTCAAAGGCTCTTGAGAAGTGCGAATATCTCTCGGCAGACAAAGGCTATGATTGCGGCGATTTCAAGCTATGGTTATGGAAGGAGCACGATATACGTGCTGTTGTTGATACTCGCAATATGACGCAGTTGGAACATAGCCCGGTTGAAGGCCTTGACAGGATATATTACAACCAGCAGGGTGAGGTGTTCTGCAAGTGCTGCAAGGGGGGAGAACTCAACAAGATGTGCAACAGGGGTTTTGAGAAGGATAGAGACAGTATCAAGTTCGGTTGCCCGGCACACCATCAAGGGCTGACATGCCCCGCATCAGGGAGTTGTCCAATTGGCAAGAGTATCAGGATCGGGTTGGAAAAAGACCCGCGTATCTTTATGGCTTTGCCGCGGGACAGCTATAAATGGAAAGACGAATACAAAAAACGGACTTCTGTCGAGAGGGTCAACAGTCGGCTCGATGTCTCCTTTGGTTTTGAAACTCACTATATTCGAGGCCTTAAAAAAATGCAGATGCGAGTAGACCTGGCACTGATCACGATGTTAGGCACGGCATTGGGGTACGTGAAAACCAAGCAGCCGCACTACATACGCTCACTGGTTAAATCAGAGTCGATCAAAATATCAGCCGCATAACAACGCAAATACAAACCAACAAACTACCTGCCACACTATCGGTGCGCCTAAAATCACACGACCAGAAGAAACACACACCAGGCTCGCCCCGACTGCTCCCCCAAAGCACGCCCGCAAGCCGAGGAAACGCCGATTAATCCGCATTAACCTACTGGGTATCAATAGTATTTTGTGGCAAATTTTCTGAAAAGCCTTACAAACGGAATTGCTCAATCTTAATTCTTAACTAATTCCCCTTTACATTTAGTTGTTTTTCGGTTAAAATCCAAGATTGTTTCTGCGTAGAGAAACTTAACCGTTTATAAATACAAAATAATTAAAGGGCTTTTGAATAAGGAGAGTCTTATGAAAGCTGATGTTACATTAAAAACTCTGGTTGTTGCCATGGCTTTAATTATTGCCGTTTGCGGCTGTAAAAAGGACGATGCACCTGCCGCCGGCGAGGGCTCTGATGCTGCGCCGGTTAAGGCGATCAAACTTTCTTATGCCAACTTCCCGCCGGCACCGACATTCCCCTGTGTCCAGATGGAAAGGTGGAAAGACGAGGTAGAAAAACGCACTGGCGGAGCTGTTGAGATAAACACCTACCCGGGCGGCTCACTGCTCGAGGCAAAGGACATGATGGACGGCGTTATAAGCGGCCAGGCCGACATCGGCTGCCTGTGCATGGCATATCAGCCGGGCAGGTTTGTCGTTACAAACGCTCTGAGCCTGCCTCTGGGCATAGAAGACGCCGCGACAGGCTCAAAGGCGCTGCTCAAGCTGTATCAGCAGTTTGAGCCCGAGGAATTCGCCGACGTAAAGGTGCTTGCCATGTTTACCACCGCACCGTCTAACATCATGAGCAAAAAGCCAGTCCGCACAGCCGCCGATATGAAGGGCGTTAACCTGCGGGCCAGCGGCGGCGCGGCGAGAATCCTCGAAGCCTGGGGAGCCAACCAGGTCGGGATGCCGATGTCCGAAACGCCCGAGGCACTGCAGAAAGGCGTTGTCGAGGGGCTTTTCTCCTCGCTGGAAGTGATGAAAGACTTCAAATACGCCGACATCTGCAAATACGTTACCATGACAGACACAGTTGTGTACCCATTCGCCGTAGTGATGAACAGGCAGAAATGGCAGAGTCTGCCCGAAGATGTCAAGGCCGTCATGGAAGATATGATCGAGGAGCAATCCCTCTGGACAGGCGAGTATATGGACGAGCATGTAAACGAATCTATGGAGTACTCGACCGGCGAGCAGGGTGTTGAGGTGATCGAGCTCTCTGCCCAGGACAAAGCCGAACTCGACGCGATGCTGGCGCCAATGGTAGTGGAATGGATACAGCAGAACTCCGCAGAAATAGACACACAGGCCATAATAACCGCAATAAAAGAATACATCTCCTCTGAATAATGCAAGAAAACAAAAACAGCCGCTTAGAAACACTGCTTCTTAGATTTAATACGCTGATACTCGCAATCGCCGGTATTTCTCTGATTTCAATGATGCTGCTCACCTGTGCGGCAATCGTCTCAAGATGGCTGGGCAGCCCCCTTAAGGGCAGTGTGGAGCTTATGGGTCTTCTCGGCGCAGTAACTGCCGCCATGGGTCTGGGATACGCCCAGATGAAAAAGGACTTTATAGCCGTCACCGTCCTGGTTGACCTGATGCCGCCGGTAATATCAAGGATTCTAAAATCTCTCAACGATCTGATATGTATGGCTTTTTCGCTGATCGCGGCGGTATTTATCATCAAATATGCCATGACAATACAGGCTTCAAACGAAGTTACAGAGACGCTTAGAATAATTTTCCACCCGTTTATATATATAACCGGTATCGGTTTCGCGGTACTTGCCGCAGCGTATCTTGTTGACATTATCCTCGTGATAAAGGCCCATACCACCGGCAAAAACCCCCACCTGGAGGACGCGATATGAGCCTGACCATGATTGGAATCACGGGAATAATCGCACTGGTTGCAATGCTTTTTCTGCTGGCAACGCCGGTAAGTTTCGCGATGGCGGTTGTCGGCTTTATCGGCTTCTCCGCGGTAACATCGCTCGACGCGGGCACCAGCATGGTAAGTACCGTCCTGTGGGGAACTTTCAGCAAATACAGCTTCACCCTGATACCGCTGTTTATATTCATGGGACAGATCGTTTTCCATTCCGGCGTAAACCAGAAGCTCTACAACGCCGCGTATAAGTGCATCGGGCATATATCCGGCGGCCTGGCAATGGCGACAATCGCCGCCTGCGCAGCCTTCGCCTCAATCTGCGGTTCAAACACCGCCACCGCCGCGACAATGACTACCGTGGCATACCCCGAAATGAAAAAATACAAGTACGACTCAATGCTCAGCTTAGGCTCGATCGCGTGCGGCTCGACGCTGGGCGTTGTCATTCCGCCAAGTGTTGTGCTGATAATCATAGGCCTCTCAACAGAGCAATCAGTTACAAAGCTCTTCTACGGCGGCATAGGTGCAGGGCTGTTTGTGAGTCTGGCCCTTGTGCTGACAGTTTACATAATCTGCAGAGTAAACCCCGCCGGCGGGCCTGCCGGGCCGAAATTCAGCTTCAAAGAAAGGATAACCGCCCTGCTCAGCGCTTATGAGATGATAATACTGTTTCTGCTGGTAATACTCGGGCTGCATTTCGGCGTTTTCACACCTACCGAAGCCGGCGCCGTAGGGGCGTTTCTGGCTATGCTTCTGGGAATTGTACAGCGAAACCTGACCCTCAAAGGCCTGATAAAAGCCATAGAAGAAACCATCAGGGCATCATGTATGGTCATAACACTGGTTGCCGGCGCGATGATTTTCGGCAGATTTCTCGCCGTAACACGCATACCGTACGAGCTGGCCGAATGGGTATCTTCGCTTGCGGTGCCCTCATTTGTCGTTATGGCGGCGATTTTCTCGCTCTACATACTTGGCGGAGCAATGATGGACTCGCTGGGGCTTCTGCTTATCACGATACCGATTTTCTTCCCCGTAGCGGACAAGCTCGGCTACGACCCGCTGTGGTTCGGCGTAATAATTACCGTTATCACTACACTCGGAGCTATCACGCCGCCGGTAGGCGCTACAACATTCGTTGTCGGGGCGATGGCAAAGGACGAAAACCTCAAAACTGTTTTTAAGGGTGTTCTTTACTTTATTCCCACCTATGTTTTGTGTATAATACTCATGACAGCGTTTCCAAAAATTATTACGCTGCTTCCGGCGTTTATGGATACTTTGATAAAATAATGAGGCACTTGACATGACCGATTTTACGATTAACTGGAAAACAGATAAGATAGAATTCGAAAACATAACACTTGCCGGCGATATCGGCGGCACAAACACAAACATCGCCTTTGTCGGCCATCATAACGGCAATTTCGAAGTGATTGTCGAGTGCGTCTTTGAGACACAGAGGCTCTCAAGCTGCGTAGAAGCCGTCCGCCACACACTCAAAGCCGTAGCCCAAAAGGCCCCCCAACTAAAAGCGGACAAATGCTGTATCAGCGCCGCGGGACCTGTGGTTGAGAATATCTGCACCCCCTCGCATATCAAATGGGACATAAACGCCTATGAGATAAACCAGCTTCTCAAAATACCAACAATGGTCATAAACGACTTCATGGCAATTAGTTACAGCCTGCCGCTGCTCGACGTAAACAATCCCGGCCAGATACTCCAGCTGCCTCACACAACAGGGCTCGTATCGCCGCAGGTGGGCAATATGCGTGCCATCGTCGGCGCGGGCACGGGACTGGGAACAGGCTTTCTAATCGGCCAGAAAGGAAACTACGTCGCCTGCCCCTCCGAGGCAGGACACATCAATTTCGCCGGCTTTGACTCCGAAACACGCCGCCTGAAAGACTTTGTCGGCAAGATTGTGGACTACTACAGCCCGGGCGTTGAGCCGATTGTCTCCGGCATGGGAATCGTGAACATCTTCAGGTTTTTCAAAGAATATAAGCGGATCCCCATCACAGGCGTTCTCGAAGAAATAGACCAGGCCGGCGACACGAACAAGCCCGGCCTGATAACAAAATACGCCCCGCAAAACCCGATTTGCGGCGATATTGTCCGGCTGTTCATCAAACTTTACGGAAAATTCGCATCAAACATCGCCGCCAGCCTGCTGCCCACCGTCGGACTCTACCTCGCAGGCGGTATCGTAACCAGAACGGAAAAATTCTTCCTCGAGGAAAACCTCTTCATGCACTACTTCGAGCAGAACTACAACCCGGTGATCAGAGAGGTTCTAAAGGCGATCCCGGTATATATCATACGCGACTACTCCGTATCACTCTACGGAGCGGCAAACGCCGCACACTGCGCAGGAAAAATGCCCAAAGGCTTCAGCCCAGAATTTGTCGGATAATGCCAATAAAACTAAATCCTCTTTTTACACGCCAAAGCCTGTAGTCTTACGGATTCGGCGATATTATCATCGTCAATCACGTCAACTTCTGCCAGGAACCTTTCAATAGTTGCCGGCTTGTTATCGGAGAGCCTTACGGCCCTGTCAACGGCTCTGCGGGCAATCTGTGAATTTCCCCCGGCCGCCATTTCAACAAATTCATTCTCCAGAGCAAGCCCCCTGGATTTAATCATATCTATTATCTGCCCGTCAATATAAACCCTTGTCAAGACCAAAAACCGGCAAACCTGCCGCGACGGGTTCCCGCGGCAGTCAAGCAGCTTCTCCAGTGCAGCCATCATCAAGTCTGTTTTAAACCTGAACCCCAGGAGCTCTTTGAGCAGGCCGCCGCAATTACCGCGTTCGCTGTATCGGTTGATCCGATAGCGGGTGAAGACCATCGCCGGCCGCCGGCAAAACACCGTCAGCCCGCCGCAAAGGGGCATAATCCAAGCCAGAGGCACAGCCGCGAAGACCATCAGCACACCGCCCTTTAAGCCGGATTGCGTGACACTCATATACGCCGCGGCAAACCCCGCCGCCAGTGAAAGAGCCGCTGCGTAGAACACCCATCTCGACGCCCGCACATGCCCCCTCGTCCAGGCACGTCTCAGGCCCCGCTGGAGCAAAATACAAACGCCGGCAAGCACACCGAACCAGGGGATCAAAATCCCCGGCCATTTCGCCAGATAATAAAACCTATCAACCGCCCGCAAAGAAGCCGCGCTGACAGCGCCGCTGCCGAGCTTGCCCTTGTAAAACAGGGGATCATCCAGAGGGGCAGCCCCACCTTCCAGGATACCGGCAACATCGATATCTCTGTCATTGGCGAACCTGATCATCTCGATTATACGGGCGGTAACCCTCGCCGTCGAATATGACGTGCCGCCGAGCTTGTAGCTCATGTTAACACTGCTGATCCCCCCGCCGCCGGGAAAACCGCGGATTTCATTATAATCGTAATGCCCCTCGGCACATATATCCACCCAGCCGCCGTAATTTGAATAGCCGGCCTTTTTGCCGTTTTTACACGCACCCACGGCGATCACCCCGTCATACGCGGCCGGATAACTCTTCTCCTCGCTGCCGTCATTGCCCGCCGCGGCAACGATTATCACACCCTCGCCTATGAGCCTTGAAATCAGCACCCGTTCCCGCTCGTCCGGCTCGCCGCGGCCGAAGCTGAGATTCACAATCACCCAGTCACCCCGGTTGGCAAGTTGATAATCCAGGATAGACTCAAGGTAAACGTAATAGAAACGCTCGTATATCTGGCCGACACTTAGCAAATCGGCGATCCTGAACTCATAATTGTCAGGGTTGGCGTAGGCAAATATCAGAGATTCGACAACCTCCCCGTGCGACTTGCCCTGCGATATCCTGATGCCCCCGCCCTGCTGCCCGGAGGTTACTTCCTTGAGGCTGTCTATCACATAGACTGATATCTTTCTCTGGCGGTGAGAGAGGCTCTGGCTCATCAGAAAATAGCCGGCACTTGTGAGTACCAGCAAAACCAGAACATGGCGGATTTTAATATTTTTTCCCATTTGAGCCTTATTATATCATCAGCATACAAACTATTCAAGACAAGAGATCCCCCGCCCCGTAAATATGCCTATTGCCCTACCTTATGCCTTATGCCTAATGCCTAATGCCTATTGCCTAATGCCTATTGCCTATTGCCTAATTCTTAATTAACTCCTCTGACAGGATTACAGGATAAACAGGATTATTATTTCTAATACATTTATCACCGCAAGAGTACACGCTTTAGCGTGCTTGTTGTCTTTTAAGCGTTTACAGGCTAAAGCCCGAACTCTTGCGGCGGCAATCGCAGGGCAGGCTCCCTGCCTGGAAACAGGGCAATCGCATCTAAAATATCATTTTTTAGGCTTTTCGGTTAGTTTTTTTCTTTCAAGGCGTGTTATCCGTATGATTTCGTCAGCATATTGTTGCACTAAGTCCATGAATTGGTTGTAACTATCTATGTCAGCCTGCAGTGCTTCAAGCTCATCCTTTGGGACATATCGCACAACATTGGCTCCATTTTTCCACGTTTGGTGGTTGAAATGCTGCCGGTTTTTCATCTGACATATTTTCCCTCGTTCCATTCGCTCTATTTTTGCGATTTTTTCTAATAATTTTATAGCTTTTTTGTCTTTTTCATTATAGTATAATATATAGTATTCTATATCTTTGCAACGTTAAAACGAGGAAAATTATGAAAAAAGAACAAAACCAACGCAGATTAATGGACTATTTTTCGACAATTGAAGACCCCAGAGTCGAGCGTACTCGCAAGCATGAGCTTAGTGATATTTTATCCATTGCAATTTGTGCAATAATTTGTGGCGCTGATGGATGGACACAGGTTGAAGAGTTCGCTCAGTGCAAAGAAGAGTGGTTTAAAAGTTTTCTTTCTTTGCCTAATGGCATTCCATCTCACGACACATTTGGACGAGTATTTTCTTCTCTCAAACCCGACTCATTTGAACAATGCTTCCTTGAATGGGTCAATGCCTTAGCCCAAAAGAGTGAAGGCAGGCTCATAGCCATTGACGGCAAGACTATGCGTAGAAGCGTTGATTATGCATCTGAAAAAGCGGCTGTTCACATGGTAAATGCCTGGTGCGACACCAACAAAATGGTCATTGGGCAGATTGCAACAGAAACCAAGAGCAATGAGATAACGGCTATACCTAAGCTCTTGGAGTTAATTGATTTAGATGGTGCAGTTGTAACAACTGATGCTATGGGCTGCCAAAAGGAAATTGCTAATGCTGTAATTGAAAATGATGGGGACTATATCTTGCAGCTAAAGGCAAATCAGACCGGCCTGCATAAAAATGCAGTTACCCTTTTTGATGAATGTATAGACGATAATGTCTATAATATTCAATATACTGTTGCAAGTGAAACTGATGGAGGCCACGGCAGGGTTGAAGAACGCACATTGCGGGCTGTTTCAAATGTAGGATTCCTTAACTCTGAAAAGAAGAACTGGGTCGGGCTCAAGAGCCTGATATGTGTGGAGGCAAAGAGGAGCATAGGAGATGAAACAAGCGTAGAGAAACGGTATTACATATCAAGCCTGACTTGCAAAAATCCGCCAAATTTACTCAAATATATCAGGGGCCACTGGGGGGTAGAGAACTCCTTGCACTGGTGTTTAGATATCAGCTTTGCCGACGATGAAAGGAGAATAAGAAAAGGTTATGGAGCAGAAAATTTTGCAAGGCTCTCACGAATAGCACTGAATCTGCTAAAACAGCAAACCAAGCACAAGGTCGGCATAAAGACCAGAAGGCTGTGCTGCGGCTGGAACGAGCAATACCTATATCGCGTGCTGACACAACAAAATAAAGGACTTTAGATGCGATTGCCCTGCTGCGTCTTCGGTTATTTATTTATTTAAATTGACAACAGGACTTAAAATAATTACAATGATTTGCGCAATTCAATGAATGTCATTAAGTTATAACATGACTGAAAAGGAAAATATACATCTTGTGTTTAACTAGCATTCTAAGATGGTTATTCGTGCAAGATTCTGCCATTTTAACTTTTTTCGAGGTATGGCATTATGAACAGTTCCAAGGATTTTCTCAAACGGGTTTGTACGGTAATTACTATTTTATCATTTTTCCCAAATCCTGTTTTTGGATTCTCAGGGGGCACCGGCACTCCTGAAAACCCCTGGCATATTTACAACAGGTCTGACCTTGAGGCGGTTAACAACGACCTTACCGCCCATTATATCTTAAAAAACTATATAGACCTGACATCCAAAACCTATGCCAGGGCAGTAATTGCGCCTGACACATCGACAGACCAGGGGTACCAGGGCACAGAATTCAGCGGTTCTTTAGACGGCAATTCGTATCCAATAACAAATCTCAAAGTCAATGGTGCATCTTACTGCGGGCTGTTTGGCATGATCGGCCCTGATGCGGAAATCAACAATGTCAGGCTTGTAAGTACCGCTGTGAACGGCACCAAATATGCCGGCGGCCTCTGTGGATATAACAAGGGTAATGTATCGAACAGTTATTCTACCGGCTCGGTCAACGGCGATTTTTACATCGGGGGACTTGCAGGGTATAACTACCAGGGCAAGATAGAACGTTGTTATTCCATGAGTACAGTTACAGGAACGAGTTACCACGCCGGAGGACTGGTGGGTTACAATGACGGGATTGTAACGAACAGCTATGCAGTCAGTATGGTCGTGGGAGAAATATCGGTCATCGGAAATTCTGATGTCGGCGGGATGGTCGGCCTCAATACCGGCAGCATAGAAACCAGCTTTTCTGCAGGCGGGGTCAGCGGCAGCGGTAACTCTGCCGGCGGTCTTGTTGGCTGCAACGATGGAAACATAACTGCCAGTTACGCTACAGGAGCAGTCTCTCTAACTGGTGCATACGGCACCAACGCAGGGGGGCTTGCCGGAAGGAACAATGGAGGGATCATCTCAAATTGTTACTCAACGGGCCCGGTTGGCGGTAAAATTTTCATTGGAGGTCTGATAGGTGATAACAGCAGAGGAAGTGTAACAAACTGTTTTTCTACCGGCGATGTTACAGGAACCAGCTTTACAGGCGGCCTGATTGGAACCGGTATGGGTGCGGCCAATAGTTTCTGGGATACTCAAACCTCCAATCTTCTCATAAGTTACGGAGGAATCGGTCTCAGGACACAGCAGATGAAGGATATGCATTTCTATAGTGCAAACAACTGGGCCGGCGGAACATGGACAATTGACCAGGGCAGCGATTATCCGCACCTGTACTGGGAAAACTTACCCGGAGAAGCTATAGTCGATCCGGTTGTCAGCATGGAAGGTTCGGGGCAGCCGCTGGACCCATGGATCATTGAATCTAAAAGCGATTTTCTATCAGTATGTTCGGGAACGTTTTTCTGGAAGAAGAACTATATGCTGAATATCAACATAGATATGTCCGGCGAAGAATACAACCGCGCACTGATCGGCTATGACTCTTTGAACGCCTTTACAGGTTCGTTCGATGGCGGCGGCCATATTATCAGCAACCTCGCTATCTCCGGCTCCGGCTGCATCGGTTTGTTCGGTATTCTTGACGCCGGCGGCCAGATAAAATCTCTGGGCTTAGAAAACGTTTCGATTATCAGCACTGGTGACATTACGGGCGGTTTGGTTGCAGATTGCAGAGGCATTGTAACAAACTGTCATTTTTCCGGAGTAGTTTCAGGTATGCAATTTACCGGCGGTCTGGCGGGCAGGATTGAACGCGGCTTAGTGAGAGATTGCTTCTCGAGCGGCGATATAATCGGCTCAACTTTTGCAGGCGGTCTGGCAGGCTATAACAGCGGCAGTGTAACAAACTGCTATTCCACCGGTTCCGTTTCCGGAGAATCCAGCGTTGGCGGCCTGGTGGGATACCTCGACGATGAGGATAATGGAAGTGTAACATGTTGTTATTCCACAGGGCATGTCAATGGAGTACAGCAGGTTGGCGGTTTAGTCGGCTACACAGAAAATCGGGAAAATGTAAAGTATGGATTATGGGATACAGTAACATCCGGCACTGAAACAAGCAGCGGCGGTGTCGGCAAAACGACCGACCAGATGCACGAAGAAAGTACCTTTATTGACGCCGGCTGGGATTTTGTCGGCGAAACGGCTAACGGCACCAATGATGCCTGGACAATGCCTTCAGAGGGTGGCTGCCCTGTATTGAGTACTTTGAGCGGTTACATTCCTCCAGTACTGAGCGGCGAGGGCACACAGGCAAACCCATACCTGATCAGCAGCCCACAAGAACTTGGCGCTTTATATCACTGGGGTACTTATGCTTTCTACAGAATGACTGATGATATAGATTTGACCGGGATACAATGGGCAACGGCGGTTATCCCCTTCTTTAATGGATATTTTGACGGTGACGGCCATATTATACGCAACATGAATATAAACGGGAGCACATATCTGGGCCTCATTGCCTCTCTTGGACGCGGAGCAGATGTCAGCAGTCTTGGCGTGGAAAATGCGTCTATAAACGGCATCGCATATATTGGGGGCTTAGCCGGTGTAAATAGCGGAAAACTATCGAGCTGCTTCTCTACAGGCAGCGTGCAATCCTCCGGGTACGATACATTTATTGGCGGTCTGGCCGGCGATAACCGCGGCGATGTTATAAACTGCTATTCTACCTGTTCGGTCAGCGGACAAACACATACCGGCGGACTGCTTGGAGAAAATTCCGGATATGTCGAGAAATGTTATTCAGCCGGCCCGGTCAGCGGCCTTTATTACGCAATAAGAGGTTTTATCGGAGGCTATGAATCTAGCCAATACACCGCAACAGGCTGTTTCTGGGATATTGAAACTTCCGGGATTGGCAATCCTGGAGATTACAATTACGGGGCAATAGGAGCAACAACACTGCAAATGCAGACAATAGGCAACTTCTGTGTCGCAGGCTGGGATTTTACTGAGCAGGACGGAGACCCTGCGGACTGGTTTATGCCTTATAAGAGCTACCCGATTCTGAGCTGGCAGGAATTTTATCTTGGTTATGATTCCTTTGCCCTGCTTTCGAAATACTGGCAGCAGAACGGATGCTGGGAACCGCAATCGTGCAGCCAGGCGGATTTCTATATGGACGGTGTGATTGATATTCTGGATTTAATCAAGCTCTCTCAAAGCTGGCTGGATAAAACCTAACTATATGCTGTAAATGACCTTATACGGCCCAACTCGCTTTATGGCCCACCAGAATACAAGGCTCACGCCGCCTCGATATCATTAGAATTCAAGATTCAGCTTGTGTCTTTTTTTTAAAAAACTCAAACTGCGGAAAAACCGGCAAAATACCATAATACCATTTGCCTACCCCACCGTAAAGAAACTCCGGTTTCATAGTTTATCCACTAATTCTCTCAAAACTGTCAACTCGCATAACGAACAGCACTCTAAACACCGCCGCGGAAACACAAAAGCCTCTGTAAATCGGTGCATTACGAAAATAGTTTGATTTTGAGCGGAAAACAGCTAATATACTGCTTTAATAACAAAAATAAATTTATGAGGCAGCGATGTCAGAATTAGAGAATATAGTAGAATACCTGCCCTTTGAGCAGGATATAAAAGTAATTGATGAGCAGATCCAGAACCTTCGAAGCGAGGCTGATGAGTCCACGCAGCGCAATATGGAACTTCGCCGGCTCCAGTCACGCAAGGCAGAGATGCTCAAGGAGATATACTCCAACCTCAACCCCTGGCAGACCGTTCAGGTATCGCGGCACCCTTCACGCCCTATTCTAAGCGATTATTTGCAGCATATGGTATCCGGCTTCCGTGAACTGCACGGCGACCGGACGTTCGGCGACGACAACGCCATAGTAACCGGCCTGGGCCAGATCGGCTATGAGCGGATAATGTTAATCGGCCAGAACAAGGGCAAAGATACCAAAGACAAAATCCGCTGTAATTTCGGATGCGCCAACCCGGAAGGCTACCGCAAGGCACTGCTGAAAATGCGTATGGCCGAGAAATTCGGCCTGCCGATTGTAACGCTTATCGACACTCCCGGGGCATATCCGGGCATAGGTGCCGAAGAACGCGGGCAGGCACAGGCAATCGCTGTCAACCTGATGGAGATGTCCCGCATCAGAACGCCGATCATCTGCATCGTTATCGGCGAAGGCGGCAGCGGCGGCGCACTGGGCATCGGAGTAGGCGACAGGCTCGCCATGCTTGAACACTCGTACTACTCGGTAATCTCCCCCGAGGGCTGCGCGGCTATCCTGTGGCGAGACGGCACCAAGGCCGGCGAAGCGGCGACCGCTTTGGGCCTTACCAGCAAAAGCCTCACAGAGCTGGGCGTGGTTGACAGCAGCATCAAAGAGCCTCTCGGCGGAGCGCACAGAAACCCCCGGGACACTATATCAAACGTCAGCAGATACATCACCACCGCACTGCGTCAGCTGAAAATGCAGGATATGGAAACGCTGATTGAGAACCGCTACAAAAAAATCCGCTCAATCGGTAACCCCCGCCAGCTTGAGGCGCAAACAGCTAACGCCGGCCCAGCCAGTGTATAACTCTTATTCATAGGCATTTACAGAATACAGCCAGTTCGTTGCCAGGATTGAGAGGTCTTCAGCGCTTATACTGCCGTTGCCGGAATAATCATAACCCAGACAGCCGCAATTACCGCCGCAATCTTCATGCCAGTATTTCGACATCAAGGATAAACGCCTGAAATCCTCCACACGCATCTGCCAGTTCAGCAGCGGCGAGCCGGAAGCGGGCATATACCAGTTTCTCTGGTCAGAGGCAAAATCCCAGCCGGCGTTTTCAAAGGTTGATAATAAACTCATCTCCTGTTTGGTAGAGGGGCTGCCCAATACGCTTTTAGCCTGTGTTGTTGTTTCCGGACACCAGAAACACGCCTCTGCGCTGCCGAAAAGGGCAAACCCGCAAAGGCCGCCTGTGTATAATGAGCCGGTAACTTTACCTTTTGCGTAAACCTGGCTTAGAGACGTGTTCGAATTGTACCCGCTCACACCGCCGACATATTTGGTCGCTGAAGTTTCTGCCTGTGAATATGAATACGACAGGTTTGAGTAATAATTTGAGCCGCATATTCCGCCGGCTCGTTCACTCCCGCGAACGGTTCCCGTGCTGAAACAGAAATCAACGTTGCCGCGGTCATTATAGCCGCAGATTCCGCCGACGTATGACTGGGACTGGATTGAAATCGCCGCCATACTTCGTGTTATCCTGCCCTCATCGAGACAGCCGCAGATTCCGCCGGTGTAGCGTGAATAGCTGCCGGCAGATATAGAGCTGCCTCTAACATCGCAACCTGAAACCTCAGCGAGATTTACGCAGCCTGCTATTATGCCTGCATAGTTGCTTGACCAGCCCGAGACAATACTGCTTCCAGAGACGGCGAGATTGGACACTCTTGCACCGTCTTTTATCATCCCGAACAAACCGATGTAATCATTGCCGTCATTTGACGGGTCGTCGTCGCTTAGCAGGTCGATATTGAGGTTTTGTATGCAGAAACCGCCGCCGTCAAAATCGCCGGTAAAAGCGGTTCCCTGATAACCGGCATAGAAATCGACATCAGGTGCAATCACTGCCATATCGAATGTCATGCCGGCAAGGTCTATGTCATCTGTCATTACAAAGTGTTTGTCATAATCGCTGATCATTTGAGAAAGCTCAAGTATATCAGCGGCGGTTGAGACAAGATACGGACTCTGCTCTGTTCCCTCACCGCCGGAATAGCCGCTGCCTTCGAGATTGAGTACAATATCTCCCGCCCAGACATTTCCACAGGTACCGCTGACGTCTCTGGTTGAAGCGCTTTGGGAGACATTAACACGAATCGATTGCGGTATAAAGCCCTGCTGGCTGATTTCTATATAGTATGTGTCCGGCACAATTTCAGTGAAATAGAATATGCCCTTGTCGTTTGTGTTCGCGGTGATGCTCTGGCCGCCCTGGCTTCTGAGCACAACTTCCGTATCTGCGGCGGAATCACCGGAAAAGAACAGCAGCCTGCCGCTGACAATCTCGCCCTGTGTCTCGGGGAAAAGGTTGAATATAAAGCCGTCAACAATAGTGAAATTATACGGCGTTCCTATATCGGGCAGATTGTACCACATGTCTTCATAGCCGCCCCAGCCCATATTCATGTGATGATAAATAGTCTCGCCGCTGTATCCGTAGCCGTCACAGACGATTTCATGTCCGCCGTCGCCGGTAATGCCGACCTGTACCGGATAGCCGGCGTCGAGATTTGGCTGGAGAACCTTATCCTGGAACCCGCGGCTGACAGTATAACCGTAATCCATGAAGTAAAAGCCGCTTGCAAAACCAAAATAATTTAGAAAACCGTTGCAGGCTCGATTTTCCGTCGAGCCGCTCCAGCCGTCGTTGTAACTCATCTGACATGCTACGCCGGCATCATAACAAAGGGCACCTATCGCCTGCCGCTGGGCTTGAGTCATAGAAGATGACGGCACATGGGGCATATTCTGCCAGTCGTAAGGGCCGCCGCTGCCGTCACCGCCGCGTGTCTGAGCGGTCTGTTCGTGTCCGTCAACCTCAATGGTGTTTGACAAGACGCCTATACCCTGTGCGGGAAACTGGTGATGCCGAAGAATCTGCGCCATCGCGGTAGCGACACAGCCGCACACATAGTTGTTCGGAGTATAATAGTTGTAGCAGGGTTTGCCGCCTACACCGCTCTGGCTCCAGCGGCTTTGAACCATCGGAGCGACGCAAACATCGGAAATAGAACTGACGCCGCTTTTTGCAGGCTGGCCGTCAGAAGCGGCTTTGAAGCTCTGCCACTTTCGGCGTGCATCAGCAACCAGCTCGCTGCCGGCGGCTGACTTGAGCTGTTTCCAGTCTTCCAGAAAGTTGTATCTCTTTGGCATATCAAGGGATATCATAGCTCCAAGAGGATTACCACCGGAAGGGTCATAAGTGCCGTATTGGCTGAAAGCGATTACCGGTTCGATATCATCATCGCCGCTGAAAATCACAAAGCCCTCCGGTTCAAGGTATGCGACATAGTAGAGTATTCTGCCCGAGGCATCGGAGAACGGCTCAATGCGGCCTATCTGTGGGCTGATTGATGTCTCCAGCGGCCGGGGCTCAAGATTGAGCCAGCCCTTAAAAGCGTTTTCAACGTCCTGCGAATCTACAGGTAATGCAAATGACAACCCGATACAAAACAACATCCCTGTTGCCGCAATTATTTTTCCAGCGTTCATAATGCCCCCATGATGTATAAATATATTTTTTATTTCCAGCGCTATTCAGACATTGAGAATGCCGCCAGGCCGATCCCCAGCATAAGAGCGCCTATAAAACCCAGATACCCGCCGCCCAGGCCCAAAGACATAAGTACCGGCCCGAAAAATAGAAGATAAGGTATGCATAATCCTGCTCCGCGGCCTACTTTTCTTAGTTTTGACTTTTCTTTATCCATTTTTGAGCCTTTCGATTAAATTCAGAGAATAAAATATTTTTCAAGTCGATTATCGTCGGCCTTGCCCCTGGGCAAAATCAACTGCAAAGCTGTTTTTCAAGCCAGTCAGCACCCAGCTGTCCGCAGGCTGCTTTTATGCTCCTGCCCCGTTTGTAGCGTGTGTGGGCTTCTATGCCCGCCATATCCAGAACATCCCGGAACGCCTGGATTTTGCGCCTTGGCGAAGATTTGAAAGAGCACCCCTCAAACGGGTTGAACTCTATGAGATTTACGTTGCATTTTATACCCTCGATCAGTTTCACAAGCTGTTTTGCATTGTCAGCCGAATCATTTACTCCGTCGATGAGGCAATACTCAAATGTTACCCTGCGGTTTGTTTGCCGGCAGTAGTTCTTGACGGCACTGAGCAGGTCTTTGAGCGGGTATTTTGAATTAACCGGCATAAGTTTCCGCCGCGTCTGGTCGTCCGCGGCATGAAGACTGACCGCGAGCCGGTACTGCTTGTCATGGCAGGCGAGAGCCTCGATCGGGCCGGGAATGCCGCAGGTGCTTATGGTGATATGCCGTGCTCCTATGTTAAGCCCCTTGGCGGAGTTAAGTATATCCGCCGCGGCAAATACATTTTCTGTGTTATCAAACGGCTCGCCCATGCCCATAAAAACCACGTTATCAATCCTGCCCGCGTCGGCATTGACCCTGTACACCTGATCAACTATCTGGCCGACAGAGAGGTCCTGCCGGAATTCGAGCCGTGCGGTTGCGCAAAACTTGCAGCCCATTCGGCAGCCGCACTGCGACGATATGCAGAGGGTAAGCCTGTTGTCGTCGTTGAGCAGTACAGACTCAAATCTGCCGCCGTCCTCGTTTTCGAACAGATATTTCAGCGTGCCGTCGGGGTCTGTGAACTTTTCGACCGTCTTGAGCTGCGATATATACCAGCCGTTTTCAATGAGCTGTGCCCGGAGGCCTTTACTTAGTGTGGTTACGTCATTTACGTAAACACCATCGCGGCTGTGTATATACTCATAGAGATACGCCGCGTGGAAACTCTTGCTGCCGAAACCTTCGACAATATTTTCTAACTGATCTAAAGTAAGAGATTTGAGGTCTTTATGTAGGTCCTGCATGAATTAATGGGAGAAAACTATCTTTTTGATCTCCACACCGGTAACAGCCTGAAGCGCATCGCAAAGAGCGGAATATTTCTCTTCGTCCCCGGTACATTCAAGCAGCAAAACGCCGTTTGGCGAAGACAACTGCCCGTCAACTTCGTGCAGCCCGATACGGGTTTTTATGACATCACCGAACTTTGTCAGGACATTCTGTATCTCTACCGCGTGTTTAAGGCGTTCAGTAATGTGTACTGCGAGGATAAGGTGGTTCTCTGTCATTCTCATAACTCCATATAAAACAATAACTAATCTAATATAACAACATCACGCTCGGCTGTTATTTCCCACTCATTATAGCACAGCAGAGAGCGGAATTCAACCATAGAATTTTAAATCCCCCGGCGTGGTGTGTGATATTTTCCCCTGGAGAACACGGAACAACAGGCGAAGCGAGGTGAGAGGCGATTTTAGTTAGAATTCAAACTTTAGTTTGTTTTCCCGTGTTTTTTGAATCTATAAGAAGCAGCCTTCAAGGTTACAAAGCGGCATCGCGATGACGCTTGCCCCCGCACTCTAAAGAAAATCAAAGAATGCAGGGGCAGATTTTAAACATGTGGCGTAGATCGTTTACTGTTCACTGTAAATTCGCACACTGTCAATCCAGCAGCAGTCTGAGCCGCTGCTGACAGAGCCGTCCTTTGTGTAAGACCATTTAAACGTATGCTCACCCGGTGTGATAGAATATGTCTGCTGCGTCCAGTCTGCTGTGCCGGACCGCTTGTCCTGTTATGCACCGTCTATATAAAACCTCAGAAAGTCCCATCCGGACTCACTGGAAACTTTACAATAGAAGCTGATATTTTCAAACTCCGTATCCAGAGTAATTTCCAGTATTGTCGTCTGACTGTGGCTGATAGAGCCCGACTTTGCGGCATACGAGCCTTCATATACAGTATCGGATACCACTGACCAGTAGGCATTTCCGCTGAGCTGCTATGGATTGGCGCTGAAATCTCCGCTTTCAAAATCTTCGCTTTCAAAATCTTCGCTCAACTCTTGAGGTGCGATTACCTCACTTAACCACGAACCGGAAAGGACGGCAAAATCGAGGAAATTAACAATACCGTCACCGCCGTGAGGTGCGATATCTGCCGATGGAGTACCGGGGGCATCCATCCACTGGCTGCATAGAATCAACAGATCAAGCCGATTGATAACCGCGTTGAGGTCTATGTCCGCATCATTTCTCGGATATTCATCATAAACAAGAGGATCACGGCCGTTGTCAATTTCCCACTTATCGTTTCTGCCGTCATCGTCAGTATCAATTTTGTCTGGACGAAGTTGATTTTCATACTCGTAAATATTACTCAGCCCGTCGCCATCGAGATCCAGCAGAGTGTCATCAATCAGCGGATTCAAACCATATTTTATTTCGTAGCCGTCTGTCATGCCGTCGCCGTCTGTAACGGCCTCAAAAGGATTAGAATCGGTCAGCGGATCGTATCTGGTCGGGTCTCCGCCATAGGCAATCTCCTCATAATCCGTTACGCCGTCACCGTCAGTATCAGGGTTATCAATAAGCGTTCCGATAGATAGCTCTAAAACATCCGGCAGACCGTCCTTGTCAGTATCCTTTGGCTCAAAATCAGAAATCAGATATCCGGCCGTTGTATAATTCTCAGCAGCAGCAATAGTCAGCCCTGAATCTCCGTCAGATATCTTTATTCCGTGGAGGATATATGGACCGGCAGCGCCGTTATTTACGATATCTTCGGCCGGGACATCAACGGTTATCGAACCTGATTCACTCGTCAATCGGAGCGTGCCTGAATTGACCAGACTGACTGTTTCAGAATTTGAATCGAGCAGGGATGCTGTCAGTCTGTAAGCCCCGTCAAGTGAGACCTGAACCGGTACTGTAAACCGCAAGAGATCATAAAACGCGTTCTGGTTGGTATCAACCCCTTCTTCTGATATGGAACCTGAAACAGCAATGTCAGCTTGAGAAACGGTAAATGTAGCAACAGCAGATCGTTCAAAACTGTCAGACGAAGCCGTTGTACCGCTTGCATAAGCCCGGACATTATATTTACCGCTGATCTCAGTTGTCGTAAATGTGTAACTGGAAATCCCATCACCCGAAACAGCATCACCGCCAGTCCCGTCATCAACAAATGTAATGCTCTCTACAGTATCATCAGGCAGAACTATATCAGCGTTAACGGCTGCCCCGGTTACAGCTCCAGCGTTATCCGCTATTTCTGCCATTAAAAACATGGCCTGTCCACTATTTGCCCAATCCTTTTCTCCTGTTACTGAAAATGCGACAAACTGGTCTTCAAATACTGTCAAACCGTATTCTACGCTGTTAAGTTCTGTCATAAGAGTGGTTAGGCTCAGTGTCCATGTCCCTGTGTTCGGATTAACAATCTCATAAGCCATAATACCGTTTTCTTGATCATAGATGATATTGGGATCCGAATCAGCAGTTACAGGGTCAATCACTTCCGAATCCGGATCAATTAATGTGAATACAGCATTAGGATCAGTGACTATTGCACGGAAATATGCGTTGCTTGAGGTGCCAATTTTAACCGTGTTTGATACTGGCTGAGCGTTGTGAAACTGACCTGTAAAACCATTGATGAAATATAGAGGCAAATTTTCTGGATCGCTTTGTTCCAAGCCCTGTATTTTCATCTTTTGAAAATAAAATTTGTCTGCCTGCGGATAACCCAGCCATTCCATGATTTTATTTAATGTGTCTGGGTGTCGGTAACCTGTAGAATGATCAAATCCATTATTGCAAGTATCTTTCATTGGACCTACGGCTATTAGTGGTAACCATTGTTCAACATAAGTGCCATAATTGGGATCACCATATGTGTCTTTTTTATAAATCCAGCCATAACCGGAAAGCAAGGGCACCGCACCGTCACTTTGCTCGTCATATTGTGTGAATTGAGGGGAAGATGTAATATGTGAGTTTGCTTTTCTATATAAAAATTTGCCTAAGACATCTGTATAATTATCGCTATAGAATGAGTACAGTGTCGTTTTGTCAAGGGGGTAATCATCATTGAATGTCTTTAAAAAACTGGGTTTTAAATTTTCCCCTGCCTCACCTGCAAACCAGCCAGCAATGTCTGCCAGAGGTGAACCTGTATGCGGAGTCTGAATACAAATAACATTTTGAATATATGCATCCTGTTCATAAGCATATCGCCTTGAAATCAAACCACCCATACTATGGCCAATTAAATTAACTTTCGCATTTTCATAATCGCCTGTTCTATTTTGAGAGATGAAGTCGTCAAGTACTTCGCAGTTCCATTCAACATTTTTTTCTCCACTTAACATTGTACTGGCATCCCAACATGTGATATTTCTCTCGCTTTCTTCAAACCAGCTGTGAACATTTGCAACCAATCCTTTGTTTTGCTCTCCACTATCAGATGTCCAATATTTATCGCTAATTCCATCACCTATAGGATTGGGATCATAACCCCGAATCAAAACGACAACAATGTCCGGCATGACTTCGCCGCTGCGTCCGAGCTCCGTTCCGCTCAGGTTTCTGATAATATAGACATACTTTTTCTTGAACCCGGAGGGCTGGAGAGTATCCTTGAAGTAACCCCCATTAACCGACCAGCCGGTTTCATTTGAAGTATTACCGACTTCCTGTCGGATAAGGCGGACACCCCCCCGATCAGTCCAGGTAACCGTTACCGTGCCGTCCCAGTTGTTCACGGCATTTACTGTAATTGAATCCCGGTTGTTTACATTAAAGACATTTGAAACTCCGCAACCAACTGATTCAAGAGCTGAGTAAACAATAAGTTTATTGAAAGTGATGTCTGAAATTCCAGAAAGCCAATCTTTTTTGCCAAAAATTGTGAGTTTGTAATTTTCATCAAAACTTAAATCTTTAAATGTGATTTCTTTTTCTTCTAATTCGTTAATCTTTACTTTGAGATGATTGTCCGCTATTTTAATAGAAATATCAAACCAGGTCCATGGGTATATGCAACCTTCACAAATTTGTTCATGAAATTGTTCTCCGTTTTTTACATAATTAACAAATATATCTGTCCATATTGGACGACAGCAAACTGACAGGTAATTAAAAAGTGGTTGTGATCCGATAGGATTATCAGTAATAATTATTCCACCCTCACTGTAATGTTCCATTCTCATCTTCACTTTCACCCAAAGGGTTGAGAAATCAGTGTAAACTGTGGTAATCGCAGGAATATAATCTCCACTTCCTACAACATTTAAACCTTCATTATTTATAAACCAATATTCGCCTGGAACCCAGCCTTGAAAATCAACATACCAAGCCTTATTATACGGTTCTAATTCGTTTATCTGATTTCCATTAATTAATACATCTTTTCTTAGAGCCATCACCTTTATCCTGTAGTTTGTGCCGTACTCGCCGGGGAGGTCGGACTTTGAGTACCAGATAATGTGACGGCGGCCTGGGTAAATATCTTCTCCTAAATCACCCTTAAATGAGCTTGCGGAAACATCCCATGTGGTTCCTTGGTCGTCACTTACGGAAATACTGATGCCGCACCGGTCACTATCCGCGTCGCTGAGGGTGTACCAGATGTCCACGATCCCGCTGCCGTCAGTCCGCTGCCTCGCAGAAACACTGGTAACAGTCGGCGAGGAGTTGGCAAAGCATGCGGCTGTCAATACAAGGGTCAGGGCTGTTATAAGGTAGGAGCTTTTCATATTAGTACCTCTTGTTAAAGTTTCTGCTTGTTTACTCATAATTTCAATATTTATACTTTAATCTGCCGCGTAGTGAAATACAAGGTTTTTTATTTTTATTTCTCTTTACTCTCTGTCTACTCTGTGGTTAAGTCTTTTAATTCACCACGGAGGACACGGAGGACACGGAGAATATTTTAATCTTTATTTAGTTGCCATACTTTGTTGTCTTTCTCTGCGTTCTCTGTGATCTCTGTGGTCTCTGTGGTTTTAAATTCTTTTTTATTCACCACGGAGGACACGGAGAATATTTTAATCTTTATTTAGTTGCCATACTTTGTTGTTTTCTCTGCGATCTCTGTGGTCTCTGTGGTTTTAAATTCTTTTTTATTCACCACGGAGAAAATATGGAACGACCGGCCCCAACGGTTGCAAATCTCGTCATAAGCCGGATAATTACGGTTTATGCGATAAGGTGTACGTAGCACCTGCCAATCGCGGGTTATTACACTGTGGCAACAGAGCCGCATACAATACGAAAGGTACCGGTCGTTATGAACAATATTATAACATATGTAGGAATGGATACACACAAAAAACAACATAAAGCTGCCATAAAATACCCTGATCGGGATAATGTTGTTGAATTTACAATCAAAAATACGCCCTCTGATATTAAACGGGCAGTAAAAAAGATAGCCCGTCAGGCACCTGGGCCGGTTGAATTCTGCTATGAAGCCGGCGTTTGCGGCTTTTCTCTCAAGCGCAGGATTGAGGCTCTGGGCTTTAAATGTGCGGTAATCGCCCCATCTCTGGTACCGGTAAAACCCGGAGTTCGTATAAAAACAGACCGCAGGGACGCAAAGAAGCTTCAGGAGTACTACAGTGCGGGCCTGTTGACCGAGGTTCACGCTCCCAATGAGAAACAGGAGGCAGATAGAGAGCTGGTGCGTCTTCGTGAGACAGCCCGAAAGGATGTCCAGAGAGCACAACATCACATACTCAAGTTTCTCAATCGTCATAGCTATATTTACCATCAGGGCAATCACTGGACAGATAAGCATATAACCTGGCTGCGTGGTATAAACTTCGAAGAGCCCGCCCTGAATGAAGTCTTTGAGGCATATTTCGCCCAGTACATAAACTGTTGTGAAAGGCTCGACAGGTGTGATCGGCGTGTTGAGGCGCTGGCAGAAACGGATGACTACCGCGAAATGGTAGGTATTTTGAGTTGTTTTCACGGCATCAAGACCATCACGGCAATATCCATTCTGGTGGAAATTTTTGATTTTGCCCGTTTTGAATCAGCCCCGGCTTTTATGTCATACCTCGGTTTAACCCCTAAAGAGGACTCCAGTGGAGAATCAGAAAAAAAAGGCCCGATAACCAAGGCCGGCAATAAGCGGGTAAGGCGGCTGCTCAATGAAACTGCCCACCACTACCGGCATCGATATGTTCCATCTAAGGCCCTTAAAAAACGTAGAGAGAGCCGGCCGCAATGGGGAATAGAAATAGCTGACAGGGCCGGGCAGCGTTTGAGTTACCGGCACAGGTACCTTCGGGCCAGGGGCAAGATTCTGGTAAAGGCCAACATCGCAGTTGCCAGAGAGCTGGCCGGGTTCATATGGTTCACAGCAACCCAGTATTACGCAAGAAAACAGGCTCAGCCGCAGAAAGTTTAGTTCATATACTTTTTATCACCCTGGGAAAAAAACATTTAAAATTTAATACAGAAAAACATGACAAATGGTGGCGTGGGTACGAAAAAACCACTTGCGATTGTCCTATATGACAGATATGCCTTATCGGTAAGTCTGACTCATGCCCGTAGAAAGCAAGGTTTGCGACGGAGTATTTCAATGTCGGCTCTGGCCAAAAGCTAATCCACGTATATCAGACTGAATCAACGTCGAAGAATCCCACGCTATCATGCGTCATTAAAATAAGATATGTAAAATTTAAAAAAAAGTAAATATAATCTCATTAAAACTATTGACAAAGGTCGTTCCATATCAGGACACGGAGAATATTTTAATTTTTATTTAGTTGTCATACTTTGTTGTTTTCTCTGCGATCTCTGTGGTCTCTGTGGTTTCAAATTCTTTTTAATTCACCACGGAGGGCACGGAGGACACGGAGAATATTTTAATTATTATTTAGTTGCCATACTATGTTGTCTTTCTCTGTGCTCTCTGTGGTTTCAATTCTTTTTCACCACGGAGAGCACGGCGGCTCCTCTGTTTGCCGGCAATAATGTTTCAATTTAATCCAAAAGACCAAGTCCGACGAGTCCGCTTTTTGTTCACCAGGCTGGAATCGGAAGTAATAAGGCGAGCAAATTTCAACCTGAATTCTCTGATACGTAATTTATTATAGCGTACGAAATTAGCGGTAACAACTGTGAAATTCAGGGAATTTTGATTCCATGGCGTATTTTGTTTGTAAGATACTTTTTTAAAAGTATTTACGCGTAAAAGCCGGCAAGGGTTGCTGTCAGGCATTCGTCAAAAGGGAATACGGAACAGGCAGGGGCAGCAGGCATTAAAATAATATTGTATTTTTGGATCATAAAGAGCTCAACAGAGTTGACTTTCACCCCTTATCGCTGTATATTGACTTTTTTCATAATCATCAACCAATTTTTTAAGAATACTAAATGTCAAATATCAAAGAAGAATGCGGTGTTTTCGGGATCTGGGACGGCCCTGAAAGCGTAAACAAAACTTATCTGGGGCTTTTCAGCCTTCAGCATCGCGGCCAGGAATCTGCCGGGATCGCCTCGACAACCGGTGAAGAAATCAACGGTTTTACCGGCATGGGAACTGTCGGCAGGGTATTCCGCCCGACACGCGACGTCCTGCCGCGGCTGACGAGAAACTGCAAAGGCGCCATCGGTCATGTAAGATACTCAACCTCCGGCTCAAGCAGTATCCACAACGCCCAGCCGCAGATAGCTGAATACTCCCAGGGCAGCATTGCCATAGCCCATAACGGCAACCTCACCAACGCGTCTCTGTTAAGAGATGAATACGAGGCGTACGGCAGCATTTTTAAATCCACCAATGACACGGAAACCATCATACACCTGCTTGCCAAACCAACGCATGTCATCAAGCCCGACCCAATAGCCCATGTTCTGGGCCATCTTCAAGGCGCTTTCTGCGTCCTTATGATGTTCACCGACCGGATCGAAGCCGCCCGCGACCCCTACGGCATACGGCCTCTGTCAATCGGCAAAACGAAGTCGGGCAGGTACTGCGTCGCCAGCGAGAGCTGCGCATTTGAAGCGATCGAGGCGGAATTTGTCAGGGATGTTGAACCCGGAGAAATCGTAAGTATTGACGAAAACGGGATTTCCAGCAGACGATTTGCCGAGAAGAAACCGGAACTGGCCCAGTGCATCTTTGAGAATGTTTACTTTGCCAGGCAGAACAGCAAGATATTCGGCGAGAATGTTTACATCTCCCGCAAAAAAATGGGCCGGCAGCTCGCCAAAGAACATCCGGCAGAGGCCGATGTTGTGATCCCGATACCCGATTCGGGCACAGCCGCGGCAATAGGGTTTTCTCACGAGAGCTCAATACCCTTTGAAATGGGATTTGTGCGGAGCCACTATGTCGGCCGCTCGTTTATAGCGCCTTCGGATGAACTGCGGAAGCAGGCAATCAAACTCAAGCTCGCCATTGTCAGAGAAGTGGTTGACGGCAAACGGGTTGTGGTGGTTGATGACTCTATCGTCAGGGGCAATACCACAAAGGGCAAAATTCAAAGCCTTCGCGAAAACGGCGCCAAAGAGGTGCATATCCGAATCTGCTGCCCGCCGGTTAAATTCCCGTGTTTCTACGGTGTTGATTTTCCAACAAAAGACGAGCTTATAGCCAACAAAATGAATATCGAAGAGCTGAGAGGCTTCCTCGGAGCTGACTCTTTGGGGTATATCTCGCTTGAGGGTATGGTTGGATGCATGGATCAGCCGGCAAAATCATTCTGCACGGCATGCTGGGACGGAAACTACAAGGTGCCCACCTACAGCCAGGGCGGAAAATACTCCATGGAACGCTACCAGAGAAACCTCTTTGAAGACCTGGAGATTGAGAATGAGTGAGTACCTCAGCTATGAACAATCCGGCGTAAGCATCGACGCTAACGACAGAATGGTTGAACGGATAAAGGATTCCGTCGCCAGGACTCACTCGCCTCGGGTAATAAATCTGCACGGCGGATTCGCAGGGCTTTTCAGCCTGGAAAACTCTCCAGATTTCAAAAAAAATTATAAAAATCCGGTTCTGGTCTCCTGCACTGACGGGGTCGGGACAAAGGTTATACTTGCCAAAGAGATGCAGAAATTTGACACAGTCGGCACAGACCTGGTGGCAATGAGCGTCAACGATATGATAGTCATGGGAGCCGAGCCGCTGTTTTTCCTCGATTATCTGGCGGTTGACAAGCTGGACCCCGAACGTGTGGCAGAGATGGTCTCAGGCATAGCAAAGGCATGTGAAGAAGCCGGCTGCGCACTTATCGGCGGTGAAACGGCGGAGATGCCGGATCTCTACTCGAAAAATGAATTTGATATGGCAGGCTTCGCCGTCGGCGTGGTCGAGCGGGACAGGATAATAAAGGGCGACGCCGCCAGACCGGGAGATGTTTTGCTGGGGCTGGCTTCGAGCGGAATCCATTCAAACGGATTTTCGCTTGTCCGCAAGATATGCTTTGAAAAGGCACAACTCGGCATCAAGGACACTGTCAGCGAGCTGGGCGGCAAAACCCTTGGCAGCGCCCTGCTTGAGCCGACACGGATATACGTCCAACCGATAGTGAAACTGCTTGAACAGTATCCCGACAAATGCCCCATACATGCGATGGCACACATAACCGGCGGCGGCCTGGTGGGCAACATCCCCCGCGTACTGCCGGAGAACTGCGACGCGGTAATCGATCGCGGCAGCTGGGACGTGCCGGAGATATTTAAATGGCTTGAAAAACTCGGCCCCGTTGAAGAGAGGGAGATGTTCAGGGTCTTTAACATGGGAATCGGCTATGTTATGGCTGTTGATGCAGATGAAGCTGAAAATATCAGTAAAAAGTTAGCCGCTCAAGGACAAAGAGTTTACCGTATCGGCACGATTGAGCCCGGCGGCAGAAAAGTGAAACTCATTTAGGAACAACGATATCTAAATTGAACTATGGCAGACTAAAATCTATTAACAAGCTCTGCCGCTCACTGAAAAAACAGGGTGAAAAGCCTGAGCTTTTTTTTGCGGAGGGATCATGGGGTTCGTTTCCTTCGCTTCTTGCTGACATTTTAAATACAAGCACCAAACGTGCGGTATGTATTATCAGCCCTCACATCGAAACATCGGAGAATCTCTGCGAAGATATGCCCGCACTTACCGGCCGCAGCGGAATATATTTTCCCGCATGGGAATCTGAGCCGGATCTAACCGAGTCAGCCGACGAAACCGGATCAGAGCGGATTTCCATCGCCCTCAAACTTGATGAGCTCAAATCAGGCGGCAAAGATAAACCGGCTATATTCACGCCCGTGCAGGCGCTTTGTCAGCCGCTGCCCTCTCCGGAGAGTCTGAAAAAATCTTCTTTGAATCTTTCCGTCGGCCAGAGCATTGAGTTTGAGCTGATCATTGAATGGCTTACGGACAGCGGATTTGAAAGCATTGACCGTGTCGATATTCCCGGCCAGTTTGCCCATCGCGGCGGTATAATAGATATTTTCTGCTCGAATACCCAGCTCAAGGGCGGCGGCCCGAAAACTGCGGGGATTGATTCTCCGCCTGTCAGGATAGAATTCTTCGGCGATGTTATCGAAAGCATCCGCCCCTTTGACCTTGACACACAGCTCTCCGGGGGAGATGTCGCCGCTGTGAGCATAACCCCGCCAACCCCTTCAACCAGCCTGGCAAAATCGATACAGATGCTCGAGCTGCTGGCTCGGGATACAATAATAATACTCCAGGAACCCGCTTCGGTGCAGGAAGTGGCAGAGCTTTTCTGTTCACGGCTCAGCGGCGTTGAGCTCTTTTCCTGGCGGCAGATCGCAGAAAAACTAAACGGCTTCGACACCGTTCATCTAAGCAGCTTCGGTTCCGGAGCCCCAAAATCGATACGCCTAAATGTTGAATCGGTACAGGAATACAAGACCGACTCGAAGGATTTCTTCTCCGGACACAAGGACACCCTGCAATCGCTTTACAAGAGAGCCGGCGAAGGAACAGATATTGAGTTTTTCTGCCGCAACGAGGCGGAGAGAAAACGTGTCAGCGAGATATTCACCGAACAAAAGCTGGTTTTACCGAAAAATTTCGCTCTTCGTGTCGGAGATATCTCTGCGGGATTTATTCTGCCGGAGATGCCGAAAATATTCATCGCCCATCATGAGGTTTTCGGCCAGTACTCGCTGAGACGGCGAATAAGGGCATCGCATCAGGGAATCCCGGTTGAAAGCCCGCTGGATTTGAAACCTCTCGACCTGGTTGTGCATTTGAGCTACGGCATCGGCAGGTACATGGGGATAACCGAGATGGATTCCGGCGGCGGCAAATCTGAATTTCTGACACTGAAATTCGCCGACGAAGTTACAATTCACGTGCCGGTAAAACACATTTCGCTTGTACATAAATATATCGGGGCTGCCGGAGCCGAGCCAAAGCTGAGCAAAATCGGTACCCGCAAATGGGAAAACCAGAAACAGAACGTTTCCGATTCGCTCAAAGATATGGCGGCGGAGCTTCTTGAATTACAGGCAAAGCGACAGGGCAACAGCGGCATCAGATTCGACCCTGATAACGACTGGCAGCTTGAATTCGAGGAGACCTTTCCATACCAGGAAACCGCAGACCAGATAACCGCCATTCATCAGATAAAAGAGGACATGATAACCGAGAGGCCGATGGACAGGCTTTTGTGCGGCGACGTAGGCTACGGCAAGACCGAACTGGCAATGCGTGCGGCGTTTAAGGCGGTTCAATCCGGAATGCAGGTAGCCCTGCTTGTGCCGACAACTGTGCTTTGTGCCCAGCACGGGCGCACCTTTGCCCAGAGGTTCGCGGACTATCCGGTATCAATA
Organism: Limihaloglobus sulfuriphilus; assembly: GCF_001999965.1. Lineage (GTDB taxonomy): Bacteria > Planctomycetota > Phycisphaerae > Sedimentisphaerales > Sedimentisphaeraceae > Limihaloglobus > Limihaloglobus sulfuriphilus. The sequence continues at coordinate 3,581,039 of NZ_CP019646.1, read as the reverse complement.
GGTGTTTTGAACAGGTTTACCACACCTCTTGAAAAACGGAGAATCATAAACGAAACTGCCCGCGGACAGCTCGACATTCTCATCGGCACTCACCGGATTTTGAGCAAGGACATCACATTTTCAAACCTCGGGCTGATTATAATCGATGAGGAGCAGCGATTCGGCGTCGCCCACAAGGAAAAGCTCAAAATGCTGCGGGCAAACGTTGATATACTTACGATGACTGCCACGCCAATACCGCGTACGCTGCATATGTCGCTTATCGGCCTGCGGGATATCAGCTCGCTGCAGACACCACCGCTCGACCGCAGAAGCATTACGACCGTGGTGGAACGGTACAGCGATGAGGCGGTAAAAAAGGCACTTCTGCGGGAACTGAGCAGAGAGGGCCAGGTGTATTTTCTTCATAACAGGGTAAAAGATATCGAAAAATACGCCAACCGGATATGCCGGCTTGTGCCGAACGCTTCAGTTGAAATCGCTCACGGACAGATGCCAAAGAGCAAGCTCGAAAAGGCAATGACAAAGTTCGTGCTGGGTAAGGCCGACATACTTGTAAGCACGACAATCATAGAATCCGGGCTGGATATCCCCAACGCCAACACGATAATCATCAACAATTCCGACAGATTCGGCCTCGCCCAGCTCCATCAGCTCCGGGGGCGTGTCGGCAGATACCGCAACAAGGCGTACGCCCACCTCCTAATACCGCCGGAGCGGCCAATCCGTCCGGTTGCCGCCCGCCGGCTCAAGGCGATAGAGGAATACTCACATCTGGGAGCTGGATTCAAGATAGCGCTTCGCGATTTGGAAATACGCGGCGCGGGCAACATACTTGGCCCCGAGCAGTCAGGGCACATAAACACCGTTGGCTTTGAGCTTTACAGCAGGCTGTTGAGCAATGCGGTCAAACAGCTAAAAGGAGAACCTGTAATAACATCACCGATGGCGGCAGTCAATCTCGGAATGCCCGACTACATACCCAGAAGCTATATCCCCTCAGATGCCCAGAGGATGGAAATATACCGTAAAATCGCTGAAAGCCCTGAAACAGAAGACCTTACAAGGCTTCACGAGCAGCTCAAGGACATTTACGGCCCCGTTCCGGTTCAGGTTAGAAGGATAATTGACACCGCCCAGATAAGGCTGCTGGCCTCGAAGTGGCAAATAAAGAGCATAACACTTTCAGGAAACAGCGTTGTGTTCACTTTTCCGCGTAATAATCCAAGAACGGTATCCGATTCGGGCGGACTCTTTGCCAGAACTTCAGCAAAGGTAAAGATAATCGACCCCTACACAATTCATCTTGAATTTAAGCCTGCCGCGATGGAGCCGGAGACTCTTATCAGTATTTTGAGAAAAATTCTTAGCCAAAAACGCTAAAAAGCATATAATATGTCCCAAATTTAATGAAATATATCCCAAGGAATTTATTATGTCGCGAATTATCTTAAAATGTTTACTGCTGTCCTTAGCTGTTTTGACCGCGTTTGGTATCTCCGGCTGTAAGAAAGACCAGAAATACACAGACCAAGAGCTCAAAAACCTGCCGTATTCAAAGCGGACAGACCTGCCCAAACCGACCGGCAGCCTGACAATCGCGGTTAAGGACGAGGTCATAAGCTCGGACGAAATAGTAAGGGAATTTTTGCAGAATATAAACACAACTGCCCTGCCTGAAGATCCAGACCTCCAGGAGTTCCGCAAACAGGCAAGACCGTTTATAGACATGATAACCGATCAGAAGATTGGAGATATTCTCTTGTATTCAGCCGCGAAGGCCTCTGTGCCGGCGGAGATATTTGAAGATGAGGGCAAACTGGACAAAGCGGTTGAACATGAGCGGAAAAAATTTGTAGCCAATAACGGCGGCAACTATTACAAAGCACAGCAGGTACTTGAGAGAAACGGATTTACCTGGAAAACGTTCAGGGATTATCAGAAACGAATGATGGTAATACAAAGTTACCTGGGCGAAAAACTCATTTTTAATGAAAAAGTCTCCCGCGATGAAGTTGTAGAAATGTATATGGAAACAAGGGATGAGCTGTTCCCCTTAGAGACCTTCATCGAGTTCAACATGGCACACATAAAGGCCGACGAATTCAGAAAAGAGGGTGTTGAAAACCCAAAACAAAAGGCGCTCGAGACGGCCAAAGAGATATACCACAGAGCGGTCAGCGGCGAGGACTTTGAAAAACTCGTTACTGAAATGTCAAACGGCATCAAGGCCGAATCCGGCGGCTACTGGAAGCTCAACGAGATTGGCTCGCTTGCAGAACCGTATAACGCTATTGATGATGAGCTGGCAAGGCTCGACGCGGGCGAGATTTCCCGTATCATTGAGAAAGGCGACAATGTATTCATACTCAAGATGAAACAGAAACAGCTCGAAGAATACACACCTCTTGATGATGTTTACGGACGGCTGGAATCGATGATACTTGAAAAAAGGCGAAACGAGGCAATTCAGGAATATACACAGAACCTGATAAAGCAGTCCAATATTCAGGGTGTCGAATCATTCAAAATGTTCTGCGCAGACCAGGCTTATGTAATAATCACGTCAATCCAGTCTGCCCGCAGCCGGTAAGACCTGTATGTCATCTTTAAACGACAAACTCAAAATATATCACGGAATAGACCTGACATCTATCTCCAGGATACAGTCCATGCTCGAGAAGCACGGTGAGCATTTCAAGAAAAAGGTCTTTACGCCGGCAGAGATTGAATATGCCGGAAAATCAAAAAAAACCGCCCAAACGTTCGCGGCACGTTTCGCCGCCAAAGAGGCCGTACTCAAACTGCTCAGAACCGGTCTGCGGGACGGATTGAAATGGACGGATATCGAAATCACAAACGATCATCTCGGCGCGCCTTCGGTAACCCTGTCTGGCAGGGCACTTGAGCTGGCCGGGCAGATGGGTATCTGCCAAGTGTCAATAAGCATTACCCATGACCAGGGCTTCGCGGCGGCAACCGCCATCGCTATAGCCGCTGTTGAAAATTTATAAATATAACTCACAAAACAAAACACATGCCTGATAAACAACATTATGAATGCATCGTAATAGGCGGCGGACACGCCGGCGCCGAAGCGGCAGACGCCGCGGCGAGGATGGGTGCGCAGACACTGCTTATTACAATGAAGTTTGAAAATATATGCGAGATGAGCTGCAACCCCTCTATCGGGGGGCTGGGCAAGGGCCAGATTACCCGGGAAATCGATGCCCTTGGCGGACTTATGGCAAGGGCGATAGACGCAAGCGGTTTGCAGTTCCGCCTGCTTAACCGTTCAAAGGGCCCGGCGGTTCAATCCCCGCGGGCGCAGGCGGATAAAATAAAATACAAGCAGACGATACAGAGCTATCTTGCCGACCGGAAAAACCTCACTATCGCCGAGGGTATCGCATCTGAGATTTTAACCGAAAACAGCAAAGTCATCGGCGTTAAAACCCTTGACGGCAGGGTGTTCCGCGGCGAAACGGCAGTTATTACAGCCGGCACATTCCTTCGCGGAGTGATGCACATCGGCACCGAACAGATAGCCGGCGGCAGACGCGGCGAGCCGGCGAGCAACGAGCTGAGCGACTGCCTGCGAAAACTCGGGCTTACCGTTGAGCGGCTCAAGACCGGCACGCCGGTAAGGGTGGATACAAAGACGGTGAACTTTTCCAGAACGCAGATACAGCCCGGCGACGAAAAACCTGTGCCGTTTTCCTTTATGAACGATTCGATAGACACCGAGCAGATTCCCTGCTGGATAACCTTTACAAACCCCGATGTCCATAAACTACTGCGGGACAATCTCGAGCGAGCGCCGCTTTATACCGGCCAGATCGGCTCTACCGGCCCGCGTTACTGCCCGAGTATAGAGACCAAAATCGTCCGGTTTCCAGAGAAAGATAAGCACCAGATTTTCCTCGAGCCCGAAGACCGCTCACAGGCAACAATATATCCCAACGGCATAAGCACTTCTGTACCCAAAGACGTTCAGGAAAAGATGCTCTCGCTGATACCCGGGCTTGAAAATGCACGGATAGTTCACTACGGCTACGCCATCGAATACGACTACTGCCCTGCGGAGACGCAGCTGAAAATCAACCTGGAAACCAAGAAAATAGACGGCCTGTTCCTCGCCGGCCAGGTAAACGGAACCAGCGGCTACGAAGAAGCCGCGGCACTGGGGCTGATGGCGGGGGTAAACGCCGTTTTGAAAACACGCGGCAGCGAGCCGTTTACACTCGGCCGCCATCAGGCGTATATTGGTGTGATGATTGATGATTTGCTGACGCGGCACCTCGTCGAGCCGTACAGGATGTTTACCTCACGGGCGGAGTACCGCCTTTCATTACGGGCTGACAATGCCGACAGGCGGCTCACCGGCCTGGGTATTGAGCTTGGACTCGTGGAGAAGGCCCGGGAAAAACGATTTACAGAAAAAATCCAGACTATCGCAGAGATCGAAAACTGGCTTAAGCACACCAGACGCGGCGGCTCATCACTATGGCAGCTGCTAAGACAGCACCAGCACCCGCTTGGCGAGAACCTCGCAGATGAGGACTTCATCAAAGAATTAGCCCCCAGACCCGAGATACTCGAATCGGTGCTTATTGATGCCAGATACCAGGGCTATCTAAAAAAACAACAGAAACTTATAGACAGTTTCAGGAACATTGAGAACATAAAAATACCCCCTGCTTTTGATTATTATAATGTTTCGCATCTGCGTTACGAAGCCAAAGAGCGGCTAACAGAAATCAAACCGGATAACCTCGGCCAGGCCGGACGCATCGGCGGAATCACCCCGGCGGATATCACCGTAATACAGATACACCTCAAAAAGCAGCGGGCTGCCGCTCAAAGACAAAGGTAAAACGCGACAAAAAGACAACATTAAATCCCGTATTAAAACCGGTATATTCGCGCATGAACAAGGGCAGGTTTTTAAAAGCCTGCCCTTGTTTTATCTTATGAATCTTGTCTAACGACTATTAGCTCAATTTCCTGCGAAGCAGAATACCGCCAAGGCCCAGAAGCAGCATCGTAGCCGGCTCTGGAACCAGGTTTACATCGACATTGTCAATTGCCGGCCCGCATGCCCCGGTAGTCAGGCTCTGAAATACAATCCATGTCGTTGTATTTGTTGCAGTGAACTGCCAGCTTTTGTCTGTCCAGCCCATATTGGTAAAATCGGTATTTGACGCATCAAAGCTGAAATCGTAAGAAGCATTGTATGCCCCGTTAGCCGTATCTGCAACGCCAAGACGAAGGTCCTTGGTATCAGGGGCCAGCTCGGGGTTACCCGCCAGATCAAACGTAACTTTGTAAAGTCCGCCAACCTGTGTAGCAATAGACTGGGCAATCTTGCCGGGGCCAGAAGCGTTCATGTCAACGCTCTGATCCAGATCTGAGGCAACCCAGTAATCGTCGATCAAGTCAACTCCTGCCAATACCTGCCACGGCCCCATTGGTCCGGCTATATCCGCAGTGTAATCACCGCTGATGTCAGGATCCTCGAATGAGCCGTTGACTATCAGACCTGCGTTTGCGTACAAAACCACACAGGACACAACTGTAATTAAAACCATTTTTTTCATCAGTATTTTTCCCTCTTTTTTAACCCTCTGCGGTGCACAATATCAATCTCTTTCCCGCGTTTACTGCATTTCAACGAAGGTTTAAATTTATTAACAGGATTAAATCTGCAATCTGAAATTTCAAATCTCAAATATTCTTATCTTGTTTATCCTGTTAATCCTGTCTATTTACTTTTAAATTTAGAAAATTCGTGAATTTTCTCTACAATTCTTATTTCTTCCTGCGAAGCAGAAGGCCGCCAAGAGCAAATATCAGCATCGTTGCCGGCTCGGGAACCAGCTCTACATCAACCAGGTCTATGCCGGCACCTGTATCGCCGCTGACATTGCTTTCAAAAATCACCCAGGTCGCAGCACCGGTAGCGGTAAACTCAAATTCTTTGTAAGTCCAGTCACTGGATGAGGTAACATCAACATTTTCGAATTCGGTATAGTTGCCGTCGGAAGTTTCAGCAACGCCAACTGTGAAAGCGTAGTCTCTGTCCAAAGACCAGTAGGTTACTTTGTAGATTTGGTTTTCAACGGTTGCTATCTCCTGGCCTATCTTGCCGCCAAGATTTAAGCCGTTGAGGCTGAGCCGCTGGGATCCATCGTGAATGGTTCCCTGTCTTACAAGGTCAACCTCACCCGAGATTACCAGCCATTCGCCCGCGTCATCAATAGTTTCACCTTCATCAAACTGCGTAAAGCTGTTATTTGCTATAACTGGAGCTTCAAATGAACCGTTAAGGATTAACCCCGCGCCCGCGCTGATAGTAAGGCAGACAATAATCAACACAATCAATAAATTTCTCATTTTCTCACTTTTCCTTTCGAAAAAACTTTTACAATCTCTTATGTATCATCATAAACATTATGATGTCACATTACAATAAAATATTTTTTATTTTTACAAAAACAGTACAGACAACAGTTTAGGCAGAGACATACGCGTATCACACGCAACGGAACCCGCAGCGTTTAAACACAATGCGCACGCACAAAACACCCGTTATCGCCCGCGAGCAAAAGAGTCAAAGCCGCCGCGGAGGCGAAAACGGCAGAACTGTATCTGTTCCGCTAACTATATTCAGTTTTAAACTTCTTTCAAAAAGAGCGTTTACACTAACGTTTCTTTCTGACATGCAAGAAAACCAGAGGGGCTTTAAAACCAGCCCCTCAAGGCTTCTTACGTAATACTTCTTTTAAGCCCATAAGGACTTACTTTCACAAGAGCGTCTGCCGGGGCTCAAAATCCCGCCGCAGCTTATCACCAGCTTTAAATACATTGCCCAAATGCTGCTTAGTGAGGCCTTTTGTCGCGGCGGTTCAAACCGCAGGCAGATCGTTATTTTATTTTCAAATCTATTGGACAGGATTACCCGTCACTTGTTTTTCTAAATATTAGAAAAGTGAAACAAGTGACGGGCTATTTGTATTTTAAATTCGTAATTCTTAATTTCTAATTTCCAACCATGAAGTTATTGAAGTTTTTATTTTATTTACTTCATGCCCTTCATGCTCTTCATGGTAAAAGTTTGTTCTTTTTTTCTCAGTGCCCTCTGTGTACTCTGTGGTTTAACTTTTTTTACCACGGAGGACACGGAGATCACAGAGATAAATCTCAAATTTAATTCTTTTTGACAGGATTTACAGGATTAAATTTGTAATCTAAAATTTCAAATCTCAAATATTCTTATCTTGTCAATCGGGTCTATTTACTTTTTAATTTAGAAAATTCGTGAATTTTCTCTACAATTCTTAATTACTAATTTTTTTTGACAGGATTACCCGTCACTTGTTTTTCTAAATATTAGAAAAGTGAAACAAGTGACGGGTTAATCATGTCTATTTGTATTTCAATTCGTAATTCCTAATTCGTAATTGATTAAGCTCTGCGTCTTGTTACATTCAGCACAAGCCCGCCAAGACCCAGGATAAGCATCGTCGCCGGCTCAGGAACGGTGTCCAGCTCAATCTTCATTGCACCGAGGAAAGGGTCTGACGAGTAGTCTATCTTGTCTCTGATCGCCCAGCCAGCCTGTGAGGCGTTGTTTGTTAAGTCAACACCTGCGTAAAAACCTGAAACAAATACCCAGTAACTTGTATTTGCTGATAGAGCAACACCGGAATTGTTGACAAATTCGTTCGTCCCGTTGTAAATAGTGTCACCTGTTGTAAAATCACCGAGCTTTGTTGAACGGTCATTAGCATAAATAGACAAGGTTCCGCCCTCGGAAGAGAAAGATGCCGCTGTGCCATGGATATCAAATGCAACTCTAACAGTTTTGATTGTTTCCGGGTTGGAATCAACCGTGAACTGCTGAGTTACCGTAAATCCCCAAGTGTTAGCCCAGACGTCAGTAGTATTGTCTATGTTGGAGCATACTACCGCAGATTGCGCCGTTGCTGCCGCGATTAAAATTGCCACTGCGATAAAAAGTGTTTTTCTCATAGGTCGTTTTCCTTCAAATAGTTTCTGTTTACATTTTCTGGTTTTCGCATGTCAGGCATCCTGCCTGATATTTGGTAATGGCAAGCTGGAAGCTTGCCCTGCTTATTATTCTTAATTTTAGCGGACAGGATTTACAGGATTAGTTTTTATTTATTAAAATCTTGTTTATCTTGTTAATCATGTCTATTTGCATTTCAATTCGTAATTCGTAATTGATTAAGCTCTGCGTCTTGTTACATTCAGCACAAGCCCGCCAATACCCAGAATTATCATCGTCGCCGGCTCGGGGACTATTGTCCAGCCCATATCTGCCATCATTGCCCATTCGATTTCGTTAGGCTCGCGAGGCGAGATCCCTGTACTTACATATGGACTCATCAGGCTGCCCGGATACACTGATCCGGCGTCATAGTTCAGGTGCGAAAGGCTCGAGCCGGGGAGATATTCAGTCGGGGCGAATATCTGAACAAGCTCACCATCGTTTGCGGCAACCGCATTCTCTCCGTCCCAGTAGAGGCTCGTAGAATCTCCTTCGTCGGCCTGAACATCTACATTGGTCTGCTCGTCCCAGCTTACAGCTACCTGCGGCCTTTCGCCGTCGTCGTCAACAAAATTCAAATCCCAGGCGCTAAGCCCCCGCTGCTGCCAGCTTTCACTGTCACCAGCGGTTCCAAACTGGTTAAGATTCAGATTATAAGAAGATGAAAAGCCCACTAAATGACCAAGTTCATGGGTAACTGTGCCCCGAAAATCTATCTCGTCATCCGCAGGCTGCTCAGAGCCGAAATTCCAGCCGGCAATCGGCGAGACATAATCAGGTTGGTCCTCCGGTTTGTAATCTGAAGCCGCGTCAATATCGTATACAATCAGAGCGTCAGGCCCGCTGATTGTATAATTATTCTCATGGCGCCAGACATATTCGGTCATGCTGGCACTGTACGTGCCGTTATAATAAACGCTGCTGCCGGCACCGCCGAGTTGTGCACCTTCAAGGTTCTGCCAGTAAATATGCAGGTTTAACTGACGCGGAGCGGTATTAGCAATGTTCGAGGCCCAGGTCATTATGCCCGCCTCAACGTCCTGTTTCTGGGTATCCGTCCAGTCCGCCGCTCCGACATAACCGTAGCCGCCATCATCGTTCTGGTTATAAAAATGGCACGCAAACGGGCCGTAATTAACAATATCCACGGCAAATGCGCCGGCGGAAAATACCAGCATTACAATAGCCGCTTTAGAGAGTCTGCTGCTTATTCGTGTTCTCAAATCAATCTCTTTCTTGTAGTTCTTGTTTAGTTTTTATATCCGCAGATTGCGCTGATTTTCGCGGATTTGTTAAATTCTTAATTTTAAACTTTTTGTTCTTCGTAGGTCGGGCTTCCAGCCCGACACAAAGGCGACAGGCAGGGATGCCTGTCCTACATAAATCTTAACTTTTTCAATCTGAGAAAATTCGTGAATTTACTCTACAATTCTTAATATTCTTCTTGTCAGATTTCAGTATAGTTACCGCTAACGTTTCTTTCTGACATGCAAGAAAACCAGAGAGGCTTTAAAACCAGCCCCTCAAGGCTTCTTACGTAATACTTCTTTTAAGCCCATAAGGACTTACTTTCACAAGAGCGTCTGCCGGGGCTCAAATCCCGCCGCAGCTTATCACCAGCTTTAAATACATTGCCCAAATGCTGCTTAGTGAGGCTTTTTGTCGCGGCGGTTCAAACCGCAGGCAGATCGTTATTTTATAATTAATTAGGAATTAGGAATGTAGAATTAAGAATTGCGGCATTCGTCACTTGTTCTTTTTTGGCTTTGCCAACAAGTGACGAAGAACTTCGCTTCGCTCATAGTTGTTATATTCGTAATCCCTAATTCGTAATTCGTAATTGATTAAGCATTTCTGCGTCTTGTAGCACTTAGAATCAGTCCGCCAAGGCCGAAGATTACCATCGTTGCAGGCTCGGGGATCAGCTCTACATTGTCCCAGCCGGCAGCACCGGGATAGCTGAGAGTATCATCAGAGATTAGCCGCAAGGCTACATCATCAACGCTGTCTGCGATTGATATTGTTTCCGTTGTCCAGGCACCGGTTGCAATAGATACTTCTACAGCGTTTTCCCAAGTCTGACCGCCGTCAAGGCTTACCTGATAAGCCATATATCCGTCCGCGTAATCTTCTGCTATTGCATAGTCAAATGTAATCTCAACACCTGTGTATGCGCTGATATCCACACTGTCAAACTCTAAATAGAAATCGGTAGGATTTACTGTTACCCCAGCGGTATATTCTGCATAATCTGCAAGTTTCCTTATACCCCAGAAATCACTGTCATCTGCGGCGGTTAAGGTATTAGTGGCATCAGAATCTATAGGTACAAGATCCGTAACGCCCCAATTCATGAAGAAAAATCCTGAAATTTCTTCATGGCCGATACTCTCATCCGGTACCGCGGTAAAATCCCATCCCGCATCGTCAAAATTCTGCTCTGTGATCAAAGCAGCGTTGACACTAACCGCCGCCAGGGCAGCAAAAATCAGTAATAGTATGTTTGTTTTTTTCATAATTAAATTCCTTTCGAATTCCGGGCTTGTTTCGCCCGCTTGTTAAATTTTCCCTTTTCCGCGGCAATCCCATTCACCGTGGAAAACTTACTTTATACGTTATTTACTTTTTTTAATCCGCAGATTTCGCAGATTTTCGCGGATTCGTTAAATTCCTAATTCTCAACCATGAAGATATTGAAGTTATTGAAGTTTTTTTATTTTATTTACTTCATGTCCTTCATGCTCTTCATGGTAAATGAATTCTGGTTTATTTAGTTTTTAAATCTGCGATGATCTGCGTAATCTGCGGATTATCTTATTTCTTATTTTTTCAATTCGTAATTCGTAATTCGTAATTTTTATTTCTTCCTGCGAAGCATCAGTCCGCCAAGGCCGAGAAACGCCATTGTCATTGGCTCTGGAACCGTGGTTTCTAAATTGAAAGCGATGTTGTCCACATAGTAATCACTGTCAGCATCGTAACCATAAAAATCTATCCCCAGGAGACCGTCATAATAGGTGAAACCATCGCTTGAACCTAAAGAGAGAACCTCGACGTCATCAAGTTTCATGGTGTATGTTCCATCATCAATATTCAAAACCTGCTCAACAGTAACCCATTGATTAAAGACAACATTTTCAGATTCTGTATAATTATTAATATCACCAATATAATAATAGATACCGCTCTTATTTGTATTACCAGTTCCGTCCTTACCGTATTCAATTTCAATAGACCAATCGTTAGAGTTTAAGTTTGATGATTGTACATTCCAATAGGCATATCCATTTCCTGCATATATATCATAGCTGATATTAACTGTGCCGGTAGCGGTTGTCGCGGCTGTAGTCCAATCAATCTCTTGTATATTCGTTAAAGAACCAAGATAAAGTAACATATCATCCTGATTGGCCAGATACATAGTCTCGCCTGAACTGCCCGCTGCAGGGTCATCAGCAATGTTTGCATCGTAAGTGCCCCCGGGATTGTTACCCCAGGTTGTTAAACGCCCGCCAATCTGGTCTGCCGCGTTGTTGGTACCAACAGCAGCACCTTCAAAATCTATGGAAGTATTCGCGGCGACGCATACACCCGTTAACATCGTTGCTACTGCCAAGCATATTGTAATTACATTCATTTTCATCTTTGTTTGCTCTCTTTCTTTGTTGAAATTTAATAAAAATTTTGTCTCTTTGTATTTCAATTCTTAATTCCTAATTCCTAATTTCTACCATGAAGTTATTGAAGTTTTTATTTTATTTACTTCATGTCCTTCATGCTCTTCATGGTAAATGAATTCTGGTTTATTTAGTTTTTAAATCTGCGATGATCTGCGTAATCTGCGGATTATCTTATTTCTTATTTTTTCAATTCGTAATTCGTAATTCGTAATTTCTATTTCTTCCTGCGAAGCATCAGCCCGCCAAGACCGAAGATTATCGCCGTTGCCGGCTCGGGGACGATTGTAAGCTCACCGTCTTCTACCTGATAATCCACGTCTTCAGTGAGCGCAGAATAATCTACATAATCCGAGCCATCCCAGAGATTGAGGTTTATGGTTGAATCATTGAAGGCAGTAATATTCACCAGAAAGCTGCTCATATTATCCTCGAAACCCCAGCCAAGTGCTAAAGTCCCGGAAAGGCCTACGTTAATTGCAAATGTCCCTCCATAGGCATAGATATTTTCTGCATCAACTATTCCGTCTTCTATGGTCATAGAGGAGGAATTGTTATCATGATAAATCGCAGATGCTGATACAGTACCGCTGCCTGTGATTGTAAGGCTGCTGCCTTCAGCATTGAAAGAATCATTCATACGAATTCTTCCAGCCAACACGTCTCCGCCGTGAACGGTCATAATTCCCTGAGACTGATATCCTACCTGCAAGCCCTCAGTAACGCTAAGAGACGCTCCGTTTGAGACAGATAACTCTCCGCTATCAAACTTACCCACGGCAAAAATGTTAGTGTTTGTAAAATCTGTACTGCTTCCAGCAAGAACCATTTCACCCTCGCCGTTATTGCCTACATTAGTATTATAAACCGTTCCAGAACCGCCGTCGCCGGTAAGTTTGCCCCAGCTGTTGTATCCAATCTGCAATTCGTCGTCTGAGTCAACATCAGACCAATCATCTATTGCATAAGGACTAGTCTCATTATCTCCGTCCCAGTCTTTCATTGCATTGCTGCCTTCGAACGTGTACGCACTGAAGGCGGGGGCTGCAAGAAGCAAAGCGATTAGCACAGACAAACACATCAAATTCCTTAAATAATACATCATTTTTGTTCTCCTTGTAAAAAAGTTTTAAGTTTTATGTTCGTCTGCGGCGGATAAAGAGTCCGCCAAGGCCGAAGATTATCGCCGTTGCCGGCTCGGGGGTGATGGTTACAGAATTGATATCAAAATATGCATCCGGTCCTGTGGTCATCAACGTTAGAGTTGGGCTGCCGGAAACGCTATACTGCCCAAGGTAATCAGCAAAGTACGTTTCGGGAGATACGTAAGAGGTGTCTGAATAATCTAATGTTACTCCGGATAACAAAAAGTAATCAGTAATAATGGGATCAATGTTGTTGCCATCAAGCGTGGTTAGATTTAAGTCATCAGTTTCATATGCATTTACACTTATATCGAGGCCATTACTGTTAACAATAACATTTTCTTGCGGATCGTTAGAAGCGCCATTTGGCCTTTGGTAAGTTCCTGATAAGCCTGAACCATAAATGTCGAGATATAAAGGGTCATCACTTGTATTTGCTGAAAACCACGAGTTGTACGTATCATCAAAGGTATCATTATTCGACTCTGTTCTCGAACCATTTAGAACGAAAGAAAAATCATAAGTAGAACCTGAATTATAACCCAAACCGCTGCCATCTGCCATTGCGGTAAGGGTGATTGTATAATCGGGGTTTGCCAGCGCTGCCGAACAGATTGCTATTACTACTGCTAAACACATTGTCGTTAAATTCATTTTCATCCTGGTTAGCTCACTTTCCTTTCTTGAAATTAAATAAAATTTTGTCTCTTTGTATTTCAATTCGTAATTCTTAGTTTCTAATTTCAACCATGAAGATATTGAAGATATTGAAGATATTGAAGTTTTTATTTTATTTACTTCATGCCCTTCATGCTCTTCATGGTAAAAGTTTGTTCTTTTTTTCTCAGTGCCCTCTGTGTACTCTGTGGTTTAACTTTTTTTTACCACGGAGGACACGGAGATCACGGAGATAAATCTCATATTTAAATTCTTTTTGACAGGATTACCCGTCACTTGTTTTTCTAAATATTAGAAAAGTGAAACAAGTGACGGGTTATTTGCATTTCAATTCGTAACTCGTAATTCGTAATTGATTACGCTTTGCGTCTTGTTACATTCAGCACAAGCCCGCCAAGGCCAAAGATAACCATCGTTGCCGGCTCGGGGACTACAACGCTGCCTGCGGCAGAATTGCCAAAGTAAACTATGTTTTCATCAGAATCTGCAATAGCACTTCCGGTAGTATCAATACCTTCTACGTTAAGAGTAACATTATCAGGACCAGTGTATTTAAACTGGATCAGCATACCATTTACACCGTTTGCATCTAACGCCGTGCCAAAAGACGTTTTTTCACCGTCCCAATTTACTGCCCATGTTGTATCGAAATCCCCAAAAACAAAATTACTCAGAGTGACACCACTGCTTTCAGTTGAAATTTTTATGGCAAATTCCGTAAGATTATCGTTTAATGCTGAGTACTCTACATAATCCCACTCGGCCGGTGCTGTGGTATCCCAGTTAAGGTCAACCGTGTAGTCTCCGCCTCCGTCCGGGCCTGTAAAGCTCCAGTACAGAAACCCCGCTTGTGCCGCTGATACGGCTAATAAAATTGTAAGTGCTGTGAGTGTCTTTTTCATAATAAAATCCTTTCGAATTTTGGGCCGTTTGCCCATTTGTTAAAATTTTCCCTTTTCCGCGGCAATCCCATTCACCGTGGAAAACTTATTTACTTTTTTTACAGGCATTAGGCAATAGGCAATAGGCATTAGTTTTCTGCTGCTCTGCCGCCGGCCGTGCCTGTAAGATAACTATTTACTTTTTATATCCGCAGATTACGCAGATTTTCGCGGATTTTTTAAATTCTTAATTCTCAACCATGAAGTTATTGAAGTTATTGAAGTTTTTAGTTTATTTACTTCATGTCCTTCATGCTCTTCATGGTAAATTAATTCTGGTTTATTTAATTTTCAATCTGAGAAAATTCGTGAATTTTCTCTACAATTCTTAATTCTTCGTAGGTCGGCCATCCCTGGCCGACACAAAGGCGACAGGCAGGGATGCCTGTCCTACATAAATCTTAACTTTTAAAATCTGCGGTAATCTGCGTAATCTGCGGATTATCTTATTTCTTATTTTTCAATTCGTAATTCGTAATTCGTAATTCGTAATTTTTATTTCTTCCTGCGTATCAGCATACCGCCGATAGCGAAGATTATCGCCGTTGCCGGTTCCGGGACTGCGGTAACCGAGAGGTTTCTGATCTCATGGTTTGCAGTCGCACTTCCCGTACCCGCGGTGTATCCGAACTTAACCTGATCCGGGCAGTCCAAAGTACACTGGTACGCATCTATAAGCGTCGCCCACTCGTCATTTTCGGGCTTCCATTCAATTGTAAGTTCTTTATCTGTTGTGATCGTTATCTTAACTGTATGTATAACTGCATCGTCTCTTGAATTAGCGCTTGATGTAGCAAAATCCTCTAAAGTATCGGTACCTGTCACATACTCGTAGCCGTCGCTGCGGGTATCACCCATAGAGCCCCTTACTGCGATTGCATCGGGCCGCTGTCCGGGGCCTCCTTCGCGGCCTTCGGTCGGGTTGGAAAAGTTGCCGAATACGTCAAAACCAAAACCCGCAACCGCTCCGGCGAGCCCGTCAATTCCTCCATCTCGCTGGGCATACCCCAGAGACCCGCCGTATCCGCCGGCATCAGCTGTAACGTCTGCGTCAAAAATAGCCAGCGTGAGACCGTCTCCCAAACCGGAGCTGCCGCCCCAGATAACAAAGTCAAACGTGAAAATCATGCCCTGGCTTGTTGAGATGGCGTTGTTGTAATAGACAAAGGACGATTGATTGTCCAGGTCTTTTGTAAGCCGCAGCCAGCCATCGCCGTCAGTGTCGCCGGTTTTTGCGGTGTCGGTGGCTGTAAGGAAGGGCCCGTCGCCCTGGCCGGTTACAAAAGTCCAGTCAGGTGCGGTTGTTCCCGTGAAGGCTTCATCAACATAGGGTGCCCCGAAGGCATACCCGCAGGCCAGAACAGTTAGCAAAACTGTGAATGTATTCAATTTCTTAATCATTGTTTGTCTATTCATTTGTTTAGTTGTTTAAACTCTTAACTTTTTATATCCGCAGATTTCGCAGATTTTCGCTGATTCGTTAAATTCTTAATTCTCAACCATTAAGTTAATGAAGTTTTTAATTCTTATTTACTTCATGTCCTTCATGCTCTTCATGGTAAAAGTTTGTTCTTTTTTTTCTCAGTGCCCTCTGTGTACTCTGTGGTTTAACTTTTTTTACCACGGAGGACACGGAGATCACGGAGATAAATCTCATATTTAAATTCTTTTTGACAGGATTACCCGTCTATTTACTTTTTAATTTAGAAAATTCGTGAATTTTCTCTACAATTCTTAATTCTTCCTGCGTATCAGCATACCGCCGATAGCGAAGATTATTGCTGTTGCCGGCTCGGGTACAGTGTAGTCGTATTTAACAGTTACTTCACCGTCTGCGTCAACCGGAGTAAAGCCCAGCTCAATCCCACCATCACCTTCGTAATCCTGCCATTGTGTTATGTCAACCTCTATATCGTAAGTTGATGTGCCCAGGTAACCGGTTGTCCCCATTGACCATGCACCAACTGCAACCAAGCCCGAACCGGAATCTGTTGCAGCCTCTCCGTCATAACTCATGCCATCGGGTGCAGCCGAACTATAATCTCCAGTGCCATCTCCTTCGTTGGCTTCCAAAGAAAAGCTACCAGAGTTTACAGATTCGAGCTCACCTGTTACATGTACAAAACCAGAAGATAGAATAACATCTTCAGAATTAATAACCCCTTTGGCTCCAAACTCAAAAGTTCCATCTGCATGATTATCGCTGTCATTATCTACAGTCAATATTCCACCATCAACGTTGAGGGTGAAAATGACTTCAATAGAGTTTAGAGTTCCATCGTCATCATCAAACTGGTCATAAGTCAGATATTTAGTATAATTCGGTTTACCTGAAAACGTCTTCGTCTGAGTGATTAAAGCCGCGTTCAGTGAACAAACTGTCAATGCTGTCAATACAAGTAATGCCTTTTTCATAAAAATTTCCCTATTATGAGCTTATGCTCGATTGTTAAAATTCACCTTTTCATCGGCAATCCCATCACCGTGAAAAACTTGTTTACTTTTTAATTTCTTAACCATGAAGTTATTGAAGGTATTGAAGTTTTTAATTCTTATTTACTTAATGTCCTTCATGCTCTTCATGGTAAATTAATTCTGGTTTATTTAATTTTCAATCTGAGAAAATTCGTGAATTTTCTCTACAATTCGTTATTCTTCGTAGGTCGGCCATGCCTGGCCGACACAAAGGCGACAGGCAGGGATGCCTGTCCTACATAAATCTTAACTTTTAAAATCTGCGGTAATCTGCGTAATCTGCGGATTATCTTATTTCTTATTTTTCAATTCGTAATTCGTAATTCCTAATTCTTCCTACGTATCAGCAAACCGCCGATAGCGAAGATTATAGCCGTTGCCGGTTCCGGTACCGGATTCAGCGGCACCCAACCATCGTTTGGCGGCTGGTTGTTCCAGTCTGAAGCGTCTTTCGACGGGGAAGCGTGAAGCTCGCCGACATACAGGGAGAGGCCGTTTATAAATCCCTCATACTCGTCGATCACGAGCTCATCTGAGCCGAGCTCAATCCGCATCTCATAGACGTTTCGCATTATCCAGCCTATTGAGGCCGGGTCTGACGGCGAGTCCGGCTGATCCGAGCTATTAGGCTTTCCTTCAATCACCGGCAGCGGCTCTGTAAGCTGGAGTATCTCTTCGAGGTTGTACTCAAGCGAGGTGGCTGCCTCGACTACAAAACCGGCAACTTCGTTACCGCTGTTCTCTATGATCGGAGCCTCGTAGATATCCGTTCCAACGCCAAGCTCTTTTTCTTCGAGATAGTCAATCGTCGTATCAATTGACTGGCCGTTGAAATCTCCCATCAGAACCATCTGGTCGGATTGGATCAGGTCATTAAACAGGTGCCCTTTGCCCTGGGGCCAGCTTGGGTCAGTATTGGCGCCATACGTGTTGTCTGTATAGTTCAAAGGTATCACAAACGCCAGGTACAGGCTGCTTCCCTGCTGGCCGATATACATCTCCGCAAAGACATTTGCCGGAGCAGCGGCTACAGAAGGGATAAATGCCTGAAAGTTATAACCCTCTGCCCTGCCATCTGCTCTGCCGTCAACGACAATAGCTGAGCACTGAGACGAAACAATCGCCAGAGCCATTACAATTACACTTAATTTAGTTTTCATTTTTCAATCCTCCGTGAAATAAATTTATCGCGACATCCGGCTGTTTATAAAAACGCAGCAACACGCTGCATCCGCCGGCAGTCGTTTGATAAATCTCTGAACCGATTTTCATCTGTACTTTTCATCACATTCAGAAAATTTACCAAGGTAATTATCTTTAACTTTTCAATTTTTAACTTATCAAAGAGCTTTATCTAAATCTGAGAAAATTCGTGAATTTTCTCTACAAATCTTTATTCTGCGTAGGTCGGCCATCCCTGGCCGACACAATAGCGACAGGCAGGGATGCCTGTCCTACATAAATCTTAACTTTTTAAAATCTGCGATAATCTGCGGATTTTCGTAATTCGTAATTCGTAATTAAAAAAAGAGCTGCCCGCATAAACAGGCAGCTCTTTTTTAGCCGCATAGTTTTACCCCTGCGACGATCAAAGTTGTGAACACCCATTTATTGCACTCACGTAACTTTAAGAACAGTTTTTTATGCCGCCTTTATTAAAAAGCCTTCCCTGCTTTTCAACACCCGAAAAGCCGTGCGGCATAAGCCGTTCTCTGATCCAGAATGATCAGCTGAATCTAAAGTTTATTCAATTTTAATTTTGAGATTCGTTACCGGCCCGCATTTTCCCGAACCCGGGCCGGATTAGAATCTAATCTCTTTTTCCCTGCTGCTAATCAGAAGAGCACAGCATATACTTTTTCAAACATTACCGGCTTTTCTTCATCCGGTACTATCGCCGCCCGATGGTATTTCCCGATACCTCAGGCGTTTTACACAATCGTCTGTTCTTTTCTATCAGAGAAGTACAGTATTCACTTTTCAAAAACAATCTTTTAAGATTCTAACCCGTCCCGGACTTTCCCGAGCCCGGAACGGTTGATGAATCTTATCTCTTTTTCCCAATGCAATCAGAAGGTACATTGAAGTCCGACATATGCCCAGGCTTGATAAGCCATAGAGCTTTCCCGTTTTATTCCCATTTGAAAGCGGTTTCCCAACCGCTGTTTTAATTATCTCTTATCCCGGCTTACAATCAGCCTTTTTATCCTTTGTATGGACATCTGTAATTCCCGTTACAGTGTCTCTGTTTCTTTTGCCGCTCACGTAGGTCAACCGTCCTCGGTTGACATTTAGTAGGTTAGGCTTCCAGCCTGACACTGACAAGCGGGGACGCTTGCACTACTTTAGAGCAAAATTACAGGGGGTGCCTGCGGTGGATAAACCTCAGGCGACCACCCTGCAAGGCAAAAGAAAGGATTTAAAAGGCAAATTTAAGCATATCATCAACATCTATACAAACTTTGCCATCTCTTATTCTTTTGTCTTACCGGGAAGAGACGCTATTCACTTGTCGTAAAGAACGGGTTCGTTAGTTTAGCTTATAATTGCTCGGTTTGAGCGGTGGGGGTTGCCGGAGTGGCGAGGAACTCTCGGGCCGGCCAGTCTTGTTGAAACCGGCCCGGGGGATTCCTTCTACCGTGTTAACTCCTTTTGCGGCGTCTCAGGAGAACTCCGCCAAGACCCAGCAGGGCCATTGTGGCAGGTTCGGGAACCTGAGTGTAATTTCCATCTACTACCGGCTCGTTTACTGCTGTGGTGCTGGAACCGAGATCCGGTGCACTTGCTGTTTCAAACAGTGTTGTGCTTACGAGGTCTTCCTTGAGGTTAAGTTCTTCCTCGTAGTCGCACTTGTAAACCCGTACATAACTGATTGTCATATCCTCTTTTTCGGTTACGCTTGGGATGTACTCGCCTACTTCCATAAGCCTGTGGCTTTCCTGGACTCCTGCGTTCCAGTCCGCCAGCCTGATTCCGTTACCTGCAAATGTGCTTGCAGCCAGAACTAATGTCATTGCTAGAATTATTTGCCTCTTCATGACTAATTCCTTTCTTTTGAGTTTTGCCTTTTGCTTTTTTTTTGCTTTTTTGACCTCGGAGCTACGCACCCTTTCGGCCATGCCTTAAATTTATCCTTACAGCCAATCCACGGCTGTTTGTTATCGGGCCAGATCCAAACCGAATAGGCCCGAACCTGGCACACTTGAAGAAGATAGTGAAGAAAAAAGTATTTTATATTTAACACGAATTTTCTTTAACCCTAAGAAACAGAAACGATTAACAGGATTTATTTATCTATCCTGTAATGACTCTCTAATTCTTTTAAAGAAAGTCAGGAGGCCTTGAATTTGGGCCCTCAAGGCCTCACTTAACTTTCCTTGTGAAAGGAGAAAGAAGTTGTGTTAGTGGTCTTCATTTTATATTAACTTGTAAATCTATTTATAGATAACCGGCTAAAGGCCGGGTTATTCTCGGGCCAGATCCAAACCGAATAGGCCCGAACCTGGCACACTTGAAGAAGATAGTGAAGAAAAAAGTATTTTATATTTAACACGCATTTTCTTAAACCCTAAGAAACAGAAACCTTTAACAGAAATCATTTAATTGTCCTGTTAATGTCCTCTAATTCTTTTAAAGAAAGTCAGGAGGCCTTGAATTTGGGCCCTCAAGGCCTCGCTTAACTTTCCTTGTGAAAGGAGAAAGAAGTTGTGTTAGTGGTCTTCATTTTATATTAACTTGTAAATCTATTTATAGATAACCGGCAAACTGCCGGGTCATTCTCGGGCCAGATCCAAACCGATTAGGCCCGAACCTGGCACACTTGAAGAAGATAGTGAAGAAAAAAGTATCTTGTCAACAAACCCTGTCATTCATCGTATCGCGCGGGAGCCTGATTTTATTTTCAGGCCCCCCTCGCGTCTGTTTTCAATGCCGGTGCTGAGAACAGCCCCGGCACGTTTTGAAGAAGAAGATGAAGAAGTTGTTTGTATTGTTGTCTTCTAATAATCAGTATTAACTTTTTAAGTTTTATAGATAACCGGCAAACTGCCGGGTTATTCTCGGGCCAGATCCAAACCGAATAGGCCCGAACCTGGCACACTTGAAGAAGATAGTGAAGAAAAAAGTATCTTGTCAACAAACCCTGTCATTCATCGTATCGCGCGGGAGCCTGATTTTATTTTCAGGCCCCCCTCGCGTCTGTTTTCAATGCCGGTGCTGAGAACAGCCCCGGCACGTTTTGAAGAAGAAGATGAAGAAGTTGTTTGTATTGTTGTCTTCTAATAATCAGTATTAACTTTTTAAGTTTTATAGATAACCGGCAAACTGCCGGGTCATTCTCGGGCCAGATCCAAACCGAATAGGCCCGAACCTGGCACACTTGAAGAAGATAGTGAAGAAAAAAGTATTTCTTTACGAAGTCGGCTCTGCCGACCCAAGTATCAATTTGTAATTATTGCTTACCGCTTCTATTCCGATGCCGAGCATTTCGGCAATCAGCTCACGGAACTCATCCGGTTCTATATCGTCGGTTATAACAGCCGAGACACCGGTGCACCGAGCCGCGATCTCCTGTGCAGCGTTACCGGATTCAACAACAGCAATTACCGGCATTGAAGGAAGGGCGTCTTTAATACGCTTGATGAAGTGGCCGTCCGGTGCATCAGGCATCTCCCAGTTGCTTATTATCGAATCGATATTCAGCCTGCGGAGACAATCAAGAGCGCCCTTGCTGCTTGACTGGGCTATCACCCGAATCGGCAGCTCGCGGAGAGCATCGCTCTTTGTCTTTTCTATGCCTGTTACCAGAACGTTATCCATTGTTAGTTTCCTTTTAAAATCCGTTATTGCCTTTTTAATTCTTTTTGCCTTTGTGCCTGATATAGTTGCAATCGCCGTGCCAAACATAATTTTAAAAATATAAATTTTTTAAGTAGCGATTCAACAAGACTTTACAAAAACAAAACAATCCGAGCTCTATTTTGGCATACAACGGCTCGAATGGCACAAAATGTACCAACAAAAACCTCTTCAGAAAGACCTCTAAACGTAACGTCATACAAACAAGAGATTTACACGCACAGTGGAACAAAATGTACCATTGGAACAAAATATACCGCCTCTTCGGAACAAAATGCACCGACAGGAATTGAAACGCCCTTTTTCTGAAAAAAATACTTGCAAAGGGCATATAAATTAGTATGTTTATCCCTCTGTTGGCACGACCAGCACTATTGGGGAATAGTGTAACGGCAGCACAACTGACTCTGGATCAGTTAGTCTTGGTTCGAATCCAGGTTCCCCAGCTTCGCTTCTGATAACAGGTAAATGAATTGAAAGAAGGCATTTATGGCATACCTTACTGTCCCGGTAACAGCAAACAACTGCTCTGATGCGGCCGCTTCGATAGATAAATCCATAAAAAACGGCGCTGATATCATAGAAATACGTGCCGACTATATAAAGGATATATCTGCGGGGGAACTTAAAAAACTTATCCTTATTATAAAGGATTCGTCCGCCGCGTCACTTGTTACCTGCCGCAAGGCAGATGAGGGCGGCAAGAACAACATTCCGGATAATAATCGCCTCGAAATGCTGCTTGGGGCTGTTAACGCCGGCGCAGATTACATTGATTGCGAGTTTGCATCATATTCAGAGCTGGGTTTTGCCGACCCACTGGAAAAGGTACTTCAGAACACCGGCACGCGGCTGATAATCTCCGCTCACAGCTTCGCCGCACCTTTTAACAATCTTCAAAAGCTCCATGACCAGATAATTGAAGCCGCTCCAAACTGCATCCCCAAACTCGTCTATACCGCAAACCATATAAATGATACGTTTGCCATGGCGGATTTGCTTCACAGTTCCAACAAAGACATCATTGGTCTATGCATGGGCTCTGCCGGCCAGTGGGTGCGTCTCGCGGCGGGAAAGCTCGGCTCATTTCTAACATTCGCATCACTTGAAAAAGGCCTCGAAAGCGCCGACGGCCAGATAGAGCTCTACACAGCCCGCAATCTATATAGAATAAACTCACAGAACAGCGAAACCGCCCTGTTTGGAATAATCGCCGACCCGGTGGCGCACTCAAAAAGCCCCCTGATACACAACGAACTTTTCATAACCAAACATTGCAACAGTGTTTATCTGCCTCTGCACGTCCACGCCGGCGAAGATAAGCTCGAGACTTTCCTCGACAGCATCGCCCAAAGGCCGTATTTAGGCTTTCGCGGCTTCAGCGTTACCCTCCCGCACAAGATGACCGCTTATAACTACCTTAGCAGCAGAGGTTATGACATCGACAAACTTGCAGACAAAGTCGGGGCAGTAAATACTTTATTGCTTAATCGCGGCAGATATTCCGGATATAATACAGACTGCCGGGGAGCATTGCAGGCGATTGAGTCAAGTTCGCGGATTCAAAGCAGAGACGAGCTTAAAAAATGCAAAACGCTGATACTCGGCGCCGGCGGCGTGGCGCGGGCGGTCGCCGCTGCGTTAACAGAGCTGGGAACAGAAGTTACGATATGCAACCGAACTGAGGAAAAAGCGGCTCAGCTTGCAGGGATTTTTAAATGTAAATACATACCGGCAGATAAGTTATCGAAAGAAACGCTTAAAAGGATAACACTCATAGTAAACTGCACGAGCCTGGGCATGGATCCGAATATAAACGGCACTCCCCTGGCAAAAGAGCTGATACCCAAAAACGCAACCGTTTTTGACACGGTCTATAACCCCAAACATACAAAGCTTTTACAGGATGCTGTAAACGCCGGCGCAGAACCCGTTACCGGCGACACAATGTTTATAGAACAGGCAATCCTCCAGCAGCAGCTTTTCTCCGGATTTGCAGCAGACCAGATACGCGGCGAAATGTACCGGATTTTCAGCTGAAATCTTACCCGCCCAATGTTATCAGGATGTTTAAATAATTGATTTAATTCGTTTACAAAAAACCACTTACATTAACAATAAAAAAATAATCAAAAAAACAGAAAAATTTAGCAAAATTTACTGGATTATCACGCAAAATAATCTAAATTCACAGCATAGTTTTAACTTACAAACAAAACAATAACTATCAATTGAAAGGAACAATAATGCCAGCAGTAGTTAATAAAGATACTTGTACAGGTTGCGGAGCATGTGTTGACTCTTGTCCGGTGGAAGCTATTTCTATGCAGGACGATGTAGCAGTAGTCGATGAAGGCGCTTGCGTTGATTGCGGTGCTTGCGTTGACGAATGCCCCGTTGAAGCTATCTCTATGGAATAGAGTGCTTTATAAACTTTAAAAGCCTCAAGGGCGGTTGCTTAACAGCAGCCGCCCTTTTTTTGTCTTATAGCTGTTTTTAACATTTCCTGACTTTTTTTTATAAAATTTTTATTTTTTACTTGAAACGGCCCTATATGATACTAAAATGATATCATATTAAAAAGTAAATAAACTTGAAATTGAATCTGATTGAATTTCTTATTTCCGTGTTGCAGCAGGGGAAAGATTAACAGGGAAAAGGTCAACAGGGAAAACGTTCAGCAGATACAAGTTCATGATAATTGTATAACAGTTTAAGACTTCGGAAAAGAGACATGAAAAGTAAAAATAATAAGCCGTCCGCTTTGGGCGGCTTTTTTATTTATGAACGGAGCCTTTTATCTGTTAAGCCCAGATTTTCCGAGGGCCGGAAAACGCCTTAATCCAACTTATTAACAGTTGAGTTAACTTACCGCCTTACCTGGTATTTTTTTTCACAACGCTGAATATGGTCTTTGACATCAGCGATATCTGCCATTCATACATATTCGTATTCTCACGCAATTCCTGTTCATTAACAGGGCAGCACCTCGAAATCTTGTCAATACATCTCGAAGTTATGAGTGTTGAAGTACTTAACCCCATTTTCTTTGCTTTTTTTTCTATTTTTTCTTTCAACTCGGCAACAATTGCTTTATTGCTGGGGCTGCGGCGATGTTTTTCTACTTTTCTGTACTGGCTGGGCCACTGATCTTTGGGAACGTCCTTACCTTTTCGTATAGTTTCACGCAGAGAGCTGATTTCCTCATCAGTTAGTTTTTTAGGCAGATTCCGGAATCTTTTAACGCTTCGGAACGGATTGTGAAACGCCCACTTTGAAATTAAAAGCATAACCTCGTTACGCATAACTTTGAATGGAGGAATGTCACGTTTCTGAGCTGTTTCTTCCCGCCATTGCCATACCTCCTTGAGGTACCTTAATTGGCCCGGATGCAGCTTAGAATACCCTTTTATACGCCAGGGATCTTTATGACCGTTGTTATCGTGATTTTCAATTGCAGCTATTGCAATTCTCTCACAGGTTTCAACATACCAGTCAAAACGTTTTTTTCTTTTGAGCTTACTCTCGTAATGCTCAGCAATTTCATGGAGAAAATGAGTGTCAAGACAGGCGTACTGAAGCTGTGTTGGGCTCAAAGGCCTCTTTGACCAGTCTGAAGTCTGGTGGGCTTTGTCAATTTTTATATTGTAAAGCTCTTTTATGACTGTAGCAAGGCCCAGCTGATCCATTCCCATAAACTGCGCGGCGATTTTGGTATCAAAGACTGGAGCCTCGGGCTTGAACTGATACGTGTGATATAACATTCGCAGGTCATAGTCTCCGCCGTGAAAAATCAGGGGCTTCTTTTTGAGCAGGTTGAGCAGTTTTCGCAGATCCATCTTAGCAAAAGGGTCTATGATGAAATTCTCACCATTTGTTGTAATCTGAATCAGGCACACCTTTTCGTTGTAGTTGTGGAGACTGTCTGCTTCTATATCTACTGCTACACGCTCAGCCAGCTTAATATGTTCTATCGCGGTTTGAAGCGTCTTATCGTTGTCAACATACAAATAAGCGACGGTCAAATTTCACCCCGGTTATTTTAAGTTTTTTACATCTCCTTAAATACGCCCAACCTACAGCTATTAGCATAATAAACTATAAATCCCGCAATGCAACAGTAATTTTTAACAATATCCGCTTAATAACGTATTTTTTTGCAGTTAACCGTGTTTGGCTTGCTGTTTGGTGTTAGTTGTGTAAAATATTTTATCGATTTACATAATTTTAAACTGCAAAAAGGAAATAATATGTTTATACCCATAGACAAAAAATTAAAGTTCAAGATAGCCGACGAGAACCTCAAAGATTTCGGCGTAAAAGAAATGAAGCTCGCCGAGCGTGAAAT
Organism: Limihaloglobus sulfuriphilus; assembly: GCF_001999965.1. GTDB lineage: Bacteria > Planctomycetota > Phycisphaerae > Sedimentisphaerales > Sedimentisphaeraceae > Limihaloglobus > Limihaloglobus sulfuriphilus. Next base: position 3,554,844 of record NZ_CP019646.1, on the reverse strand, counting down.
GCCGGGCCTGATGGCTGTCCAGCAGCGTTACGGCAAAGATAAACCATTGTCTGGAATGAAGATAACTGGTTCACTGCACATGACGATCCAAACGGCAATGCTTATCCAGACACTCCAGAAACTCGGGGCGGACATACGCTGGGCATCTTGCAACATACACTCTACACAGGACCACGCCGCCGCCGCGGTCGCCCTTGAGCTGGACGTGCCGGTCTTTGCCTGGAAAGGCGAGACACTCCAGGAATACTGGTGGTGTACCGAGCAGGCACTTACCTGGCCGGACGGCAGCGGGCCGGATTTAATTGTTGATGACGGCGGCGATGCTACCATGATGCTTATAACAGGCGCAAACGCGGAAAAGGACCCGTCAATCCTGGACAAACCCACTGACAACCAGGAGTTTAAAATTGTCCTGGAGAGAATAAAACGAGGGCTTGAATCCTCGCCGGCGCGCTGGACAAAGATACAGGACAATCTAAAAGGTGTCTCAGAAGAAACAACTACCGGCGTACACCGGCTTTACAAACTCGCCGAATCGGGAAAACTCCCATTCCCCGCGGTAAATGTCAACGATTCTGTTACAAAATCTAAATTCGACAACCTCTACGGCTGCCGCGAATCACTCGCCGACGGTATTAAACGGGCAACGGACGTTATGGTTTCCGGCAAGACGGTCGTTGTCTGCGGCTACGGGGATGTCGGCAAGGGCTGTGCCCAGTCAATGCGGGGCCTTGGAGCACGTGTCCTAATCACTGAAGTTGACCCGATTTGCGCATTGCAGGCCGTCATGGAAGGCTACCAGGTAGTTACAATGGAAGAGGCCGCTTCAAAAGGTGACATTTTCATCACCGCCACCGGCTGCTGCGACGTCATCACCGGTGAGCACATGGAACAGATGAAAGAAGAAGCGATCATCTGCAACATCGGCCACTTCGACAGCGAGATCGAGATGAGCTATCTCGAAAATTCAAAGGACTGCGCAAAGATAAACATAAAACCCCAGGTTGACCTGTGGAAGCTCAAGAGCGGCAGAACTATTATCGTTCTCGCTGAGGGCAGACTTGTAAACCTCGGCTGCGCCACCGGACACCCCAGCTTTGTAATGAGCAGCAGTTTCACCAATCAGTGCCTTGCCCAGATGATGCTTGCCAAAGGCGGGCTTGAGCACAAGGTCTATACACTGCCCAAAAAACTTGACGAAGAGGTCGCCCGCCTGCATCTGACGCGTTTTGACACAAAACTTACAAAGCTCACTGACAAACAGGCCCAATACCTCGGCATAAGTGTTGAGGGCCCATACAAGCCCGAGCATTACAGATATTAAAAACGGCAAAACAAGAACCAACTATAATATAACAGGAAATTAAATGGCAGTTACCAGATTCGCACCATCACCTACCGGCTATTTACACATTGGCGGCGCACGCACGGCACTTTTCAGCTGGCTGCTTGCCCGCAAGAGCGGCGGAAAGTTTATACTCCGTATTGAGGACACCGACCAGAAACGCAATACAGCCACAGCCATGGGACAGGTCATAAAAGATCTCCGCTGGCTGGGGATAGAATGGGACGAAGGCCCCGAAATCGGCGGGCCAAACGGGCCCTACCTTCAATCTCAGCGGCTCGATATATATAATAAGTATATCCGCCGCCTGCTGGACGAGAAAAAGGCCTACTACTGCTTTGACACGTCCCAGGATCTGGTGCAGATGCGCGAGGCGGCAGAGGCAAAAAAAGAATCCTTCTCATATCCCCGCCCGGAAGTTTTCCCCACAGACTCAGATGCTCAAAATGCACGCGAACAGGGAAAACCCGTTACCGTCAGATTCTGCGTGGAACGTGACAAGCCGGTTGTTGTTGACGACAGAATCCGCGGCAAGGTAACATTCGCACCGGAAGAGCTCAGCGATTTTATTATCCAAAAAGCCGACGGCTACCCCACTTTCCATCTGGCGGTCGTGGTTGACGATGCCCTGATGGGAGTAACCCATATACTTCGCGGCCAGGAACACCTTATGAACACGCCGGGGCATCAGCTTCTGCAAAGGGCCTTAGGTTTTGAGGTGCCCCAATACGCCCACATGTCAATCACCGTCAGCGACAACGGCGGGAAACTCTCAAAACGTGAACGCCCCAACACGCTAAGGCAGTTTATAAAGCAGATGCCAGAACCGAACCTTGACGAAATCGCCGCGGCAGGCGGAATAGAACTTGAGGAGCTTGAAAGGTTCCTGGCGAAAAAATCCGTCCCGGACGATACAGTCGTGGATAAAATCGCCGCTCATGTCGGAGCGGAGCTGCCGGAGATCAACGTCGTTGACTTTGAACGCAGCGGGTATATCCCCGAGGCAATGGTAAATTTTGTCTCGCTGCTGGGCTGGAATCCGGGCACTGAAAAAGAAATCATGACCGTTGATGAGCTGGTAAGCCTCTTTGACCTTAGCCGCCTGAGCAAAGCAAACAGCTTTTTCGACCGCAAAAAACTTCTGGCTTTTAATACAGAGCACATAAACACAGTCGATGCGGCAAAACTGACCGGCTATTTCAAAAGATACCTTGAACTCAACAACAGCCCCATACTGCCCAAGGCTGATGATGAGCTGCTCAAACGGCTTGTTGAGCTCAACCGCGGCGCCCGCACACTGGCCGAGATTGAAAGCAAGTGCATGGCGATATTCATTGACGATGACAAGCTCGAATACGATCCAAAAGCCGTAAAAAAGGTTCTGCACAAGAGTGACCCCTCCGGCATAGAGATGCTGCCGGTAATACGTGAAAAACTCGCCGGCCTTGATGTTTTCTCAAATACCGCGGTCGAATCGGCGCTTCGCGGCATAACAGATGAAAAAGGCGTTGGACTCGGCAAGGTCGCTCAGCCGCTGCGGGTTGCGATATGCGGCGGCACAATAAGCCCGACAATATTCGACACTGTCAGCATTATCGGCAAAGAGAGCGTACTAAAACGAATTGACACGGCAATAGAAAAATTTTCCAAGGAGCTGCAATGAGTCTGCTCGTAACTGGAACTGTGGCGGTAGATACGGTAACCACCCCCTTTGGAGTGAGCGAGGAATGTGTCGGCGGCTCGGCGGTATTCTTTTCGCTGGCGGCATCGCTGTTTACAAAGGTTCGGCTTGTCGGCGTGATAGGCGAAGATTACCCGTTCGAGATTATTGAAATATTCGGCAAAAAACCGATCGACACTTCCGGCCTGGAGTCGCGGCGGGGAAGTAAAACTTTCCGCTGGAAAGGATCCTACACCGGCGACATGAACGAGGCGGTAACAGAGCTTACAGAGCTCAATGTACTGCTCGAAGCGCCGCCGGCTGTGCCGCAGACGTTTCAGGACAGTGAATTTGTCTTTCTCGCCAATACCGACCCCGCAATACAGAACGGTTTCGTTGACCAGCTCAAATCCGCTAAATTTGTCGTAGCAGATACAATGAACCTCTGGCTGGACAATGCCCGGGGAGAGCTTGAACGGCTGCTCGGCAGGATAGACATGCTCGTACTCAACGATGCCGAGGCTCGCTGTCTCAGCGGACACAGCAACCTGATGCTCGCGGCGGAGAAGATTTTTGACTACGGCCCAAAATACGCCGTCATCAAAAAAGGCGAACACGGCTCGATACTCTGCTCAAAAGACGGCGATGTATTTGCCATGCCGGCGTTTCCTACCCGGGATGTGGTTGACCCGACAGGCGCGGGCGATTCGTTCGCCGGCGGAATGCTCGGATATATCGCGGGCAAAGGCAAGGCTGATTTTGCCGCACTGCGCCAGGCCGTCGTAATGGGCACGGCATGTGCTTCGTTTACGGTAGAGGGCTTCTCGATAAACAGCATCAGTAAAGTTACACCGGAGATGATACAAGAGCGGGTAAAAAAATTAAAAGATGTAACGCAATGGTAGCAATGACAACAAGAACAGAAAAAGATTTTCTCGGCACGGTAAAGATACCATCAGAGTCTCTTTACGGTATAAACTCCCTGCGAGCGTCGGAGAATTTCGGCCTTGTCGGCGGCAGTGTCAATAAAAGGCTTCTATGCGCATTCGGCCTGGTAAAGCTGGCGTGTCTAAAAACCAACGCATCACTTGGCTATATCCCGCAGGATATCGCCGCGGCAATTGAGACCGCCTGTAATGAACTTTCTGCCGGCACTTTAAATCCCGGCATAGAACTTGGAGCTCTTCAGGGCGGCGCCGGCACGTCAACGAACATGCTTGTCAATGAAACGCTCACGAACAGGGCACTCCAGCTGCTGGGCAAGCCCTGCGGCAGTTACGATATCATCTCGCCCCATGGGCACCTGAACCTGCACCAGTCAACCAACGACACATACCCCACAGCATTGAAAGTCGCCGCGATATACGCCTGTGATGAGCTTGAGCAGTCTCTAAGCTCACTGACAGATGCGTTTCAGGAAAAAGAAAAACAATTCGCCGAGGTTGTTAAGCTGGGCCGCACTGAATTTCAGGACGCAGTGCCTATGACCGCCGGCCAGCAGTTCGGGGCATACGCCGAGGCGTTTTCAAAAGACCGCTGGCGGCTGTACAAATGCCGCGAAAGGCTGCGGGTGGTAAATCTGGGAGGAACAGCTATCGGCACCGGTCTCGGCGCTGACCAGAAGTATATCTTCATGGTGGTTGAACAGCTCAAAAAACTGACAAACCTGCCTCTGGCACGTGCGGAGAATCTGATTCAGTCAACACAGAACTGCGATGAATTCGTGGAAGTCAGCGGCATACTCAAGGCGCATGCGTCAAATCTGTTTAAGGTGAGCAGCGACCTGCGGTTTCTCTCCAGCGGACCCGAAGGCGGCATAGGCGAGGTGCGTATTCCGCCGCGGCAGGAAGGCTCTTCGATAATGCCCGGCAAGGTAAACCCTGTGATACTCGAAATGACCAGCCAGATCGCGATACAGGCGATTGCCCATGACTCGGCGGTTACTGCCGCGGCAATGAACAGCCACCTCGAGCTAAACGCGCTGATGCCTCTGCTGGCGGATAACCTGCTGAAAATGATAGAGATACTCATAGAAGCAAGCGAAAGGCTTAGAAAATACTGCATAGACCAAATCAAAGTTGACCCTGATAAATGCAGGCAGCGGCTCGACGCGTCAACCGCGGTAATAACCGCCTTTATCAGCAAAATCGGTTACGACAAGGCATCACAAATAGTCTCCAGGGCTGCCGCGGAAAAGAAAACCATAAAAGAGCTTCTGCTCGAAGAGAATCTATGCAAAAACGAAGAATATGAATACCTCACCAGCGCCGACGCGGCGTTGACACTTGGTTTCAGAAAGAAAAACGAAAATGCAAAAGACACCTAAAGGCCTCCGCCTTCATATCGGAATATTCGGCAAAAGAAACGCCGGCAAGAGCTCAATCCTCAACCGTCTCACCGGACAGGACACATCGATAGTTTCAGACTTTGCCGGCACAACAACCGACCCCGTGGAGAAACCCATGGAGCTTCTGCCGCTGGGGCCGGTGCTGTTCATCGACACCGCCGGGATAGATGATGACAGTGCGCTGGGAGACAAACGTATCGAAAGAAGCATGGCGGTCATAAAACGCACAGACCTGGCGGTAATTGTTGCCGAACCGGGAACGTGGTCAGTCTTTGAAGATGACCTCGTGCATCAGCTTCGCCGGCTGGATATTCCGGTTCTGGCGGTCATCAACAAAACCGACATCGCATCGCCAACCGAGCAGGATATAGAATACATCAAATCCAAATGCGACGGATTGTGCCTGGCGAGTGCGGTTGACAACAGCGGTTTTACAGAATTGCGGCGGCTGATTGTAGAGACTGTACCCGAAGAATACCTGACAACGCCGCCGATTGTCAGCGACCTGGTACGCCCCGGCGGCGCCGCGGTACTCGTGGTACCTATCGACAAAGAGGCGCCAAAGGGCCGGCTGATACTGCCGCAGGTGCAGTCAATAAGAGATTTGCTCGACGGCGATTCGGTGGCAATAGTAACTAAAGAACGTGAACTTTTCCGCACACTGGAGATGCTCAAACAGAAACCCGATATCGTTGTTACCGATTCACAGGCGTTTCTAAAGGTCGCCGCCGATACGCCCGATGATATACCGATGACCAGTTTCAGCATACTCTTTGCCCGGTTAAAGGCTGATCTTGCCGAGATGGTACGCGGCGCGATGACGATCGAAAACCTCCGGCCGGGCGATAAGATCATGATAGCCGAATCCTGTACGCACCACCCGATAACGGACGATATCGGCACGGTAAAGATCCCCCGCTGGCTGCGGCAGTATGTCGGCGGCAGTCTCGAGATCGACCACTGGCGCGGGCACGACTGGCCGCAAAACATCGCCGAGTACAAACTCATAATCCACTGCGGCGCGTGCATGTGGAACCGCAGAGAGATGCTATCGAGGCTTATCAGTGCCCGCGAGTACAATGTGCCGATGACAAACTACGGGCTGACTATTGCATTCACGCTGGGTATTTTCGAGCGGGCTCTTGGGCCCTTCCCCGAGGCGATGGATGTTTACAGGCAGATGAAAAAATCCGGGACTGATGACTAATCTGGTTTTACAAGGCAGGTTTTGAGCGTTTCAGCGGATAACAGCGGCAGCGATATGCGTTTTGGAGAGCACCTTGTAATAAAGGTAGGCCCGAAGTATTCCGATATCCGTCTGGACAAATACCTGGGCAAGCGTTTCGGCCAGCTAAGCCGTGCAAAGCTCCAGAGAATCATACGCAGCCAAAAGATCATCGTAAACGGCACGCGTGCCAAACCCTCACGAAAGGTCAACTGGCAGGACACCATCGAGCTCGACCTGCCCGACAGAGAGCTGCTCAGCGAAGAGATGCCGCTTAACATCATCTATGAAGACGAGGCGATCATCGTTATCAACAAGCAGCCGGGCAGGATAATCCACCCTGGCAGAGGCAACCCCTCGGGAACGATTCTAAACGGTCTTATCCACTATGCTAAATTTGAAGCCGGTGACGACGGCGAGCCGGCGTTTGAACCGGGAGTGATTCACCGCTTAGACAGGGAAACCAGCGGCACAATAATTTTCAGCAAAAACAGCAGGATAAACGACGCCGTCTCAGAGCAGTTCCGCCGCCGCACCGTTGGCAAAGAATATATAGCGCTCGTCCACGGAGAACCCTCGCCGCCGCAGGGGCTTATCGATAAACCCATCGGCCCCGACAGAAAATTCATAGAAAAATACGCCGTCACAGACACCGGCCGCTCCGCCCGCACACGCTACCGCCTCAGAGAGAGCTTTAAAACCCATTCACTGGTTGAGATACAGCTCGAGACCGGACGCACTCATCAGATACGTGTGCATTTGGCGGATATGGGACACCCCCTCGCGGCAGACGAAATGTACGGCGGAACACCCATCTACCGCGGCCGGTTCCAGCCGAGCCTTGAGCCTGACTACATCATCAACCGCGTTGCCCTGCATTCATGGCGGCTGGAAATCGACCACCCGCTCACCGGCAAACGGATACACTTTGAGAGCCCACTGCCCGCCGACATGCTCGAAGCGATACAATATTTGAAAAACCGGCAGTTGTAGCAAAGATACATGTCTCTCAAAGAGCAATTATTTCCGATTTAACCATGAAGGAATTGAAGTTTAAATCTCAAGACTCTCTTCATGTCCTTCATTTACTTCATGGTTATTTAAAAATCCTTATAATGAAGGGTTTACAGCAATGTAAAAGATATTTTTTGCTGGCAATACTTTTGAAAACGGGCAGACCTTCAAATGTAAAGTGCTTATAACGAGCATCTTACACGTCCGTCTGCTTAAAAAGAGACTTGAACCCTTTTTGTTCTCCTTTAATTCACATCCTTTTACTACTTTATTATCTTATAGTGAGTATCAAATTTTTTGATAATATTCGGATTATAATATCTTTTTGCCAATCCCTTGGGATTTCCAGGGTCTAGGTATCGTGTTCTACAAAGTTTTGGGTTTCCCTCAAGAGGCTTTCGAAGATTATGATATTTTTGATTAGCTTTAAAGTTTGAATACCTTTTCCTGAGCCTAGTAGTCAATATCGTATAATCCCAAGGATATTTTTCTCTAATATCTTCCTCAGTCAACTGTACTTTTAACGCATTTTTATCGTTTGTAACCTGAACTTCCGTTGCATCTATTGAAGCATTGACTTTACGAAAAGCGGATTCAACTCATAAGTGCAATTAAGTCGCCAAAATTGTGGTGAGCTGGTATACTCTCTCACTGAATTATGGTGACCTCAACGAAAGGAACACTTATGAGAGCGTACAAGCAGCTCACCGAAGACGATCGTATCGAAATATATGCCATGAAGCAAGCAGGAAATCAACAAAAACAAATAGCTGCGGCGTTGGGCGTTTCTCCCAGCACGATCAGCAGGGAACTGGCCCGCAATACAGGTCTGCGGGGCTATCGCCCTAAGCAGGCCCAGCAAAAGGCTTTATATCGACGGATGGCCGCCCGTAAAGCAGTCAAAATGAAGCCGGAGACGATAGAATACATTGAATCCCGCCTCCGGCAGCAACATTCGCCGGAGCAGATCGCAAAACGCATGAAAACCGATCCCCACTGGCAGGGGCCGGCCGTCAGTCATGAGCGGATTTACCAGCACATTTGGCAGGATAAAGCCCGGGGAGAAACCCTGTATACCCATCTGCGGATTGCCGGGACCAAACAAAGAAGAAAACGAAGAAACAGCCGGGACCGGCGTGGAACGATCAAAAACAGGGTTGGTATCGAAAAACGCCCACCGGTTGTAGAGAGAAAAAACCGCATCGGGGACTGGGAAGGCGACACCGTCGTGGGGAAAAACCATCAGGGAGCCCTGGTAAC